>JBOGVU010000043.1:0-22029 GCA_050692915.1 Actinomycetota bacterium | reverse complement strand
GAGGAGGGCTCATCGGCGGAAGCGGCGTCGAACGGGGGTGGGGGGGCTTCGCCGGTGAAGCTCGACCAGATCCCGGTCTTCTGGAGGAGGACCCGGACCGGGTCGCTGGGCTGGGCCCCGTTCTTGAGCCAGTGGAGGGCCCGCTCCTCGTCGATCTCGATAACCGAGGGGTGCGCGCGGGGGTGGTACCGGCCGATGTTCTCGATGAACCGGCCGTCGCGAGGGCTCCGCGAGTCTGCCACCACCACGCGGTAGTACGGCTCCTTCCGCTTCCCCATCCGCATCAGCCTGATCTTGACCATCCCTGACTCCTCTACGTCCCGGGGATCCTGGGCATCCCGGGGAGCTTCGGGAGCCGGCCCCCGGTCAACCGCTTCATCATCTTCCTCGCCTCGTCGAACTGCTTCAGCAGGGCGTTCACGTCGCCGACCGAGGTCCCGCTGCCACCGGCGATCCTGGCCCGGCGGCTGCCGCTGATGATAGCGGGGTTGCGCCGCTCCTCCAGGGTCATCGAGGAGATGATGGCCTCGGCCCGACCGACCTGCCGCTCGTCCACCTCCACGTTCGAAGCCAGCTGTGCTCCACCCGGCAGCATCCCCAGGAGGTCTTGCAGCGGCCCCAGCTTGCGGACCTCTCGGAGCTGGGACAGGAAGTCCTCCAGCGTGAACCGGTCCCGCATCATCCGTTCGGCCGCCTTGGTGGCTTCCTCCTGGTCCATGGCCTGCTCGGCCCTCTCCACGAGGGTCAGGACATCGCCCATCCCCAGGATCCGGGAGGCCATCCGGTCGGGATGGAACGGCTCGAGGTCGCTCGGCTTCTCCCCCACCCCGGCGAAGAACACCGGCCGGCCGGTGACCTGGGTCACCGAGAGGGCGGCGCCCCCGCGGGCGTCGCCGTCGAGCTTGGTGATCACGAACCCGGTCAGGTCCACCTCGTCCATGAAGGCACGAGCCTGGCGAACGGCGTCCTGGCCGACGGTGGCGTCCACGGCCATGAGGACGTGGTCCGGCTTCATGGCGGCCCGGACCCGGCCGGCCTCCCGCATCATCTCGGGGTCCACGTGGAGCCGGCCCGCGGTGTCCACGATGAGCACGTCGCGGTCGTCCCTGGAGGCCCGCTTCATGGCGGCCCTGGCCACCTTCACCGCGTCCCGGCCCTCGGAGACGACGGGCACGTCGATCTCCGCGCCGAGGGTCACCAGCTGCTCGATCGCGGCCGGTCGCTGCAGGTCCGCCGCGGCCAGGAGCGGCCGACGACCCTTCTCCCGGAGGTGGAGGGCGAGCTTCGCGCACGCCGTGGTCTTCCCGGAGCCCTGGAGGCCGGCCATCATCACCACGGCCGGGTCTCCGGAGGGCACCACGAACGGCCGGTGCGTGCCCCCGAGCGTTTCGGTCAGCTCCTCGCTGACGATCTTGACGACCTGCTGCCCGGGGGTGACCGACCGCATGACCTCCTCGCCGACCGCCCGGGCACGGACCCGCTCGAGGAACGCATCGGCCACCTCAACGGCGACATCGGCCTCGAGGAGGGCGGCCCGGATGTCCTCGAGTGCGGCGCCCACCTGCTTGGGGTGGAGCTTGCCCCGCGACCGGAGCTTCTTGAACACGGCGCCGAAGCGCTCGGTGAGCTGCTCGAACATCGGAGCCAGTGTATCGACCGCTCCGGGGGCGACTCCGCGCGGACGCGGGCGTGGTCAGCCGCGGACCAGGGCGTCCGCGAACGACCTGGGGTCGAAAGGATGGAGATCCTCGAGCTTCTCCCCGGTGGCCACGAACTTCACGGGCAGGCCCAGGTCCTCGCGCACCGATAGCACGATCCCGCCCCGGGCCGTGCCGTCCATCTTCGTCAGGACCACGCCGGTCACCCCGACCGCCTCGGCGAAGGCCCCGGCCTGGGCCAGGCCGTTCTGCCCGGTGGTGGCGTCGATGACCAGGAGGACCTCGTCCGGGGCTCTCCCCGCGGCCTTCTCCAACACCCGCTTCACCTTGGAGAGCTCGTCCATCAGCGGTTGCTTCGAGTGGACCCGGCCGGCGGTGTCCACGATCAGGACGTCGCGGTTCCGGGCCCGGGCCGCCTCGACCGCGTCGAAGGCCACCGCGCCCGGATCCGCCCCGCGCTCTTGGGCCACCAGATCGGCCCCGGCGCGCCTGGCCCACTCGGCCACCTGCTCTCCGGCCGCGGCCCGGAACGTGTCGCTGTTCGCCACGGCCACGCTCCTGCCTTCACCCACCAGCCGGTGGGCCAACTTGCCGATCGAGGTGGTTTTGCCGCTGCCGTTCACCCCCACCACGAGCACGACCCCGAGCCCGTCGGGAAGCGCGAACCCCGGGTCGCCCTGGAAGATCCCGGCGACCTCCTCGGCGAGAACGCCCCGAGGGTCCAGGCCGGACGTGTACCGCTCCCTGGCCCGGGTGACGACCTCGGCGGCGGCCTTCGCCCCGGCGTCGACGCGGACCAGTCCCTCCTCGAGCCACCGCCAGTCCTCGTCGGACAGGCGGTCCTTCCCGGCAAGCTTCCGGACGCGGTCGGCGAGGCCCTCTCGCCGCCGGCGTGGCTCGGCGGGGATGGGCCGCTCCCGGAGCCGCCGACCGATCACCACGGCGACCGCGAGCAGGGCCAGCAGGACGAAGACGAGGATCAGCTCGAGTCCAACGCCGCTCGGCATCGCGGGGACCGTTATACCCGAGCCGTGCCCGGTGCGGCCTCGGACACCCGCTGGGCGATGACCCGGGAGGCACCGTCCTTCCCCATCGACACGCCGTACAGGATGTCGGCGGCCTCCATGGTCCGCTTCTGGTGGGTGACCAGGATCACCTGGGACGTCCCGGCGAACCCCTTGATCAGCTCGAGGAACCGGTGGAGGTTGATGTCGTCCAGGGCGGCCTCGACCTCGTCGAGCAGGTAGAAGGGCGAGGGGCGGGCTCGGAAGATCGCGAACAGGAACCCCAGCGCGGTCAGGGCCCGCTCGCCACCGGACAGGAGCGACAGGCGCTTCACCCGCTTCCGGCCGGGTCGGGCCTCGATCTCGACCCCCGAGCCCAGCAGGTCGTCGGGGTCGGTCAGCGTGATCCTGCCCTCCCCGCCGGGGAACAGCTGGGAGAACAGGGCGGTGAACTCCTGGGCCACGTCGCTGAACGCCGTGTCGAAGATCTCCACGACCTTGCGGTCCACCTCCCGGACGACCTGCTGGAGGTCGCGTCTGGCGGCGTGAACGTCGTCGATCTCCCGACGCATGAAGTCGTGTCGCTCCTGGAGCTCCCGGTACTCCTCGGCGGCCACCAGGTTCACCCTGCCGAGCAGCCCCATCCGCCGGGCCACCAGGTCGGACCGCTTCCGGAGCGTGGCCACCGTGTCGTCCTCGGCCAGCTCGGCCACGGCCTCCGCCGGGTCGCCGCCGTGGCCGTCCCGGAGGACCCGCTCGGCCTCGGTCACCCGCCGGTCGATGTCCCGGCGGGCCTGCTCCTGCTCCTCGTACTCGTCCCGGAGGCGCTGGAGTGACTCGGCCGCCTCCCGCCAGGAGCGGTTGGCGGTGGTCTCGGCAGCGCGGAGCTCGGACACGGTCCCGGCGACCTCCTCCCGCCGGACCGTGGCCCCGGCAGCCCGCCGCTCGGCCTCCCGGAGCGCGGACTCGGCCTCCTCGCGGACGACCCCGGCCCGCTCCATCTCGACCCGAAGCACGTCGGGATCGCGCTCCCGGAGCCGCCGGGCCTCATCCCGCCGGCCGGCCAGGGCCTCTTCCAGGCGACGGCGCTCCCGCCCCAGGGCCTCGACCTCTACCCGGAGGGCGACGGGCGACTCCGGGGGAGGCGGGAGATCCTCGAGGTCCGGCTCCGCGTCCTCGGCCCCCTCGCCGATCGCCTCGGTGGCCGAGCCGACGTGCTCCTGGATCCCGCCCAGGCGGTGCTCCAGGGCCTCACGCTCCCTGCGGAGCGCCGCCAGGTCGCCATCCATCCGAGCCATCCGATCGGCGGCGGCGGTGATGAGCGCGTCGGCTCGCCGCAGGGCCTCCTCCACGCTGGCCCGCTCTCCGGCCGCCCGGGCCAGGGCCCGCCGCTTGTCGGCGAGCTCCCGTCCGACCTTGGCCAGGTCGCGGTCCACCGCCACCTCGCGCTTGCGGAGCCCGACCTCCTCCTCGCTCGGTGCTGGGGCCGTCCGGACCACGGCCGGCCCCACCAGGACGCCCTCGGGGGTCACGAACGACGCGCCCGGATGCCGGCGGTGCTTCGCCAGCGCGTCGTCGCGGTCCTTCGCCAGGTAGACGTGTCGGAGCGCCGCGGCCACCGCGGCCGCGGCCCGGCGGTCCGGATGGACCACGGAGAGGAGTGCCCGCTCGCCCGGGAGCACGAATCCCCGGCCGTGGTCCTCGTCGGCCACTGCCAGCGTGGCCCCGGCGGCCTCGAGCGCGTCCCCCACGGCCTGGGCGTGATCCGCGTACACGACCGCATCGGCCAGCGGCCCCAGCGCGGCGGCCACGGCCTTCTCGTACCCGCCGTCGACGCGGAGCAGCTCCGTGAGCAGCCCGACCGCCCCGCCTCGCCCCTTCCGCAGGAACCGCCGGCCCGGCGTGTCCGCCAGCGCCTCCCGGCGAGCCTGGACAGCCTGGCGCGTGGCCTCGAGCTGGCGCCGGCGACCTTCCAGGGCCTCCGCCTCAGAGCCGAGCCGGTCCGACTCGCGCTGGAGCCTGGCCAGCCGGTCCGAACCCGGCGTGGACCGGGCGTCGAGCCGCTCGACCTCCTCCTCGAGGTCGTCGCGCTCGCGCTGCGCCTCGGCCTGGCGATGGCGAACCTCCTCCAGGGCCGCGGTCAGCCGGTCCTGCTCCGATCGCGACATCTCCAGCGACCGGCGGAGGGTGAGCACCTCGGCTCTCCGGACCGAGGCCCGCTCCCGCACCAGCCGCCGATCCTCCTCCGCGTCCCGGCGACGATGATCGGCCTCCGCGAAGGCCACCTCGGCCTGGCGCAGCGACGCCTCCTTCTCCTCCAGAGTCGCCGCGGTCTCGGCCAGGTCCCGCTCCA
Source organism: Actinomycetota bacterium (assembly GCA_050692915.1). Taxonomy (GTDB): domain Bacteria; phylum Actinomycetota; class UBA4738; order UBA4738; family CALAEC01; genus CALAEC01. The sequence continues at coordinate 17,014 of JBOGVU010000043.1, read as the reverse complement.
ACGAGCGGGTGTCCTCCTCGATGGCGAACAGCCGGCCGGACCGGCCGGCCTCCTCGGCCAGGCGGGCCCGGGCCTCCCCCTCGGCGCGGACGGCTTCCCGGAGGGCGCCCTCGGCCGTGACCCGGTCCCGAGCGATCTCGGCCTCGCCGGCCTCCGCGTCGGAGAGGCTCCGCTCTGCCTGCGCCAGCCGCTCGGTGAGGGACGCGATCTCCGCATCCAGTGCCCGCAGCCGCTCCTCGGCCTCCGACCGCCGGGACCGGCCCTCCTCCCATCCCGGGAGGCCCCTATCACGCTCCGCGAACAGGTCCCGGAGGTGCGCCGCGGCCAGATGGCGGGCCAGGGAGTCCGCCTCCCGCTGGAGCCCCTCGTACTTCGAGGCCGCCTCGGCCTGCTGCTTCAGCGGCCGGAGCCGGCGCTTCAGCTCCGCCATGACGTCCTGGAGCCGAAGGAGGTCCTGATCGAGCCCGGCGAGCTTGCGGACGGCCCGGTCCTTGCGGCGGCGGTGCTTGGCGATCCCGGCGGCCTCCTCGATGAACTGCCGACGGTCCTCCGGCCGGGAGATCAGCACATCCTCGAGCTGACCCTGCCCCACCACTGTGTGGAGGGCCCGGCCGATGCCCGTGTCCGACAGGAGCTCCTGGATGTCGAGGAGCCGGGCGCCCTTCCCACCGACCAGGTACTGCGAGTCGCCGGATCGGTACACGACCCGGCCCACCTCGATCTCCGAGTCCGGAACCGGGATGAGGCCGGCCTCGTTGTCGATCACCAGCGTCACCTCGGCCAGCCCCAGGGCCGGGCGGGCCGGGGAGCCGGCGAAGATCACGTCGGCCATCTGCCCGCCGCGCAGGGCCCGGGGGCCCTGTTCGCCGAGGACCCAGGCGATGGCGTCAACGAGGTTCGACTTCCCCGAGCCGTTCGGGCCCACGATCACGCTCACGCCGGGGGCGAACTCGAGGACGGTCTTCTCCGCGAAGGACTTGAACCCTCGGATGGCGAGCGAGCGAAGGAACATCCGGCGCGATGCTACCAGCGGTCCGGCCGTGAGTCCCGGAAGCGGCGGGGATCAGTGGCGGACGTCGAAGCCCTCGAGCCCCTCGGGGTCCTCGGCGACCGCCTCGACGTCGGTGACCTCCGCGCCGCGGGGGCCCTCTCGGCACCACTCGACCATGGCATCGACGGCGTCCTCGGGCCCTTCGAACACCGCCTCGACCCGCCCGTCGGGGAGGTTCCGTACCCACCCGGACAGCCCCCGCGACCGGGCCCGCTCCCGGGCCTCGTACCGGAAGAACACGCCCTGCACGTTCCCGGAGACGAACACGTGCCGCCGAACCATGGCAGGAGGATAGGGCGTCGGTCAGCTCTGGCACTGGGGGCAGAAGAAGGAGTTCCTGCCCGAGTACTTCACGACCTCGATCGGGGTGCGGCACCGCCGGCACGGCTCGCTCCGACGGCCGTAGACCTTCAGCTCGCCCTGGTACTCCCCCGGCTTGCCGTAGATGTCGACGTACGCCTCGTCGGCGAGCGTGGTCCCCCGGAACCGGATGGCCTCCTGCACGACCTCCTGGATGCCCCGGTACAGCCGCCGGACCTCCTGCGCCGAGAGCTCGGCCGAGTTCCGGTCGTGGCGGAGCCCAGCGGCGAACGACACCTCGTCGGAGTAGATGTTCCCCAGACCAGAGACGAACTGCTGGTCCATGAGCAGCGGCTTCAGCTTGGTGGCCCGGCGGGCCAGGACGTTGGAGAACTGCTGCCAGGTGAACGTTGACTCCAGCGGGTCGATTGCCAGGTGCGCGAGCTCCTTGACCCGGCCGAGCTCGTCGAGCGGTCGGACGAACATCTCACCGAACGTCCGGGGATCGACGAACCGGAGATCGCCGCCCTGCTGGAACGTGATGATCACGTGGGTGTGGTTGTCGAGGGGCATCCGTTTGTTCCCCCGGAGGAACCGGCCCGTCATGCCGAAGTGCACCACGAGCACGTTCCCGTCGTCGAGGTGGAGGAGGATGTACTTGCCCTTCCGGTCGGCCTTGGTGAACCGGTGGCCCTTCAGCCGGTCGCGGAACTCCTTGGGCGTCTTGTGCCGCCGGATGACCCGCTTCGAGTTCTTCATCCGGCGGACCTCGACCTCTGCAACCCGGCGGCCCACCACGTCCTTCTCGAGGTCCCGCCGGACGACCTCGACCTCGGGCAGCTCCATCTACGCCTCCCCGGCTTCCTCGGACGGCCCTTCGGCGACCAGGCGCTCATAGGCCTGACGGGCGGCCCGCTGCTCGGCCTCCTTCTTCGATCGCCCCCGGCCCCGGCCGTACCGCTCCCCCGCGATGAGCACCGTGGCCGTGAACTCCTTGGCGTGATCCGGGCCTTTCTGCTCCACCCGGTACTGCGGGACCTGGCCCACGTCCTGGGCGGCCAGCTCCTGGAGGGCCGTCTTGTGGTCCCGATCGCCCTCGCCGCGGACGTACGCCTCCATCCGGGGCCAGAACAGCCGCTCGATGAGGTCCCGGGCGGCGTCCAGCCCCCGGTCCACGTACACCCCTCCGAGCACGGCCTCCAACGCGTCGGCCAGGATCGAGGTCTTGTCCCGGCCGCCGGACTGCTCCTCCCCCTTGCCGAGGAGGATGGCTGAGCCGAGGTCGAGCTCCCTGGCCACGTCGGCGAGCGTCAGCATGTTCACCGTGGCCGCCCGGAGCTTCGCCAGCTCCCCCTCCGGCATGTCGGGGAACCGCCGGTAGGCCAGGTCGGTGACCACCAGACCCAGGACCGCGTCGCCCAGGAACTCCAGTCGCTCGTTCGTCTCGGCGGCGTTCCGCTCGAAGGCGAAGGAGCGGTGGGTGAGCGACGACTCCCGGATGGCCCGGTTCTTGAACCTGATCCCCAGGACCCGCTCTAACGGGCTGGAGCGTCCGCGGGTCCGGGGCCTCCTACTCGACCTCAACCTCCACCGCCTGGCGCCCTCCGTAGTAGCCGCAGTTCCCGCACACCCGGTGGGGGAGCTTCGGCTGGTGACATTGCGGGCACTCGCTGTACGTCGGCGGGCTTCCCTTCCACTGCGCTCGCCGCGCGTCCCGCCTCGACCTGCTCGTCTTCCGCTTCGGTACGGCCATCGGTCCCTTCCTTCAGTCGTCCAGCTTCAGCTCGTCCAGGATCGTCCACCGCGGATCGACCTCTGGTCCGCACGTGCACTCACCGAGGTTGCGGTCGCCGCCGCATCGCTCGCACAGGCCCAGGCAGTCCTCCCGGCACAGCGGGGAGAAAGGCATCGACAGGACCACGGTGTCCCTGACCATCGGCTCCAGGTCGATGTGGCCCTCGGTGATCGGGTACTCGTCGTCATCATCGGCGGCCTCGGCCGCGAACAGCTCCCGGACCTCGAGCCGGAAGTCGCGATCGAACGCCTTCAGACACCTGGCGCACCGGTACGCGACCCGGCCCGACAACGGCCCGGAGACCTCGATGCCTTCGACCACCGACTCCAGGAGGACGTCCATCCGCACCGGCTGTTCGCCGGGCACCTGGGCCAGCTCCGTGCCGAGCTCTTCGAACCGCTCCTCGAGGGTGACCCTGCGGGCGGCACCCGGATCGACCAGGAGGTCCCGGACATCGAGGAGCACCATCAGGTGGCCTCCTCCGGGCCCTCCTCGGCCAGGTGCTCCTCGGCGAGCGTGGATCCCCGCAGACGCTCCCGCCCCCGCCCCACCTGCTGGAGCGTCTTGCCGATCTGGTCCTGGATCCGTGAGAGCTGGCCCTCCTGGGCCTGCCGGATCTCGGCGATCTGCTCGAGGGCCCGGGTGAGCGTGGCTTCGAAGGCCGCCAGCTTCTGGTCCATGTAGTCCTCGGCCTCGTTGCGGATCTGCCGGGCCTGGGCCCGTGCATCCTCGAGGACCCGCTCCGCCTCCTTGACCGACTGCTTGACGACCTCCTCCTGGGTCACCAGCTTCGACTGCTCCTCCAGGGCTTCCTGGATGATGCCCTCGGCGTCCTTCCGGGCCTTGCTCAGGAGCTGCTCCCGGTCCTTCACCACCCACCGGGCCTGCTTGACCTCCTCGGGGAGGGCCGCCCGCATCTCCTGCACCAGCTCCAGGGCCTCCTCCCGGTTCACCAGCACCGAGGTGGACAGCGGCATCGACTTCGCCTCCATGATCAGCTCCTCGAGCTGCTGGATCCGTCCGGCGATGTCCATCTACGCCATCTTCTCCTTGAGCCGGCTCAGCACATGGTCGGGCACCAGCCCCGACACGTCGCCTCCGTACCCCGCGACCTCCTTCACCAGCGAGGACGACAGGTACGACCAGCGTGGGCTGGTGGGAACGAAGCACGTCTCCACCTCACCCAGATGCCTGTTCATCTGCGCCATCTGCAGCTCGTAGTCGAAGTCCGACACGGCCCGGAGCCCCTTCACGATGACCCCGACGCCCCGGCTCCTGGCGTGATCCACCAAGAGCCCCGAGAACGACTCCACCTCCACGTTGCCGAGGCCCGACAGGGCCTCCCGGAGCATCTCCACCCGCTCGGCCACCGAGAACAGCGGCTCCTTGCCGGGGTTCTCCACCACCGCTATCACGACCCGGTCGAAGAGCGCCGCCGCCCGCTGCACGATGTCCACGTGTCCGTTGGTCACCGGGTCGAAGGTGCCCGGGCACAGGGCCGTCAGCGTCACGCCGCCTCCTGGAGGACGAGGATCCGGGTGTCTCCGTAGGTCAGGATCCTGACGACGGCCCAGTGTACTGGAATGACATCGGTGGAATCCGCCTTCGGCCTGGTGAGGGCGACGACGGCCCCGGGGGCGACCGATGCGGCCATTCGCGTCAGTACCTCTCGGACCGCCTCGTGGGGATGAGCGTAGGGGGGATCGAGCAGGGCCAGGTCGAGCCTTGCTGGGTCCCGGTCCAGGGCGGCCATGACGTCCCCCCGGACCACAGTGGCCCGGTCCCCCAGCCCGGTCCGCTCCAGGTTCTCCCGGATCGCCCGGATGGCCGCCGACCCCGAGTCGACGAACAGGCAGGACGTCGCGCCTCTCGACAGGGCCTCGATCCCCATGGCCCCCGTCCCGGCGAACAGGTCGGCGCACCGGGCCCCCTCCACTCTGTGACCCAGGCTGGAGAACAGGCCCTCCCTGGCCCGGTCGGACAACGGCCTGGTTCCTCGGGGAACCCGGGCCAGGCGGGTCCCCCTGGCGGTGCCGGCGATGATCCTCATGGCCCGGGCCGGGCCACCCCGAGGACGTGGGGCCGGACCGGCGTGGGGGGCCCGTACGACGCGGGGCGGACCTCGACCTCGAAACCGGCTTCCCGGAGCGCCGCCACCGTGTCGCGGTTCGGATGGCAATTGCAGCCACAGCGGTGCCACAGCGGTGTGACCAGGTCCTGCATCCGAGCCGCCCACACCCCTGGCGAGCGGACGTGCTCGTACACTCGGACCTCGCCGCCCGGACGGAGCACACGGCGGAGCTCGGCCAGCGCCCGGAGCGGGTCGTCAACCGAGCACAGCACGTAGCAGGCCACCACGGCGTCGAACGTCTCCTCCCGGAACGGGAGGTGCTCCGCCACGCCCCGGACCACCGCGGCCGACGCCGCGGCCCGGCGGGCCCGTCCGGCCGCCGTGCGGACCATATTCGGCTCGGGCTCCACCACGACGACCGTGACCCCCGGCTCGTACAGGGCCAGGTTCAGGCCGGTGCCGGCGCCGATCTCGAGGACCATCCCGTCGAGGCCACGGACGAGCTCCCTCCGGTTGTCCCGCTCGGTTCGGCCCCCCAGGCGGACCACGTGATCCCACACCCGGGCGAAGATCGGATGGGCCTTCACGAGTGGAACAGCCAGTCGATCGAGTCGGCGAACCGCCGCTCCATCTCCGCCCGGAGGTCCGGGTGTGCGGCCAGCTCCGGATCGGACCCGATCAGCGCGAACGCCTCCTCCCGGGCCCGGCGGACCAGGTCGGTATCCTCGGCCAGCCGGGCCAGCCTGAGGTCGGGGAGGCCCGACTGACGGATGTCGAACAGCGTCCCCTCGCCGCGCAGCCGGAGATCCTCGTCGGCCAGCTCGAACCCGTCCGTGGTCCGGACCATCGCCGCCAGCCGCTGCTTGGCGTCTTCGTTCTCGGGCGCCGACTCGTCGAAGAGCACGCACGTGGAGTCGTGCTCCGCCCGGCCGATCCGGCCTCGAAGCTGGTGCAGCTGGGCCAGCCCGAACCGCTCCGCGTTCTCGACGAGCATCACGGTGGCGTTCGGGACGTCCACGCCGACCTCGATCACGGTCGTGGAGATCAGCACGTCGGCGTCCCCGGCCCTGAAGGCCTCCATGCGGGCGTCCTTCTCCCTCGGCCGCATCCGTCCGTGCAGGAGGGCGATCCGCAGATCCGGGAACACCTCGGTCCGAAGGCGCTCGGCCTCCTTCTCGGCCGCGCGCACCTCGAGGCGGTTCTCCTCGTCGATGGCCGCGCACACCACGAACGCCTGCCGCCCCTGGCCGACCTGCCGCCGCACCAGGTCGTACGCCTTCCTTCGCTCACCGGGGGTACGGGCGATCCGGGTGGCGATGGGGCGGCGGCCCGCTGGCAGCTCGTCGAGGACGGAGACGTCGAGGTCACCGTAGTACGTGAGGGCCAGGGTCCGGGGGATGGGGGTGGCCGTCATGATGAGGACGTCCGGATGGGCGCCCTTCTCCTTCAGCGCGATCCGCTGGTGGAGCCCGAACCGGTGCTGCTCGTCGACCACCACGAGCGAGAGATCGGCGAACTCCACGGCCTCCTGCACCAACGCGTGCGTCCCCACCAGCACGTCCACGTCCCCAGAGGCCACCCCCTCGAGCACGCGCTCCCGCTCCTTCCCGGTCACCGCCGAGGTCAACAGGGCGTACGCGGGGCCGTTCGCCTCGGCATCCAGGAGCGAGGCCTGGGGTCCGTCGCCCGGGCCGCCCGTCCGTCGCCCCCCGATCGATCCGAGGAGCGCCTCGACGGTCCGGAAGTGCTGGCCCGCCAGGACCTCGGTGGGGGCCATGATCGCGGCCTGGTGCCCGGACTGGACCGCCACCAGGCACGCGGACAGGGCCACGACCGTCTTCCCCGAACCGACGTCGCCCTGGAGGAGCCGGTTCATCGGCCGAGGCCGCTCCATGTCCGACCCGATCTCGTCGATCGCCCGGCGCTGCGCGGCCGTGAGCTCGAACGGCAGCGCCTCGACGAACCGGAGCGCCAGGTCACCCCCGCGGTCGTGCGCCACGCCCTCGGTCGCCTCCTCGACCCGGTGCTTCCGGAAAGCAACCCCGAGCTCGAGGAAGAACAGCTCGTCGAACTTCAGTCGGTCCCGGGCCCGCCGCTCATCGTCCGCGGTCTCCGGGAAGTGGATGTGGCGCACGGCATCGGGGAGGGGCGGCAGGCCCTGACGCTCGCGAACGTCCTCGGGGATCGGGTCGGGCATAGGCGGGAGCCGGCGCAGTGCCTCGTGCACCAGCCGCCGGATCACCCCGGTGGACACACCCTCGCCGGCCGGGTGGACGGGGACGATCCGCCCGGTGTGGACCTGGTCGGCGTCGCCCCCGGTGAGGACCTCGACGGCGGGGTTCTGGACCCGGAGCCGGCCGCGGAACGCCGTCACCTTCCCGGAGACCGCCACCTCCTGGCCCTCGCTGTGTCGCCGGGCCGGCCAGGCCTGGTTGAACCACGACAGGTCGACGTACCCGGTCCCGTCGAACACCGTCACGGTGACGATGGGCTGTCGGCGCCGCGTGTACTGCGTGCGGACCCGGCGGACGGTGCCGATGAACGTGGCCTCCTGCCCGATCCGGAGGTCCCCCATCTTCGTCACCGCGGACCGGTCGATGTACCGGCGGGGATAGTGATGGACCAGGTCCGTCACGGTGTCCACGCCGAGCGAGCCGAGGGGCTTCGCGTACCGGCGGGCCCACCCGCCCAGCGAGACCACCGGCGCGGAGGGCGCCAGGGCGCCGCTCACGCGGCCCCGACGGTTTCCGGGGGCATGCCCGGATTCTCCCACCGGGTTTGGCTCGACGGGGGGATACGATCGAACCATGCGACAGCGGCTGGGGGCCGTGATCACCGCGCTCGTGCTCCTGGCCGGGTGCGCCGATCGCTCGGAGGGGCCGGGGGCCATGCTCCCCACCGACCGGTTAGCCCTGCCCCAGATCGACCCGGCCGGCTACGAGGCCATCCTCGCGGAGCTGCGGGGATCGCCGGTGGTGGTGAACTTCTGGGGCTCCTGGTGCGGCCCGTGCATCGAGGAGGCCCCGGACCTGGCCGCGGTGGCCCGCGAGTACGAGGGACGGGTGCAGTTCCTCGGAGTCGACATCCTGGACGCCCGCGAGCCGGCACGGGACTTCATCCGCCGGTTCGACTGGCCGTACCCGAGCGTGTTCGATCCGACCGGTGCCGTTCGCGACGCTCTCGGGTACGTGGGCCAGCCGATCACCCTCGTGTACGACCGCCGCGGCGAGCTCGCCTTCGAGCGGACCGGGACCATCGACGCCGAGAGCCTCCGGAGTGAGATCCGCAAGGTCCTCTGAGGCGTCTGCTACGTTGGATTCCATGTCCGCGCCGCGTGTCTTCGCCCTGGTCACGGCGGTGGTCCTGGCGATCGGACCGCTCTCGCCGGCGACCGCGCAAGCGCCCTCCCGGGTGCGGTTCACCACCCCGGTGGGCGAGTCCGTGCTGGTGCACGGGGAGTACCCTCCCGTGTCGTCGAGCTGCGTGGAGCCGTACCAGCCCCTGCTCCACGCGCGGTACCGGGGCACCATCGAGGTGTCCCAGGCCGAGGACGGTTCCCTCCGCCTGATCAGCGAGCTGTCGTTCGAGGACTACGTCAAGGGCATCGCCGAGGTGCCCCGAGACTGGCCTATGGCCGCCCTGAAGGCCCAGGTCGTGGCGGCCCGCACCTACGCCCTCAACCGGTACCGGTTCGCCGAGACCTCGGGGGACTGGGACCTGTGCGCCACCACCGAATGTCAGGTGTACGTGGGGATGCGGGTGGAGGCGGGACCGTGGGGAGATCGGTGGGTCCGGGCCGTGCAGGAGACCGCCGGCCAGGTGCTCCTGTACCGGGGCGAGCCCGCCGTCACCTACTACTCGTCGACCTCGCCGGGGAGGACGTTCGACGTCGAGGACCGGTTCGGCAGCGAGGCGCTCCCCTACCTGCGCGGGAGCGAGGAAGAGGACGACGGCGCCTCCCCGTTGTCCCGGTGGCGGGTGGAGGTCCCGTTCGGGGACCTGGCCCGATTCCTGGAGGTGGAGGGACGGTGGCCGGGGGGACGGATCTCCTCGGTGGACGCGGGCGGCGGGGGCATCCGGATCTCCGGCGGTGGCCGGGCGGTCCTCTCCAAGGACGATCTCCGTGACGCGCTGAACGACTCGGCGTCGTGCCTGGCGCCGGACCGCTACCCCACCTCCGAGCCCGACGGCTACCGGCTGCCGCAGACGGTCCCCTCCGTGTGGTACCGCGCGAGCCAGGAAGGCTCGTCGCTGGTGCTCGAGGGGCGGGGCTGGGGCCACGGCATCGGCATGGTCCAGTGGGGGGCCTACGGGAAGGCGAAGCGAGGCCTCCAGTACGAGGACATCCTGGCCGCGTACTACGGGGGCCTCCGGCCCCAGGCCGGGGACCTCCCCGGCGGCATCCGGATCCTGGTGGCCGAGGGTCTAAGTCGGGTCGCGGTGGTCCCCTCCTCCGGGGCGGAGCTGGACCCGGCCGTGGACGCCAGGGCACCGTGGGTGATCACCGGCGGCCGGCGGCTCCGGGTCCGCCACGGGCCGGCCCCCGGTCCACTCCTCGAGGCGTCCGGCTTCTCGACCGCGGCGGAGGCGGTGATCGGGAGGCCGCTGCGGGCCCGGGTGGAGCTGTCGGGCGACGCCAGCGCGCGGCTCGAGTTCCTCCGTGACGGGCAGGCGGCAGGAATGAGCCCGTGGTCGCCGTTCGAGGAGGGGGCGGCCCGCCTCCGCCTGCCGGTGCCGCCGCTCCCCCCCGGCGACTACGAGGTCCGGGCCATCCTCCACGACGGCGTGGACACGATCCGCACCGACGCGGTCCCGGTGACGATCGGCGCGGCCGTCTCGACGGCTGCGCCGTCCCCTTCAGGCACCGGGGCCGCGCGCGCGCCGGCCCGCGAGGAGGAACGTGATGGCCGGCTCCCCGTCGCGCTGGCCGCGGCCGCGGTCGCCCTGGTGGCGGTGGTCGTGTTGACCCTGAGGCGGAGGAAGGGGTTACATCGAGCGTGATGCCGATCCTGGCCGACCACGTCCCGCTCGACTCCCGCGAGTGGCTGCTCTCCCACGGCCTCCGGATCGTCATCGTGCTGGCCGTCGCCATGCTCCTCCTCGTGCTGGCCAGGCTGGCCGTCCGCCGGATGCACCGGCGCCTGGAGGCCGCCGACAGCACCACCCAGGAGCTGGGCCTCCAGCGGGCCGCGACCCTGACCCAGGCCGTCACGTACGTGGTCCGGATCGCGGTGTGGACGCTCACGATCCTGGTCCTGCTCGGCGAGTTCGACCTGAACCTCGGTCCGCTGATCGCCGGGGCCGGCATCGTCGGCGTGGCCCTGGGGTTCGGGGCCCAGTCCCTGGTACGGGATTTCCTGTCGGGGTTCTTCATCCTCCTGGAGGACCAGTTCGGGGTGGGCGACGTGATCGATGTCACCATCGCGGGCCAGCAGGTCACCGGGAAGGTCGAGAAGCTGAACCTTCGGACCACCGACGTGCGGGCGTTCGACGGCACCCGGCACACCATCCCTAACGGGAACATCATGATGGTCGGGAACCGCTCCCGCGGCTGGGCCCGGGTCATCATGGACGTCAGCGTGGCGTACACCGAGGACATCGACCGGGTGCGCGGGGTGCTCGAGGAGCTCTTCCACGAGCTCCGGGAGGACCAGGACCTCCAGGGTTCCTTCTTCAGCGGCCCCGAGGTGCTGGGGGTGGAGGGCGTGGGCGACAAGGACATGGTCCTGCGGGTCACGGCGGAGGTCCGGCCCACCCGGAAGGGCTCGCTGGAGCGCCTGCTCCGCCAGCGGATCAAGGAGCGCCTGGACCTGCGGGGCATCGCCGTCCCGGCCAGGACCTAGCGGAGACCGCACCAGGGTCTGGTACCCTGGCGAAGCCATGGCATCGGTGTGCGACATCTGCGGGAGGCGGCCCGGCTTCGGGATGAAGGTCTCCCACTCCCACCGCCGGTCCAACCGGCGCTGGAACCCCAACGTCCAGCGGGTCCGGGCCGTGGTGAACGGCACCCCTCGGCGTGTGAACGCCTGCGCCAAGTGCCTGAAGGCCGGCAAGGTCCAGCGGGCCGTCTGATCTGCCAGGGTTGACCGTCTTCGTGCCCGCTCGATAGGGTGGTCCGCGTGCTCCGTCACGCCCGCAGCGCCGCCCTGGTGGCCGCTCTGACCCTGATCCCCATGGTGGGGGCTCCCGCCCCGGCGGCCGGTCAGGGCTCCAGGCCGAACGTGCTGATCATCGTCACCGACGACCAGCGGGCCATGGACACGATGGAGCACATGCCCCGGACCCTCGGGTGGTTCGGCCAGGGAGGGACCACGTTCACCGAGGGCTTCGCCACCACCCCCCTGTGCTGTCCGTCGCGGGCGGCGATCATGACCGGGCGCTTCAACCACAACAACAACGTCCGGACCAACAGCGATCAGGCGCTCCTGGACCACGGCTCCACGATCCAGCGGTACCTGAGCCAGGCCGGCTACCGGACCGCGCTGGCCGGGAAGTTCCTGAACCTGTGGCCGGTCGAGCAGAACCCCCCGCACTTCGACCGGTGGGCCCTCCTCCGCCCGGAGGACAGCGGCTACTTCAACGCCCGATTCAACGTGGACGGCACGGTGCTGAACGAGCCCACGTACTCGACCGACTTCATCCGCGACTACGTCCTCGACCTGCTCGATGACTGGGAGTCGAACGACGACCGTCCCTGGTTCATGCTGGTGACGCCCTACGCGCCCCACGACCCGGCCGATCCGGCCGCCCGCCACGCGGCGGCCACCTTCCCCCCGTGGCCCGGCAATCCGGGAGTGTTCGAGACAGACAAGAGCGACAAGCCACCGTCGGTGAAGAACGCCTCCCGGACCTACGAGGAAGCCGTGGCCGATCGGGAGCGCCAGCTCCGGACGCTCCTGGCCGTGGACGAGATGGTCGACACCATCCTCCAGGAAATGGAGGCCCGCGGGGAGCAGGACACCCTGGCGTTCTTCCTATCCGACAACGGGTTCTTCTGGGCCAAGCACGGCCTCCGGGGGAAGAACCGGCCCTACACCGAGGCCATCAAGGTGCCCTTCCTGATGCGGTGGCCGGGCCACGTTACGGCGGGGGCCGCCCACGGCTCCCCGGTGGCGAACATCGACCTGGTTCCCACCATCATGGAGGCGGCCGGGATCCAGCCGGATCCGCAGTACCCGCTCGACGGCCGCTCGCTCCTGGGCCCGGGTCCGCGGAAGAAGATCCTCACGGAATCCTGGGCCCCGAACGCCCGAGGACCGTGGGCGTCCACCCGAACGCCCTCCTACCAGTACATCGAGTACTACGACCGGGCCACCGGCGACGTTCGCTTCCGCGAGTACTACGACCTGGTCCTGGACCCGTTCCAGCTGACGAACCTGTATCGGGACCGAACCCCCCGGAACGATCCCTGGGCCCCCGCCCTCAGCCGCGAGGTCTCTGCACTCCAGCGCTGCGTCGGGGCTGACTGCGGCAGCCTCCTGCGGGAGCCCGAGATCCCCCGGCGCTGTCCCGGCAGGCGGGGCAAGCCCGGGCAACACCTGGTGGGTGGGGATGCCCGCGATCGCATCAACGGCGCTCCCTGGCGTCAGGTCCTGTGCGGGCGACGAGGGAGCGACATCCTCCGGGCCAAGGGCGGCAAGGACGTCCTCCTGGGCGGCCCGGGGAAGGACCGGCTGGTCGGGGGCCCCGGCAGGGACGTGCTGAACGGCGGGCCCGGACGGGACCGGTGTCTCGGGGGACCCGGCAGGGACGTGTTCCGGGGCTGCGAGGTCCGCCGGGACTAGCCGCGGGGGCCGATCGCCCAGGAGGGATCGACCGGCCCGATCCCCTGGCCGATCTCCAGGTGGCCCCGGATGGCCGCCGTGACGAACGACTTGCCCTGCAGGACGGCCTCCTCCAGGCCGGCCCCCCGGGCCAGATGGGAGGTGATGGCCGCGCTCAGCACGCATCCCGTGCCGTGGGTGTGCGGCGTGTCGATCCGCTCGGCGGTGATCTCCTGCACGCCCCGAGCGGTGACCAGCAGGTCGGTGGCCTCCCCGGCCTCCAGATGCCCCCCCTTCACCAGGACGGCGGAGGGACCGAGCGCCAGGATGGCCCGACCGGCCTCCTCCATCTCCGTCCGGTCGTGGACAGGCATTCCAACCAGGCCCGCGGCCTCCGGGAGGTTCGGGGTCACCAGGACGGCCAGCGGGAGGATGCTCGTCCGGAGCGCCTCGACCGCGTCCTCCGCGAGCAGCGGATGGCCGTGCTTCGACATGAACACGGGGTCCACCACGAGGTTCGGCACCCGCAGCTCAGACAGGGCCTCGGCCACGGCCTCGATGATCGGCCGGGACGCCAGCATCCCCGTCTTGGCCGCGTCCACCCCGATGTCGGTGACCACCGCCCGGATCTGGTCACCGACGACCCGAGGTGACAGCTCCTCGTAGCCCTCGACGCCCTTGGTGTTCTGCACGGTCACCGCGGTGACGGCGGACATGCCCCACACGCCGAGCGCCTGGAACGTCTTCAGGTCGGCCTGGATCCCGGCGCCACCCCCGGAGTCCGAGCCGGCGATGGTGAGGGCTCGGGGGACCTCAGGGCCGGGCAAAGTGATCCCATCCTCCGGGCTGGAGGGGCTCCTCGACGTCTCCCAGCTCGGCGACCAGGCCCACGCCCTCGACGATCGTGCCGATCTCGGTGAGACGGGTCCCGAAGCGCTCCACGACGGTCCGCCGGGCCTCCTCGACCGCGCCCGGCGGGAGCGCTACCAGCAGCTCGTAGTCCTCGCCGCCGTGGAGGGCCAGATCGAGGGGATCCACGTCGTCGGCCGCCGCTGCCAGGTCGACCAGCCCGGGGGACAGCGGCAGGTCCGGGAGGCGAACCCTGGCGGCGACCCCGCTCTCCTCGCACAGGCGACCGAGGTCGATGGCCAGCCCGTCCGAGACGTCGATCATGGCGTTCGCCCCCCCGGCCGCCAGGGCCTGCCCCTCCCCCACCCGGGCCCGAGGCCGCTCGTGGAGCGCGAGCAGCGCTCGGCCCCAGTCGGTGGACAGGGGGTTTGTGCGGTGCCGGGCCGCATCCCGGGCGATGCGGAGCCCGCCGGCCGAGCCGCCCAGCGAGCCCGTCACCACCAGGACATCTCCGGGCCGCGCGCCGGACCTGGTCACGGCCCGCCCCTCGGCCACCTCACCGTACACGGTGACGGACACCACGGCCCGGTCCGCCCGGCTGGTATCCCCTCCCACGAGCGACATGCCGTACTCGTCGGCCGCCTCGCGCATCCCGCCGTACAGCTCCATCACCCAGGCGGCCTCGATCCCCCCCGACAAGCCGAGGCAGATCAGCCCGTACCGCGGGCTTCCGCCCATGGCGGCGACGTCCGACACGTTGACCGACACCGCCTTGAACCCGAGGTCGTGGGGGGACGTGGCCCCGAGCTCGAAGTGCACACCCTCCACGAGCATGTCGGCGGTGAGGACCCCGTGATGCCGCCCCGGCTCGACCACCGCGGCGTCGTCGCCAACGGCGACCACCACGCCGGGGGCGTCGCCGGAGAGCACCCGACGGATCCCCCGCACCAGATCGAGCTCGCTCAGCTCCATTCGTCCTTCCCTCGCGGTCGGCCTTCCACCATAATCCACGCATCGAAAGGAGGCCCACGTGCCCACCATCAACACGATGGAGCTGGAAGGGATCTCGGAGAAGTCGTGGGGAGACGCCGCCCGAGAAGCCCTGCGGGAGGCGGCCAGGACGATCCGCCACATCAGCAAGCTCGAGGTCCTGGGAACATCGACCGAGGTCGAGGACAACCAGGTCGTGCGGTACCGGACCCAGGTCCGCCTGTACTTCGAGGTCGAGACGGACCGCTGAGGTCCCCGGGGGGCCCGGAGCGGCTGGGGTAGAATCTGGACCTTCCCCGACCGAGAGGAACCCGAGGTACAGGCCGTGCGCGTCCACGACAATCCGTCGCCGGAGCAGCTGCGGGCGTTCTCCGAGGAGATGCCCGGGTGCCGGATCACCGAGTTCGGCAACGTGAACGTGCAGACCAGCGCCACGTCCCGCAGCGCCGGCAGCACCTTCATCGTCACCGACGACCCCGACATCACCTCGGGCCAGACGATCGGCCGTGAGGAGTACGACCGGATCGCCAGAGCCCAGGACGAGCACATGGCGGGCCGGGAGATGGTCGTCATCGACGGCTACATCGGGAACGTCGAGGGGTTCCGGACCCGGGCCCGGCTCACCGTCGATCGAGCCAACGCGAACATCGCGGGGATGCAGCAGAAGCTGTTCTACCCACGGGGCAGAGGCCACGGGGACCCCGAGGTCCACGTGATCTACACCCCGGGCCTCCCGGCGCCCGGATACCCGGACGACCGGTGCATCGCCGTGGACCTGGAGGGGGGAGTGACCCGGATCCTCAACTCCGACTACTTCGGCGAGTCGAAGAAGGGGGGCCTCCGGATGTGGAACCGGATCGTCTACGACCGGGGCGGCCTGGCGCTCCACGCCGGATGCAAGGTGGTGCCGGCGAACGGCCGGGAGCGGGTGTTCCTGATCATCGGGCTCTCCGGGACGGGGAAGACCACCACCACGTTCACCACGCAGAACGACTCCCTGCCGGTCCAGGACGACTTCGTCGCACTCATGCCCGGCGGCCGCGTGTACGGCACCGAGAACGGCTGCTTCGCCAAGACGTTCTCGCTAGACCCCGACCTGGAGCCGAACATCTACAACGCCGTGGTGCGCCCGGACTCCTACCTGGAGAACGTCTACCAGGATGAATCGGGGAAGGTGAACTTCTTCGAGACCTCGTACACGAAGAACGGCCGAGCCGTGTTCGCCATGGACGCGCTGGCCCGGTGGAAGGATCCGCGCGAGGTCGGCGCGGTCGACCACCTCCTGATCCTGAACCGGAACGAGAACATCATCCCGGCGGTGGCCAGGCTGTCTCAGGCCCAGGCGGCCGCGTACTTCATGCTGGGAGAGACCACCGGCACCTCGGCCGGCGGCAAGGCCGAGGAGGGGAAGTTCCTCCGGGTGCCCGGCACGAACCCCTTCTTCCCGCTCCGCCACGGCCAGCAGGGCAATCGGATCCTGCAGCTCCTGGCCGGGCACCCGATCCAGGTGTTCCTCCTGAACACCGGACGGGTCGGCGGCCCCGAGCGCGACGAGCGGTCGAAGAAGGTGAGGATCCCCCACTCGTCGGCCGTGGTGAAGGCGATCGCCGAGGACACGGTCTCGTGGACCGACGACGACGACTTCGGCTACCAGGTGGCGGAGTCGGTGCCGGGGATCGACGACATCGAGCTGCTCCGGCCCCGAACCCTCTACGAGCGCGAGGGCCGGACCGAGGAGTACCGGGCTCTGGTGGACCGGTTCCGGTTGGAGCGCCTGGAGTTCCTGAAGGGGTTCCCGGACCTGGACGAGGAGATCATCAAGGCCGCCGGCTGACGGCCTCAGCCGGAGGTGCGACCCGGGGGGCGGGGGGCGGTGATCCGGCGCAGCCTCTTCTCGCGCTCCTTCGCCGGCCGCTTGTCGCGGGGGTCCGTGACCGCGGCACGGAGGTCGAACACCTCGTTCCAGAACTCCCTGGCCACCCCGTTGGTCTCCATACGCATGTCTATCGGAGCCGGGCCGGGGGTCGGTGAGCGGCCACCGGGACCATTCTGGAGATGGCCCCAGATGACTAGTCCTTCACCGGCGGGCCAGCAGGAGGGCCGTGGCCAGCCGGAGGACGGCCATCCCCACCGGGACCAGGGCGAACCAGCGGAACCCCTCCGGGTGCTCGAGGAGCCCGTACGCCAGGAAGAAC
>JBOGVU010000042.1:0-22088 GCA_050692915.1 Actinomycetota bacterium | reverse complement strand
CCCTGCTCGGGGAGCGCCTGAACCGCATGGTCGCGGACAGCACGGGGGACGCGGACGCCGTCATCCTGGTGGTCGATGGGGCCGCCGGGGTCGGCCGCGGTGACGCGTTCGTCGCGGGGAGCCGGGTGGCGCCCCTCCGGTGTCTCAAGGTGTGCGCGGTGAACAAGGTCGACCTCATGCGCGGCCACGAGATTCTGCCTCAGCTCGAGGCCGCCTCCAGGCTGACCGCCTTCGATCGCGTGATCCCGGTGTCGGCCAGGACCGGCCGGGGTCTCGACGACCTACTGGGTGTGCTGGCCGAGGCCATGCCGGAGGGGCCGCCGCTGTTCCCGCCGGGCGAGGTCACCGACCAGCCGACGGAGCTCCGGGTGGCGGAGATCGTACGGGAGAAGGCCCTGTCCCTCACGCGGGACGAGCTCCCGCACTCGATCGCCGTCCAGGTCGAGGGATTCGTTCGCCAGGATGACCTGATCCGGATCTCATGCCTGGTGCTGGTGGAGCGGGAGTCCCAGAAGGGGATCGTGATCGGCCGGGGCGGGACCATGCTGAAGCGCGTCGGCACGCAGGCCCGCCGGGAGCTCGAGACGCTCCTCGGTTCGAAGGTCTTCCTGGAGCTCCGGGTGAAGGTGCAGCGCGAGTGGCAGCGCGACCCCGCCGCCCTCACCCGGCTCGGGTACTGACCGACGTCGTCCCTGCTACTCGACCACGATCGATCCGACCATGCCCTCGGCCTCGTGGAACCGGCAGAAGAACCGTCGTGTGCCGGCCTCGACGATCTCGCCGATCTCGGAGGTCTCCTCCTCTGCGCCCGGCGCGAGGTCGATGGACAGGTCGCTTCCCTGGATGCTGAGGTTGTGGTCGATGTTGCCGGCGTTCGTGATCGACAGCGGCTGGGTCGACGACATCGCCAGACACAGCGGGTCGAAGAAGTTGTCCATCATCGTCACAGGTGCCGGGGCCCCCTCCGTGGCGGACACCTCGGCGCACTCGGTGGGCGTCTGCGTGGGGGCGGCGTCGGGCTCGACGTCGCCGTCGGGGAGTTCGCAGGCGGCCAGGAGCGCGGGCAGCAGAAACACGGAAAGCACCACTCGTTTCATGATGCCTGGCTGTACCCGGCTCCGCCGGCCTTGAAACCGAGCGGGCTCAGCCCGCCTCGGAGATGGTGATCTGTCCCTCCATCCCTCGGGACCGGTGGTACTCGCAGAAGAACGTGTGCGTCCCGGGCTCGACCGCGCCGGCGATCGCCACGGTCGGGACCGTCTCTCCCGGTGGGATGTCGATGTCGACGTCGGAACCCTCGACGCTGAAGTTGTGCACGCTGCCCCCCCGGTTGGTCAGCTTGATCCCCTGCCCCCCGAGCACGCTCAGGCACGCCGGGACGAACTCGTCGTCGACCAGGCGGATGGTGACCTCGGGCCTGCCCGTGGCCGTGGCATCCACGCACTCCACGTCCGCTGGGGGCTCCGGCGAAGGCGTCTGCTCGGAGGGCGCGAATGTGGCCTCCGGCGTGGGGGACTCCGACGCGGGCGGCGCGGTCTCCTCGGCGCAGGCGGTCAGGAGGAGCGCCAGGACGATCAGCGCACGGGCCATCGGTGTCAGAGCATACCGGGTCGGTCCTCGGCCCGGGAGTATCATTGAGGACCCCGGGAAGGACGTGATGGCCAAGGTCCCCGCCGAGACCAGAACACAGGTCCCCGAGTCGCCGTGGAGCCCACAGGCGGCCGAGGCGGCCATGGTCCGGGTGACCCCCGTGGACGCGGTCGGGCTCGAGGAGCGGGCCGCCTCGCTCGGTACACGGTCGATCAAGCGGGAATCGAAGCTGTACGCCCTCGACCTGGCGGTTCGCTGTGCCGACCTGACCACGCTCGAGGGCGCCGACACCGCCGGCAAGGTCACTGCGGTGTGCTCGAAGGCGGTCCGGCCCGACCCCACCGACCCCACGATTCCTTCGGTGGCCGCGGTCTGCGTGTACCCGGTGCTGGTCCCGGTGGCCGCGGAGCGGCTCCGGGGGACCGGGGTGAAGGTGGCCAGCGTGGCGGGAGGGTTCCCCTCCGGCCTGGCCCCGCTCCAGGAGCGGCTCGACGAGATCCGACAGGCCGTGCGGTGGGGGGCCGACGAGATCGACATCGTCTTGAACCGCTCCGCGTTCCTCTCCGGGCGCTACCACCAGGCGTACGAGGAGGTGGCGCTGTCCAAGGAGGCGTGCGGGACCGCCCGCCTCAAGGTGATCCTGGAGATCGGCGAGCTCGGCTCCTACGACCAGGTCCGCAAGGCGTCCATGCTGGCCATGGCCGCCGGGGCGGACTTCATCAAGACCTCGACGGGGAAGATCGCCTCCAGCGCCACGCACCCGGGTGCGCTGTGCATGATGGAGGCCGCCCGTGACTTCCATCGCCAGACCGGCCGGGCCGTGGGGATCAAGGTCGCCGGAGGCATCCGCAGGGCCAAGGAGGCCTGGATCTACCTGGTGATCCTCCACGAGACCCTCGGCCCGGACTGGCTCACGCCGGACCTGTTCCGGCTCGGGGCCTCGACGCTCCTCAACGACCTGCTCATGCAGATCCGCAAGGAGCGCGAGGGGCGGTACCAGGGACCCGACTACTTCACGGTCGACTGATGCCGAAGCGGAAGCGCGACGAAGTGGAGCGCCGGGACGCCACGGCGTCCAGCGCCCTGGCCGAGCGGACCCCGTTCGCCTACGCCACCGCCCCGGAGTCCTCCGAGATCGTCCGCATCGAGGACCGCTATGGGCTGTTCATCGGGGGCGAGTTCGTGGAGCCGAAGAGCGGGCGATGGTTCGACACCATCAATCCCGCCACCGAGGAGCCGCTGGCCGAGGTGGCCGAGGCTGGGCCGGAGGACGTCGACCTGGCCGTGACCACGGCCCGCGACGCGTGGGACCGGACCTGGCGCGATCTCCCCGGCCGGGAGCGCGCCAAGTACCTCTACCGGATCGCCCGCCAGATCCAGGAGCGCAGCCGGGAGTTCGCGGTGCTGGAGACGATCGACGGCGGCAAGCCGATCAAGGAGTCCCGAGACGTCGACATCCCTCTGGCCGCCGCCCACTTCTTCTACTACGCGGGGTGGGCCGACAAGCTCGACTACGCCTTCCCGGGACGGCTCCCGAGGCCGCTGGGCGTGGCCGGGCAGGTGATCCCGTGGAACTTCCCGCTGCTGATGGCGGCGTGGAAGCTGGCCCCGGCGCTGGCCACCGGCAACACGGTCGTGCTCAAGCCGGCGGAGACCACCCCGCTCACCGCGCTCCTGCTTGCCGAGGTGATCCGGGAGGCCGACCTTCCACCCGGAGTCGTGAACATCCTCACCGGGGCGGGGGAGACTGGGGCGAACGTGGTCACCCACGAGGCCGTGGACAAGGTGGCGTTCACCGGCTCCACGGAGGTTGGGAAGGTGATCCAGCGCGCCGTGGCCGGGACCGGGAAGCACGTCACGCTCGAGCTCGGGGGCAAGGCCGCGAACATCGTCTTCGAGGACGCCGCGCTCGACCAGGCCGTGGAGGGCATCGTCAACGGGATCTACTTCAACCAGGGTCACGTGTGCTGCGCGGGGTCCCGGCTGTTCGTCCAGGAGTCGGTGTTCGAGCCGCTCCTGGAACGGCTGAAGGATCGCCTGGGCACGCTCCGGGTGGGCGACCCGCTGGACAAGAACACCGACATCGGGGCCATCAACTCGAAGCAGCAGCTCCGTAAGATCGAGGAGCTCGTGGAGTCCGGGGTGGAGGAGGGCGCCGAGATCTACCAGCCGGCCTGCGACCTCCCCGATCGCGGGTACTGGTTCCGGCCCACCCTGTTCACCGGGGTGGGCCAGTCGCACCGCATCGCCCGGGAGGAGATCTTCGGCCCGGTGCTCTCCGTGCTCACCTTCCGCACTCCGGAGGAGGCTCTGGAGAAGGCGAACAACACGCCCTACGGCCTGTCCGCGGGGGTATGGACCGAGAAGGGCTCGCGCATCCTGTGGATGACCTCGCGGCTCCGGGCCGGCGTGATCTGGGCGAACACGTACAACCGGTTCGACCCCTCCAGCCCGTTCGGCGGGTACAAGGAGTCGGGGTTCGGGCGCGAGGGTGGGCTCCACGGGCTGGAGCCGTACCTCGAGTTCGAGGAGGACGGCCGTGCCGGCTGAGCGCAAGCGACTCTCTGTCCGGAAGACCTACAAGCTGTACATCGGCGGCGACTTCCCCCGCTCGGAGTCGGGGCGGTCGTATCCGGCCACCGACGGGGAGGGCCAGGTGGTGGCCCGAGTGGCCCGGGCCTCCCGGAAGGACCTCCGCGAGGCCGTGCGGGCGGCCCGCTCGGCCTTCCCGGGCTGGTCGGGGGCGACCCCCTACAACCGGGGCCAGGTTCTGTACCGGGTGGCGGAGCTGATGGAGGGCCGCCGGGATCAGTTCGTCGAGGAGGTCCGCCGGGCGGGGGCCAAGGATCCCGAGGCAGGGGTGGACGCCTCGATCGACCGATGGGTGTGGTACGCGGGGTGGGCGGACAAGATCCACCACGTCCTCGGCACGGTGAACCCGGTGGCCGCCCCGTACTTCAACTTCACGATCCCCGAGCCCACCGGCGTCGCCGGGGTGGTGGCGCCGCCGGACGCTCCGCTGCTGGGGCTGGTCTCGCGGCTCGCTCCGGCGGTGATCTCCGGCAACTGCACGGTGGTGCTGGCCAGCGAGCGGTGGCCCCTGCCCGCGGTGACCCTCGCCGAGGTCCTGGCCACCTCCGACGTCCCCGGCGGCGTCATCAACATCCTCACCGGGTACACGGCCGAGCTCGTGCCGTGGCTGGCCGGGCACATGGACGTCAACGCCATCGACATCACGGGGATCCCGGAGGATCAGCGGGCCGACGTGGAACGGCTCGCCGCCGAGAACGTGAAGCGGATCGTCCGAGCCGAGGACGGTCAGACCGACTGGCTCGACGAGCGGGCCCAGAGCCCCTACGCGGTCACGGCGTTCATGGAGATGAAGACCGTCTGGCATCCCATGGGCGCGTGACCGACCGCACCGGCCAGACGTCCGACCCGACGAAGGGGCTCAACCCACTCTCCCAGATCGTCCGGTTCATCGGCCGCAGCGGGAAGCGGATCGCCGTCACGGTTGTGGGGTTCGTGGTGCTGATCGCCGGCATCATCATGATGGTCACCCCCGGGCCAGGGGTGCTGGTCATCGTGGTCGGCCTGGCCATCCTGGCCTCGGAGTGGGCCTGGGCGGAGCGGGCCCTGGACCGGGCCAAGGCAGGCGGGAAGGTGGTGTTGGAGCAGGCCACCGCTTCCCCGCTCCGGATCGTCCTGTCGGTTGCGGCCACCCTGGGCGGCATAGCCGCGGTCCTGATCTACTTCTTCGTGATCCGGTAGCCGGCGTCCGCGGCTCGCCCGATTGGTACCATTCCGCCTGATGCCGCTGTACAAGGAGCAGGGGATCGTCCTGGGCTCGATCAAGCTCGCAGAGGCCGACAAGATCGTCACGATCCTGACCCAGGGCGAGGGGAAGATCCGGGCGGTGGCCAAGGGGATCCGCCGCACCACCTCGCGGTTCGGGGCCCGCTTGGAGCCGTTCACCCACGTGAACGTGATGCTGTACCGGGGCCGGAACCTCGACACCGTCACCCAGGTCGAGATCCTGGCCCCGTTCCGGGCGGTTCGGGATGACTACGCGCTCTTCTCCGCCGGCGAGGCCATGCTCGAGGCCGCGGACAAGGTGGCCGAGGAGCACGAGCGCAACCTCCGCCTGTTCCTCCTCCTGCTCCACGGCCTCCGCGCCCTCGAGACCGGCCCGGCCGACCCCGCCGCCGTGGCCGAGGCCTACCTCCTGCGGTTGCTGGGGCTGTCTGGTTTCGGCCCGTCCCTGGGCGCCTGCGCGGTGTGTGGCTCGACCGAGGTCCGCCGGTTCGCCGCCTCCCAGGGCGGCGCGGTGTGCGACGAGTGCCAGGACCGGGACGCCCGACGGGTGGATCCCGCGGCCCTGCGATGGCTGGCCGGGTTGGAGTCCGGCGACCTGGAGGCGGCCGGCCAGGCCCCCGTGGCCCCGCAGGTCCGGGCCGAGGCCCGGGGCCTGCTGTACGGGTTCAGCGAGTACCATCTCGATCGCCGCCTCCGGAGCCTCCCGATCATGGCTCGCGCCCCCCGGCCCGCGCCGACACCCACGCCATGAGCTTCCTCCAGGACCTCGATCGGACCAGGATCCCCCAGCACGTGGCCATCGTCATGGATGGCAACGGCCGGTGGGCCGCCCAGCGAGGGTTCCCGAGGACGAAGGGACACGAGGCGGGGGAGAGGGCCCTGTACGACGTGGTCGAGGGCGGCCTGGAGATCGGCCTCCCATACCTGACGGTCTACGCGTTCTCCACCGAGAACTGGGACCGGCCCGCGTCCGAGGTCCGCTTCCTGATGAACTTCAACCGGTCGCTGATCCGGGCTCGCCGGGATGAGCTCCACGAGCGGGGAGTTCGGATCCGCTTCCTGGGCCGGCGCGACTGGCGCCTGCCTCGGTCGGTGCAGAGAGAGATGGAGGAGGCCGAACGGCTCACGTCGCGGAACGCCCGGATGCATCTCGTGATCGCCCTGAACTACGGCGGTCGGGCCGAGATCGTGGACGCGGTCCGGGCGCTGCTCGAGGACCGCCGGGCCCGACGGCTGCGGGGCGACCGGGTCACGGAGCGGAGCATCGCTCGCCGCCTGCATCTCCCCGACGTGCCCCACCCGGACCTGCTGATCCGGACCAGCGGCGAGATGCGGACGTCGAACTTCCTCCTGTGGCAAGCCGCGTACGCCGAGCTGTGGTTCACGCCGGTGCTGTGGCCCGACTTCAGCCGGGAGCACCTGTTCGAGGCGATCCGCGATTACCAGAAGCGCGAGCGCCGGTTCGGCGGGGCGGGCGGATGACGCACTACTTCTCGTATGGCTCGAACATGGATCCCCGCATCATGCAGCGTACCGTCCCCGAGGCCAGGATCGTCGGGCCGGGCCGCCTCGAAGGGTTCCGCTTGGAGTTCAACGTCTACTCGGACCGATGGGAGGGCGGCGCCGCGAACCTCGAGCCGGACGAGGACGCGCACGTGTGGGGCGTGGTATGGGCCATGGAACAGGACGACCTCGGCAAGCTCGACACGTACATCGGCCACCCGACCTACTATCGGCGCGAGGACGTGGTGATCGCGGTCGGGGGTGAGTCGCTGGAGGCCGTGACCTACCGCGTGGCGCACCAGCGAGGGTACGTCCGGCCCACGAACTCGTACCTGGCCCGGATCCGAGGGGCCATCCGGCTCCAGGGCCTTCCCCCCGAGGCGCTGGACATCATCGAGGCGGCCGCCGAGCCGCCGAAGCCGCACATCTCGACGTGACCCCGGGCCTGACGTGGGCCCGGGTGCGAGCCTGGCGGGTGGCCCGGCAGCGCCTCGACCAGCGGGTCCCGAAGCGCCGGCTCCTGGACGTCGTCCGGGACATCTGCGGGCTCCACGCCCAGGTGCAGTCCTCCTCCTTGCTCCAGGCCTGGGCCCGGGTCGAGGGCGTCACGGCCGAGGACGTCCGGGAGGCTCTGTGGGAGCGGCGGACGCTCGTTCGGACGTGGGCCATGCGCGGCACGCTCCACGTGCTGACCGCCGACGACCTCCCGCTGTACGTTGGAGCGCTCCGGACCCACGACCGGTGGTGGAAGGGGGCGTGGCTCCGGATGATCGGGTTCTCCGAGCCGGAGCTGCGGTCGATCCTGGACGCGATCCACCGGTCGCTGGGAGCCAGGCCGATCACCCGGGAGCGGCTGACCGAGAAGGTCGCCGCCCTGGTCGGGCCGCGGGCCCGGGAGCGCATGGGCTCGGGGTGGGGGGAGATGCTCAAGCCAGCAGCGTTCGCCGGGTCGCTCGTCTCCGGCCCGCCCCGCGGCCAGAACGTGACGTTCGTCCGCCCGGACCGCTGGCTGAAGGCGTGGGCGGTGCCCGAGCCCGACGAGGCGTGGCGAGAGGTGGTCCGCCGGTACCTCCGCACCTACGGCCCCGCCACCCGGGACGAGTTCGCCCGGTGGTGGGGGATGCAGCCGGCCACGGCGGGGCGGATCCTGACGGCCTCGGCCGACGAGCTCGAGGAGGTCGAGGTCGAGGGAGACGCGGCCTGGGCCCTGGCCGGCGACGCCGCCGCCATGCGGAGGTCCCGGCTCCGCTCGGCGGCGAGGCTCCTTCCGGCGTTCGACGTGTACGTGGCCGGGACCAGGCCGAAGGCATCGCTGGTCGATCGGCGGTTCGAGGCCCGCGTGTTTCGGCAGGCCGGCTGGATCACGCCGGTCGTGCTGATCGATGGCATGGTGGCCGGCGTGTGGGGCCACGAGCGCCGGGGGGCGGAGATCGAGGTCGCCGTGGAGCCGTTCGGATCGTTGTCGGCGGCCCGCCGGCGGAGGTCGCCGAGGAGGTCGACCGCCTGGGGGCCTTCCTCGGTGCTCCGGCCAGCGTGACCTGGGTCCGCTGGTGACCGCTCGGCCGAGGCTGTACGGGGACTTGGCGCCCTGGTTCCACCTGCTGACCTCCCCGGAGGAGTACGCGGAGGAGGCGGAGATCTACCGGCAGCTGCTCGTGGGCGCCGCGGACGAGCCCATCCGAACCGTCCTGGAGCTCGGCAGCGGGGGAGGGAACAACGCCTCCCACCTGAAGCGGCACTTCGACATGACCCTCACCGATCTGTCACCGGAGATGCTCGAGCTGAGCCGGACCCTGAACCCCGAGTGCGAGCATGTCGAAGGCGACATGCGAGCGCTCCGGCTCGGCCGGGACTTCGCCGCGGTGTTCGTCCACGACGCCATCGACTACATGACTACCAGGGACGACCTTCGCGCCGCCATGGAGACCGCGTTCGTGCACTGCCGGTCCGGGGGCGTGGCCCTATTCGTCCCCGACTTCGTCAGGGAGCGGTTCGAGCCGAGGACGAGCCACGGGGGGAACGACGGACCGACCGGGGCCTTGCGGTACCTGGAGTGGGACTGGGACCCCGACCCCGAGGACGACACGTACCTGGTCGACTTCGCGGTCCTGCTCCGCGAGGAAGACGGCACCGTCCGGGTCGAGCACGACCGCCACCAGTGCGGGGTGTTCGCCCGGGAGACGTGGCTGGGGCTCCTCCGGGAGGTCGGGTTCGGGGCGGAGAGCCGGGTGATCCACGTGTACGAGGAGGTCGCCTCCGAAGCGTTCCTCGGCAGGAAGCCCGGCTAGCGAGCGGAAAGGCCCAGGGCCGACCGCACCGCGGGGTCCTCCAGCGATGGAGCAACCAGGTCCGCCTCCAGCTCGAGCTCCGGCAGGTACGGGATCCCGATAACGAACATGCGGGCGGCGCGGGCCGCGGCGGAACCCCTCGGCGAGTCCTCCACGGCCACGGCCTCCTCGGACGAGGTGTCCAGCCGCCGGCAGGCCTCCAGGTAGATGTCCGGGGCCGGCTTCGGGTTCGGCACCTCGTCTCCGGCCACGACGACTTCGAACATGCCGGCCAGCCCCGAGCCGTTCAGGGCCAGATCGACCAGCCGGCGCTCCGAGTTCGAGGCCACGGCCATGGGGCGGCGGAGCAGCCGGAGCTCGGCCACGAGCTCGAGCGCGCCGGGCATGGGCTCCACCGGTCCGGCGAACTCCTCGGCGGCGAGCTCCAGGAGCTCGTGTTGAAGGTCGTCCGAGTCACCCGGACGGTCCAGGAGCTCCTCCAGCGCCCCGGCGGTCTCCTCCAGGGAGCCCCCGATCAGCAGGCGCTTCTCCTCGACCCCGTACGCCCGTCCGTATCGGGCGAACAGCCGGGTCTCCGCCCGGGTCCAGGCCGTCTCGCTGTCGAGCAGCACGCCGTCGCAGTCGAACACGATGGCGGGCTCCGCCGACGGGTGGGCCATGGCCCGGTAGGATAGTCGCCACGCCAGCGGCCGCAGCCGGCGGCCGGGAAAGGAGGATCCGCCGTGGCGGACCTGATGGACGCCATCACGTCCCTGGCCAAGCGCCGGGGCATCGTCTTCCAGTCGAGCGAGATCTACGGGGGCCTGCGCTCCTTCTGGGACTACGGCCCGCTCGGGGTGGAGCTGAAGCGCAACGTCCGGGCCGCCTGGTGGCGGGACATGGTCCAGCTCCGAGACAACGTCGTTGGGCTGGAGTCCTCGATCATGATGGCGCCGAAGGTGTGGGAGGCGTCCGGCCACCTCGAGTCGTTCACCGATCCCCTGGTCGAGTGCCTCAACTGTCACCAGCGATTCCGGGCCGACCACTTCCCCGGCTTCCACGAGCCGCAGTCCGGGGCGGAGGCCGGGAGCGAGGGGACCGTGGAGATGGACCACCCGAGGTGCCCGAACTGCGGCCACGACAAGTTCACCGACCCCCGGAACTTCAACCTCATGTTCAAGAGCCACATGGGGCCGGTGGAGGATGAGTCTCATGAGGTGTTCCTCCGTCCGGAGACCGCCCAGGGGATGTTCGTGGACTTCGTCACGATCCAGGCTGCCAGCCGGAAGAAGCTGCCGTTCGGGATCGCCCAGATCGGGAAGTCGTTCCGCAACGAGATCACCCCGGGCAACTTCATCTACCGGACCCGCGAGTTCGAGCAGATGGAGATGGAGTTCTTCTGCGAGCCCGGGACCGACGAGGAGTGGCACGAGTACTGGATCGGGCAGCGCATGGAGTGGTACCGGCGGCTGGGGATCAAGGAGGAGAACATCCGGGTCCGGGACCACGAGAAGGACGAGCTGAGCCATTACTCGAAGCGGACGGTCGACGTCGAGTACGCGTTCCCGTTCACGGACTGGGGCGAGCTCGAGGGGATCGCCAACCGGACGGACTTCGACCTGAAGGCCCACGAGAAGCACTCGGGGGAGGACCTGAAGTACTTCGACCAGGAGCAGGAGAAGAAGTTCCACCCGTACGTGATCGAGCCGGCGGCCGGGGTGGACCGGGCCGCGCTGGCGTTCCTGTGCGACGCGTACACGGTGGAGGAGGCCCCCAACGCCAAGGGGGAGATGGAGAAGCGCACCGTCCTGAAGCTGCACAAGGAACTGGCCCCCATCAAGGTCGCCGTGCTCCCGCTGTCGAGGAACGAGAGGCTGGTCCCGAAGGCCAGAGAGGTGTTCGACCTGCTGAAGGGCGACCGGATGTGCGACTACGACGACGCCGGCTCGATCGGCCGGCGATACCGGCGCCAGGACGAAGTGAGCACGCCGTTCTGCGTCACGGTCGACTTCGAGTCGCTGGACGACAACGCGGTGACGATCCGCGACCGTGACTCCATGTCCCAGGACCGGATCCCGATCGAAGATCTACGCGGCTTCCTGAACGACCGCCTGGCCTGAACAGGCGGTCAGGTCAAGCGGGCCGCGCCGAACGCCAGCGTGGCCACGGCCAACACCATGGCCGAGTTCGTGACCAGGAAGGTGCGGAAAAGCGTCTTCGTCTGCTCGTTCATCCGCTCGAGCAGGCGGGCCTCGAGCGCCGCCAGCTTGGTGTCCATCCGTGCTTCAAAGAGCTCGAACCGCGACCCGACCCGCTCTTCGAGCAACCGGAGCTCGGTCCTCAGGTCCTCCACTCCCCGTCTTGTCCTGCTGAGCTCGTCCATCAGCGTCCGAGCCTCGTCGGTGCCGAGGACCTCTTCGAGCCGCCGGTGAAGTTCCCGTCGAGGTTCATCCACTGCCATTCTGGGCCTCCCTCGGACGCCTGACAAGGCAGGCGAACTGTCTGGGGGGAGGCGGGAGGACGGTATCAGGGGCCGCTGACACCCTGGCCGGGAGCCGTCATCATAGGATGATGAACGGGGACAGGGGCTCGGACCCACCGAGGGACGAGGGATCGAGGGAGCCGGTCATAGACCGGGTGACCCTGCGGTTCCGCGACCCACAGCTCGAAGCGGTGTACCGAGGGGACACTTACCGGCACAACCTCGGGAACATCCGCTTCGCGTTCCTGGGCGGGGTGGTCCTTTGGGTGACCTGGGGCGTCGTGCTCTACCCCCACCTGCTGGCCCTGGCGGACAAGCGGGTCGACCTCATCATGCGGTACGGGTTCTTCATTCCCGTCCTTCTCCTCGGCTTCGCGCTCTCGTTCACCCGCTGGTTCGAGCGGATCTGGGAATGGGTGGCTGCCGGCGCGGCCCTCGTGACGATCCTGGCGTGGTTGTACTACATCGAGCAGGTCCTGACGATGCCGGCGGAGTACGGGTATGTGGGGCTGATCCTGATAACAGCGTTCACCTACACTCTGCTCCGGCTCCGGTACGTCCTGGTCGGCCTGATCACCCTGGTCGGCATCGCCCTGTATGTGCCGTACGCCGTCTCCGCGGTCTACATCTTCGGCGTGACCACGGTACTGGCGACCCTGTTCCTGGTGACGTTCGGCGTGCTCGGCGAGGTCGTGGCCTATCGAACAGAGCGCTCCAGCCGGCTCCTGTTCCTCCGGGAGCGCCAGCTCGACCGGGAGCGGGAGCGTTCCGACGCACTCCTGCTCAATGTCCTCCCGCAGGCGATCGTCGACCGGCTGAAGGTCGAGGTGGACGGCGGCCACGTGGCTGAGGCCCTCGACGAGGTGAGTGTGCTCTTCGCCGATGCCGTGAACTCGACGCAGGAGGCGGCTAAGGCGTCGCCGGAGGAGTTCGCCGAGACCCTCGACCAGCTGTTCCGCCGGTTCGACGCGGTGGCCGACCGGCACGGGCTCGAGAAGATCAAGACGATCGGCGACGCCTACATGGCCGTGGCCGGCGCCCCGGTGCCCATGACGGATCACGCCGCCGCTGCGGCGGAGATGGCCCTCGACGTGCTCGTCGCGGCGGGTGAGGTGCGGTGGCCGTCTGGCGCCTCGATCGTGGTCCGCGTCGGCGTGGCCTCCGGACCGGCGGTCGCCGGCGTGATCGGGGTGCGCAAGTTCGCCTACGACCTGTGGGGGGACACCGTGAACCTGGCCAGCCGCTTGGAGGGGAGCGGGGACCCCGGGAAGATCCTGGTGTCCGGGGTCATGGCGGACCTGTTGGAGGATCGCTATGAGTTCGGGCCTCCACTCCTCCTGGACCTCAAGGGGAAGGGGCCGACCCCGGTCCGCTACCTGCTCGCCCGCCGCTCCGAAGTCCCTGCGCCGACGGCGTCGTCCTGATTCTCGAAGGCCCTTCCGATACGGGGCGGTTGCGGTTCTCTGATCGGTGCGGTAGCCTGGATTTCCTTAGATACGGAGCCGTTGCGTATCGGAAGGAGGAGCCGGCTGTGGAAGCATCCGTGAACTCGCAGGTCAGCGGGGTGGGGCACCCCTATGAGCGGCGGTGGTGGGCCCTGCTCGTGCTCTGCCTCAGCCTCGTGGTGATCGGGATGGACAACACCATCCTCAACGTGGCCCTGCCCACGCTGGCCCGGGACCTCAGCGCCACCGCCAGCGAGCTCCAGTGGATGGTGGACTCCTACATCCTCGTGTTCGCCGGGCTCCTGCTCACGATGGGCGCCCTGGGCGACCGGTTCGGCCGGAAGCTGGCCCTGAACATCGGCCTTCTGGTATTCGTGGCCGGCTCGGTGGCGTCGGCGTTCGCCGGCTCGGCCGGGGTGCTGATCTTCTCCCGGGCCGCAATGGGGATCGGCGGGGCCCTGATCATGCCCTCGACCCTCTCGATCATCACGAACATCTTCCCGGCTCGCGAGCGAGGACGGGCAATCGGCGTGTGGGCCGGCGTGGCCGGGTTCGGCATCGTCCTCGGCCCCGTGATCGGGGGGTGGCTCCTGGAGCACTTCTGGTGGGGCTCGGTGTTCCTGGTCAACGTGCCGGTCGTGGCCCTGGCCATCCTGGCCGGCTGGGCTCTGGTCCCCGAGTCGAGGGATCCGAACGCCACGCCGCTCGACCCGATCGGCGCGTTCCTGTCGATCGTCGCGCTCGTCACGCTGGTATACGGGATCATCGAGGCGCCGGAGAACGGCTGGACCGACGCCGTCACCCTCGGCGCGTTCGCCGTGGCCGCGGTCCTGTCGATCGCGTTCATCTGGTGGGAGCGGCGAGCGGAGCACCCCATGCTCCGGATGGAGTTCTTCCGCAACCCCCGGTTCAGCGCCGCCAGCGCCGCTATCACGCTGGTGTTCTTCGCACTGTTTGGCTCGATCTTCCTGCTGACCCAGCACCTCCAGTTCGTGCTGGGGTACTCGCCCCTCGAGGCTGGCTTCCGGGTCCTCCCGGTGGCCGTGCTGATCGTGGCCGCGCCGTTGTCGGCCCGGCTCGTTGAGACGGTGGGGACGAAGATCGTGGTGTTCGTGGGCCTGCTCACGGTGGCGGCCGGGCTCACGCTCCTGTCCACCGTCGAAGTGGCCACCGGCTACGGGCTGGTGGCCGCCTCCATCGCCGTGATCGGCGCGGGGATGGGCTTCACCATGGCCCCGGCCACCGAGTCGATCATGGGGTCGCTGCCGCTGGCCAAGGCCGGGGTGGGCTCTGCCATGAACGACACCACCAGGATGGTCGGGGGAGCGCTCGGCGTGGCCGTCCTCGGCAGCGTGCTGGCCTCGAGCTACGGCTCGGCCATCGAGCCGGCGCTCCAAGGCGCGCCGCCTCAGATCGCCCTGGCCGCGGGGGACTCGATCGGCGCCGCCACCACGATCGCCGCTCGACTCGGGGAGATGGGCAGGCCCCTGCTCGAGGCCGCCCGGGCCGCGTACATCGAGGGGATGGGCGACGCGGTCCTGGTCGGCGCGGCGGTGGCCGCCGCCGGCGCGATCCTGGTGCTCCTGTTCCTGCCGGCCCGTTCGACCCGGCGCAAGGAGACCGAGCCGGCCGGCGAGCCGGCCCCCGCGGCGACCCGGGGATGAGCGCCGAGGAGACGATCACGGGATCGCCGTCCCGGCCGCCGGGGCGCCCTCGCAGCCCCGAGGCCGACCGGGCCATTCTCGATGCCGCCATCGACCTGTTCGTCGACGAGGGGTACGAGGGAATGAGCATCGAGGGCGTGGCCGCCCGGGCCGGCGTGGGCAAGACCACGATCTACCGCCGGTGGGCCTCCAAGGAGGAGCTGATCGTGGCGGCCATCGACGAGCTGATCTTCGAGGTCGAGCCGCTCGACACAGGATCG
The DNA here is from genome assembly GCA_050692915.1 of Actinomycetota bacterium. Classification (GTDB taxonomy): domain Bacteria; phylum Actinomycetota; class UBA4738; order UBA4738; family CALAEC01; genus CALAEC01. The sequence continues at coordinate 7,061 of JBOGVU010000042.1, read as the reverse complement.
CTCCGGCGGGATCTGGTCGACCTCATCACCCAGCTGCAGGTGGTCATGTCGTCGTCACGGGCCGGCCAGGTGTTCCCCCGGATGGTCCCGCACGTCGCCGCCGGCACGCCGTTGGGCCGGGTCTACCTCCAGCGGGTGATCGCGCCGCGGTTCGAGCTCCTCCGGTCGGTCCTGGCCCGGGCGGCGGAGCGCGGCGAGGTGCCCACCGACATCGATCCCGAGCTGGTCCGCGGGCTGCTGGTCGGCCCGATCATGATCTGGAAGCTGACCGGCCACCTGACCCGGCGGGGGGCCCGGCGGCGGGCCGAGGCCATCGTCGACACGGTCCTGCGAGGCCTGGGGGCTCGTGGCTGAGGATCCGTGCCGGGACGCCGGGACGATCCCTACGCACCCGCCACGTTGAGCTCACAGACGGCGCGGATCGCCGTCTCGAGGTCGGACTTCTTGGCCTTCACGTCCTCGAGGTCGGCGAAGCGCATGTAGCGCACCGTGGCGCCTCCACCCTCGAGGTGGGGGTGCTTCCCGGGTAGCGAAGCGCCCTGATGGAACAGCAGGTTCACGCGTTCTTCGTCCGAGGATCGATGCTGGCGATGTTTCCCTGGAACACGAATGTGGGGCTCTTCCACTTGATCGTCTCGGTGATCCGACGGTCGGCACCGAGGATGATCCTTCGCACCCGCAGCATGGCCTCCTTCAGCGGGTGGTCCAGGGCCTCGGGCCAGGGGCGTGACCTTCGAGGAGTACGACATGCCCGGCCTGAAGACGGTGAACGGGATCGCCGAGCTCGGAGGGGAGAAGGGGGCCTGGTTCAAGGACCCAGAGGGCAACATCCTCTCGGTCTCGCAGACGAACTGGGACTGAGCGGGGCTATGCTGGCCGCGTGCGCGGCCTGATCTTCGACCTCGACGGCACGCTGGTCGACACGGTCTACGCGCACGTGCTCGCGTGGCACCGCGCCCTCGCCGAGGCCGGCCTCCCGATCGAAGCGTGGCGGATCCACCGGAAGATCGGCATGAGCGGCGGCCTGTTCACCCGCGCGGTGGCCAGGGAGGTGGGCCGGGCCCTCGACGAGGAGGAGGTCGGGGCCGTTCAGAGGCGACACGGGGAGCTCTTCCGGGAGCTCCAGCCCGAGCGGAGGCCGCTCCCCGGCGCGGCCGACCTGCTTCGGTACCTCTCGGAGGCCGGGATCCAATGGGGCATCGCCACCTCCGGGCGCCGGCCCGAGATCGACGCCTCGCTGGACGTCCTCGGGGTGGGCCCCGACGCCATCGTGGTCGAGCGAGGGCACGTGGCCCGGGCCAAGCCGGAGCCCGACCTGTTCCTGGCCTGTGCCGAACGGCTCGGCTTGCCGTCCGACCAGTGCTACGTGATCGGGGACGCCGTGTGGGATCTCCTGGCGGCCCGGCGGGCGGGGATGCTGAGCGTGGGCATGCTGACCGGTGGCTACGGGGAGGACGAGCTGATCCGGGCCGGGGCCTTCCTGGTCTACCGGGACGCCGCGGAGCTCCGTGTTTCCCTGGACGAGCTCGGCATCCTCCCCTAGAAGACCTTGCCGGGGTTGAGGATCCCCTGCGGGTCCAGGGATCGCTTCACCCGCCGGTGCGCCTCGAGGCCGGCTTCCCCGATCTCCTCGGGCAGGAACGGCTTCTTGAGGAGCCCTACCCCGTGCTCCCCGGTGATCGTGCCCCCGAGGGCCAGGGCCGCCCGGATGATGTCCTCGAACGCGGACCGGGCTCGGGCGACGGCCTCCGGATCTCGGTGATCGAACACGATCGTGGGGTGCATGTTCCCGTCGCCGGCGTGGCCGAACGTCCCGATAAGAACCCCGCGCCGATCGGCCACGCCCTGGATCGCGTCGAGCAGGTCGGGGATCCGTCCGAGGGGCACTGCCACGTCGTCGAGGAGGATGGTCCCTCGCCGCTCCAGGGCGGGGAGCGCCAGACGGCGGGCGGTCATCAGGAGGTCGGCTTCCATCGGGTCGGTCGACCGCGCCACGTACGTGGCGCCGGCCGACTCGCACGCGCCGGCCATCCACTCGATCTCGGCCGCCCCCCGTTCACCTCCGGCGTCCGAGCGCCCGATCAGCATCGCCGCCGCCTCGAGATCCAGGTCCATGTGCTTCCATCCGTCCACCGCCCGGACCGTGGCTCGATCCATCAGCTCGAGAAGGGAGGGGACGATCCCGGAAACGATCTCGGCGATGGCCGCTCCGGCCGACGTCAGGTCGGCGAAGAAGGCGACCAGGGTGGCGGGCGAGGGGGGAGCGGGGCGCAGGCGCAGGGTGGCCCGGGTGATCACCCCGAGCGTGCCCTCGGAGCCGACGAACAGCCCGGTCAGGTCGTAGCCGGCCACGCCCTTGACCGTCCTGCGCCCAGTCCGCACCACCGACCCATCGGCAAGGACGACCTCCAGGCCGAGGATGAAGTCCCCGGTCACTCCGTACTTCACGCAGCACAGGCCTCCGGCGTTGGTGGCGATGTTGCCCCCGATCGTGGAGAACCCGGCGCTGGCGGGATCCGGCGGGTACCACAGGCCGAGCTCGCCGACCGCCTTCGACAGGTCGGCGTTGACCACGCCCGGCTCCACCACGGCGAACAGGCTGCCGCGATCGATGTCGATGATGCGGTCCATCCCCGTGAGCGAGACGACGAAGCAGCCGTCGACGGCGTTGGCCCCGCCGGACAGGCCGGACCCGGCACCCCGCGGCACCACCGGAAGCCGATGGGCCGACGCCATCCGCAGGAGTTCTTGCACCTCGGCGACCGAGCCCGCGTGGACGGCCGCCAGCGGCATCCCGGCGTCCACGAGCCCGGCCTCATCGCGCCGATAGCTCTCCAGCACGTCCGGATCCGTCAGGACGGAGGACGCCGGAAGGCGTCGGGTCAGTTCGTCGAGGACATCCGGCCCGGACACGACGGTCACGCGCGGGAGATCGTCATCTCGGTGACGTTGGCCGCCCCGGGGTCGAGGGCGACCCGGAGGATCTGCCTGGCCACGTCGGGAGGGTCCATGTACGTGCTCAGGTCCGGCGACAGCCCGGACTCGGGTGACCAGAACGGCGTCCTCATCCCGCCCGGATACACGGTGAGCGTCCGGAGCGGCGATCCCTTGAGGGCGACCCGGAGCGCCTCCATGAAGCCCCGGGCCCCCCACTTGGCCGCGCAATAGACGGCCTCCTCGGGGCGCCCGACCAGCGCGGCGGTCGACAGCACGCTGACGATCGTTCCTCCTCCGCCCGCACGCATGATGGGCAGGGCGGCGGCCGTGGCGAGCATGAGCCCCTTGAGGTTCCCGGCCGAGACCTCGTCGATCATGCCCTCGGTGAGCTCCTCCACCGGGCCGAACCGACCCACTCCGGCCACGTTGAACAGGAAGCCGATCGATCCCCTGGCGGCGATCTCGTCGAAGGCCCGGCGAACCTGATCCTGGCTGGACACGTCGCAGGCGACCCCGTGGACGGTTGCCCCCGTCCCTCCAAGGCGGGCCAGCGCCTCGCTCACCCGGCCCCGATCCCGGCCGATGATCGAGACCTCGACCCCCTCCGCGCTCAGCCCCTCGGCCAGCGCGAAGCCGAGCCCAGAGCTCCCACCCGTTACCACCGCCGTCGTCGTCGCTTCACTCCCGGGTCGTGGCCTCACACGATATCCACATGGCCCCGTCGCCGGCTCAGGTCCGCCGCTTGACAACGTCTCGCCGGCCGTGCTTGGCTCTGATTTTGACAACGTTGTCGGGGATCTGTCCAGGGCAGGTTCGGAGGCGGGGATGGGTCACAGGCCCACGATGGTGGACGTTGCCAGGGTGGCGGGTGTGAGCCTCAAGACCGTTTCCCGAGTTATCAACCACGAACCCGGGGTCCGACCGGAAACGGGGGCCCGAGTCAAGGACGCGGTGGAGACCCTGGGATACCGGGCCAACGACATCGCCCGGAACCTGCGCCGGGGACGGGCCTCGGCCAGCATCGGGCTGACCATCGAGGATGTCCGGAACCCCTTCTACTCCAGCATCGCCAAGGCGGTGGAGGAGGTGGCCCGGCGGCACGGGTACGTCGTCATCATCGCGAACTCGGATGAGGACCCCGAGTCGGAGCGGGCCGCGGTGGGCACCCTCCTGGAGCGGCGGGTCGGAGGCCTCCTGATCGTTCCGGCCGGTCGTGATCACGCCTACCTTAGAGAGGAGGTTGGGCTGGGGACGCCTGTCGTGTTCATCGACCGACCGGCCGACTCCATCAAGGCCGACGAGATCCTGCTGGACAACGGCGGGGGCGCCCGTCAGGCCACCGAGCACCTGTTGGCGCAGGGCCATCGTCGGATCGGGCTGGTGGGGGATCCCCCGAGCATCCACACGATCGCGGAGCGGCTGGCCGGATATCAGGCCAGCCTGGAGCGCGCAGGAATCCAGGTCGACGAGTCGCTGATCCGCGTTGGGGTCCACGACGTCCGCCACGCGGAGGCGGCCGTGCGAGAGCTCCTGGCGATCGAGAACCCGCCCACTGCCATCTTCGCCACGAACAACCGGGCGTGCATCGGCGCCCTCCACGCGCTCAGGGCCATCGAGGCACGGACGGCGCTCGTCGGATTCGACGACTTCGAGCTGGCGGACCTGCTGGAGGTCACGGTGGTCCGGCACGACCCGCACGAGCTGGGCCGACGGGCGGCCGAGCTGCTCTTCGCCCGCCTGGCCGGCGACGAGCGGCCCCCACAGAGGATCGTCCTGCCGACCGAGCTGGTGACCCGCGGCTCGGGGGAGGTCCGACCGTGAGCCCGGCCGGCCAGGTCGCCGGTCCCGACGGAGCCCTTCTGGAGGCGCGTGCGGTCGTGAAGCGCTACGGGCACGTCCAGGCGCTCCAGGAGGCCGACTTCGACGTCCGATCGGGCGAGGTCACCGCCCTGGTCGGGGACAACGGGGCGGGGAAGAGCACCATGATCAAGATCCTGTCGGGCACGGTCCAGCCGGATGGAGGCGAGATCCGCTTCGAGGGGCGACCCGTGGCCATCGACTCGCCGCTCGATGCCCGCCGATTGGGCGTGGAGACCGTGTACCAGGATCTCGCCCTGGCCGAGGATCTGGATCCGGCGGCCAACCTGTTCCTGGGCCGGGAGGTGATGCGCCCCGGCCTGCTCGGCGCACTGGGGTTCATCGACAAGGGAGCGATGCGCGGACGCGCTGCGAAGTCGTTCGCCACCCTCGGCATCGATCTGCAAGACATGGACGCGGAGGTGGGCATGCTGTCCGGAGGCCAGCGCCAGACCGTCGCGGTCAGCCGGGCCGCCACCTGGGCCAGCCGGGTGATCTTCATGGACGAGCCCACCGCCGCTCTGGGGATCGTCCAGGCCGAGAGGGTGCTGGACCTGATCCGACGGATCCGCGACTCGGGGAAGTCGGTTGTCCTCATCAGCCACAACCTTCCGCAGGTCTTCCAGGTCGCGAACCGGATCCAGGTGCTGCGGCTGGGCAGGCGGGTGGCCGTGTTCCGGTCGGAGGACGTGACCATGGACGAGGTCGTGGGGGCGATGACCGGGGCGACGGAGGAGACCTCACCCTGATGCGTCGAGAGACGGCTCCGGTCGATCAGGCGCTGCGCGAGCGAGCCCTGGAGGAAGGGGAGGCCCGCCCGCGTCTGTGGAGGCTGGCGGGGGCCACCTCCACCTGGATCTTCCTGGTGCTCGTGGTGATCATCGCGGTCTTCTCGTTCCTGAACTTCGAGGCGTTCGCCTCCGTGTTCAACCTGCGGAACATCATGATCGACGCATCGACCCTGTTGCTCGTGGCTGTGGGGATGACGTTCGTGATCATCACCGGCGGCATCGACCTGTCGGTGGGCTCGGTGCTGGTGTTCTCCCAGGTGGTGGCGGCTCTGGTCATGCGGGGGATGGGGGCGGAGGGTCTGACGGTCATCCTGGCGGGACTGGGGAGCGCGCTCCTTTCCGGCGTGGCCTGGGGGCTGCTGAACGGCGTGCTCATCGCCAAGACCCGGATCCCCGCGCTGATCGTGACGCTGGGGACGCTGGGCATGGCTCAGGGGGCCGCGCTGCTGCTCAGCGGGGGCATCAACATCAGGGGGGCGGTGCCGCCCGAGCTGCTGAGCACGGTGGGCATCGGCCGCCTATTCGATGAGATCCCCTACTTGGTGCTGATCGCCGCCGGGATCACGATCCTGGGAGGGATCGTCCTGCACCTTACCCGGTTCGGTCGCCACACGTACGCCATCGGGTCGAACGCCGAGGCCGCCCGCCGGGCCGGGATCAACGTGTCCCGCCACCTGATCAAGGTCTATGCCATGTCGGGCCTCCTGGCCGGTATGGCCGGCTACATGCTGTTGGCCCGATTCACCACGACCACCATCGAGGGGCATGGGACGACCAACCTCCAGGCCATCGCCGCGGTGGTCATCGGCGGAACCAGTTTGTTCGGGGGGATCGGTGCGGTCTTCGGCACCGTCGTCGGCGTGTTCATCCCTGCCATCCTCCGGAACGGCTTCATCATCCTCGGGGTCCAGCCGTTCTGGCAGCAGGTGGCGGTGGGGGCGGTCCTGATCCTGGCCGTGTACGTGGATCAGCTCAAGCGTCGAGCCCGAGAACGCGCATGAAAGATGCCGGAAGAAGGGAGGTCGCCAGCAGGGCATTCGTCCGTATCGAAGAGAGGGGTAGCCTGACGAAGGGAGGCGTGTGATGAACCGAAGGTTTCTGGCCATCCTGGCCGTAACCGCCCTGGTCGCCGCGGCGTGCGGCGATGACGGAGCAGGCGGCGGCGACGGTGGCGAGGAGGCTCTGGACATCGTCCTGATCCAGGGCGTTGCCGGTGACGAGTTCTACATCACCATGGACTGTGGGGCCCAGGCGGCCGCGGAGGAGCTCGGCGTGAACTACTCGGTCCAGGGGCCCAACGAATTCGACCCGACCGAGCAGATCCCGATCGTGGAGGCGGTGGTTGCGCAAGGGCCGGACGCGATCCTGATCGCGCCGACCGAGCGTACCGCGCTGATCGCACCGCTCCAGGCCGCGCAGGACGCCGGGATCACCGTCGTCCTGGTCGACACCATCGTGGACGACGAGAGCATCGGC
>JBOGVU010000041.1:0-22606 GCA_050692915.1 Actinomycetota bacterium | reverse complement strand
CGGCTCCTCGGGGTCCTCCGGCTCCTCGGGGTCCTGCGGCTCCTCGGGGTCCTGCGGCTCCTCGGGGTCCTGCGGCTCCTCGGGGTCCTGCGGCTCCTCGGGGCCCTGCGGCTCCTCGCCAGGCAAGTTGTCCAAGGGTGGGATGACAAGCGGCGGCTCGAAATCATCCGGAGGCTCTGGTGGGGGCGGCGGTGGAACCTCTCCAGGCACCGGCGGGATCGGTGGGACGGGCGGGATGGGTGGAACGGGCGGGGGAACGATCGCGCCGTCGCCATCGTCCGTATCCGACCCTCCGGCAGGGGCGACCGCGCCGGTGGGCGGCGGTCCGGCGGCGGCGGGGAGCTCTGCCTCAACGGAGGCCGCGTTCGGAAGCTCGTTGATCGGCTGAGTGGAGGGAGGAGCCGGCACATTGATGGTCGGTGCGTCGATGTCCGGGAGGAGCGGTCCGGCCGCTTCGTCCGCCCGATCGGTAGGGCCGTTCCGGCCGACGAGCGGGAGCGCCACGAGTGAGCCCGCCAAGGTAAGGGAGAGGCCGGCGGCCACCAGAACCTGAACCCACCGTCCTTGAGGAGGTCGAACCGGACCCACGAAGAAGGAGTCGGCAAGCCCGGCGCTCGGCTTTACACGAGGATCGAGCTTTCGGAGACGGAGGGGCCGAGCCTCGCCGTGGGAGAACTCAGCGCCCGCCGAGAGCCTCTCCGAGAGGCTCCGGAGCGCGTCGCGTACCTCTTCCCACCGATCGTCCGTCACGCGTGTCCTCGTGCGGATTGTAGCCCCGAATAGATAGGCGTTTCAGGGGGCAGTGAATTGCCCTACTTGACCGGTCAGACCGACCGACGTACGGTTCGACCGTCCGCGAGGGGGGAGCGCAGGTCATGTCCCGATGGGGATCGCCGCCGATCGCCCTGGTCAGCTTGCTGCTGCTCGCCGCCGCCGCTGAACCGATGCCGGAGGCCGCCGCCGAAGAGGTTCGGCAGGGATCCAGCGCGCAGGTGGGGGTGCCCTGGCGAGGCGAGCCCGGAATCAGCGAGACGGTGGGCCAGATCATGGCCAGGGATCGGCGGAACGCTCGGGCGCGGCCTCGGATCGTTGAGGAGCCTCCCGAGCGGCGCCCCCCGGTACTCAAACGCCACGCTCGCGCCGCCGAGAGCCCATCGCCCAGCCCCCACACCTCCGCCGCAGCCGTGCCCCCCACGCCTGGGGTGTCGTTCCTGGCGATGACCCTGGGTGAAGCCCTTGCGATCCCCCCGGACACCATGGGGTCGGTCGGCCCGGATCGGATCCTGGTCCACACCAATGGGCGGGTGAGGCTCTTCGACAAGACCGGAGCCCCGGCGCCCGCCGGAACGCCGCTCAACGTGACCGCCAACGCCTTCTGGGCCTCGGTCCGCGACGGCAAGGGTGTGTCGGATCCCCATGTGGAGTACGATCGCCTCTCGCAGCGTTGGTTCCTCACGATCATCAACGTCCCCAGGGACGGCAGCGGCAACCCCTTCGGTCCGAACCGCGTCCTGGTCGCCGTTAGCGACGGACCGACCATCACCGATGGGACCAGCTTCACCTTCTTCGAGTTCCAGGTCGACGGCCCGCCGCCCGGCACCGACGCCAACCGGTTCGGCGACTACCCCACGCTGGGCGTGGACGCGAACGCCGTGTACATCGGGATCAACATGTTCGATCAGGCGGCGACCTCGTTTCAGAACACCACCGCATTCGTCATCGACAAGGCCGACCTCTTGGCCAGCACGCTCACGGTGACGGCGTTCCGGAACCTCATCGACACGACTCTCGATGGGCCCTACACGCCCCAGGCCGTTCACAACCAGGATCCGGGCGCCACCGAGGGGTACCTCATCGGCGTCGACTTGGGATCCTTCGCGGAGCTGGACCTCCTCCGGGTCACCGATCCGGGTGGGACGCCCGCGCTGGTCCAGGTGGACGTCCCCGTGCCGGCCACGTCCTTCCCGATGTTCGGCGTTCCTCAGCCCAGCCCTGGACCGCTACTCGATGATATCGACGATCGCCTGTTCGCAGCGATGATCGCCCGCAATCCGGCCGGCCAGGTCCGGCTGTGGACGGCGCACAACATCGAGGTCAACACCTCGGGGAACGCCAGTTCCGTGGGAAACCGCGATGGGTCGCGGTGGTACGAGATCGGAACCCTGACCGGCACGCCTACGGTCGTCCAGTCCGGCACGCTGTTCGACTCGGCCGTCAGCGAGCCGCATTCCTACTGGATGCCCTCGATCGCGGCCAACGGCCAGGGGCACGCCGTGATCGGGGCGAGCCGGGCCGGGGCCAACGGGACCACCGGGTTCGCCAGGGCGGCGGTGGCTGAGCGCCTGGCCTCCGATCCCGCCGGAACCCTGAGCGCCCCCTTGGACGTCCAGCCGAGCACGTTCCTCTACGACGTGGGGACTCAGAACCCTCGGCGCTGGGGCGACTACTCGCAGACCGTGATCGACCCGAACGACAACATGACGTTCTGGACGTTCCAGGAGTACACGAACGCCACGAACTCGTGGGGCGTGCGGGTCATCGAGCTGAAGGCCCCGCCACCGGCGACGCCCTCGTCGGCCAGCCCGAGGAACCTGACGGCGGGCACATCGGTGCCGGTCGACATTACCGGCTCCGTGCTCGACGGATCTGCCTTCTTCGACCCCGGCCCGGACACGGGGGGCCCGGGGTTCGCCAACAGACTGGAGGCGTCGGTCGACGGCGGGGTGGTGGTGAACGATGTTACCTTTGCCGACCCCACCCACATCACGCTCGACCTAGACACGGCCTCGGCGGACGGCTCCATCAAGACGCTTACGGTGGTGAACCCGGATGGCCAGGAGATTGACGCCTGCGGCCTCTTCGGAGTCGGCAACGAGGGAGACACGACGCCTCCCGCTGTGTTTGAACTCGTCTCCCCGGATGACGGCGCCATTGTGGGCGCCACCCCGAACCTGTCCTGGGAGCCCGCTTCCGATGCTGACTGTGGGGTGGCCAAGTACCAGCTCTTCATCGATGACGCTCTGAACCGCGACGACATCGACGCGGCGGCCTCGTCCACGACCCCGAGCGCGCCGCTGCTGCCGGGAACCTACGACTGGAAGGTCCGGGCTCTGGACGATGTGGGTAACGTCAGGGACTCTGAGGAGCGGTCGTTCACGGTGGCGAACCTGCCGCCGGTGCTGGCTCCGATCGGCAACAAGACCGCGAACGAGGGCCAGCCACTATCGTTCCAGGTCTCCGCGACCGATGCAGATGGCGATGCGCTGACTTACTCGGCATCGAACCTTCCCTCGGGCGCGTCCTTCAGCCCCGCCACCCGGACGTTCTCGTGGACGCCCGGCTTCACCCAGGCAGGGGTGTATCCCGGCGTGCACTTCGAGGTCTCGGACGGTGTGGCCACCGACGCCGAGGACGTCCAGATCACCGTGAGCGAGGGCACGCTGGGTCCGAAGCAGGTGGCGCTGAAGGCCAAGCCGAAGAAGGTGGAGAAGGGCAAGAAGGTCAAGATTAGGGCGAGAGCGTCGCCCTGCGAGGGCCACGAGGGCGACCTGATCCGGCTCGTCCGCGGCTCGAAGAGGATCGCCACGAAAGCGACCAACGATGCCTGTGTGGCCAGGTTCAGGCTGAAGATGAAGAGGACGGTCCGCTTCCGGGCGGTCTCACCCCAGCAGGACGATGATCACCTGGCGGGGAGATCCAAGAAGGTCAAGGTCCGGGTCGTCTAGCCGCTGGTTGGCTCCGACCGCCGTGTCGGCGGCGGGGGCTAGCATGAGGTCGTGAGCGTCGGCCCCCTCGAACCCGACCCCGCCCAGGGGCAGGTCCTCGACCATGCTTCGGGACCCCTGCTGGTCACCGGACCCCCGGGGACGGGGAAGACCGCCCTCCTGAGGGAGCGGTTCGTCCGGCTAGTGGAGGGCGGGGCCGACCCGGCCCGGGTGGCGCTGTTCGCGCTGGGCAGGCGGGCCGCCCGGGAAAGCAAAGAGGCGGTGATCCGTCGGCTGGCCCGGTCCCTGCCCGAGGTCCCGGTGTTCACCGTCCACGGGTTCGCCTTCCGGGTGCTGGGCCGGCGGTTTGGTGACCTGGGGTACGCCGAGCCGCCCCAGGTCCTGTCGGCGCCGGAGCAGTACGCCGTGGTCCGGGAGCTCCTGGCCGGGGAGCGCCGCGAGGACTGGCCCTCGTTCGGGCGCCTCCTCGAGGTCCGGGGGTTCGCCCAACAGGTGGCGGACCTGGTGCTCCGGGCCCAGGAGCGGCTCCTGGCGCCGGAGGAGCTTGCCACGGCGGCCGAGCGCGCCGACCGGCCCGAGTACGCGGAGGTGGCGGGGTTCTACGGCCGGTACCTCGACGCCCAGCTCGCGGGGGGTCGCACCGACTTCGCCGGGCTCCTGTTCCAGGCTGCCACGCTGCTCCGTCGCGATCTGTCGGAGGAGGAGGCCTATCCGCACGTGCTGGTGGATGACTACCAGGACGTCACCCACGCCACCGAGGCCATCCTGGAGGCGCTCGGCCGGGCGGCCACCAGCGTCGTGGTGGCGGCGGATCCGCCGGGGCACGTGTTCGCCTACCGCGGCGGGAGCCGCGAGCCGCTGTCCCGCCTCGATCGGACCCTGCCCGGCCTGCGCCGGATCGAGCTCACCGAGGTGTACCGGCGGGGCGTGGCTCCCGCCGCCCTGGCCCGGCTCGACGAGCCCCGTCCGCCGGACGGTCCCGGGCCCGAGCCCGGGCTCCGGGCCCTGGCCTTCAACCATCCCGGCGAGGAGGCCGACGCGGCCGCCTACGAGCTGCTCCGGGCCCGGGTCGAGGACGGCGTCCCCTGGGACGCCATGGCGGTGATCGTCCGGCGTTACGGCGAGTACCTCACCGCGCTCCGGCACGCCCTGAACCGCCACGGGGTGCCGTTCGTGGTCGTGGCCGAGGCCGCGGCCGTGGCCACCGAGCCGGCCAACCGACCCGTTATCGACCTGTTCCGGTACGTGCTCAGGCCCGACCGGCGGGAGCAGCTCCTGGAGCGCCTCCTGCTGTCGCCGGTGGTGGGCCTGGACCCGCACGCCATTCGTCGTCTCCGCCGCGAGGCCCGCCTCCGGGACGGGTCGCTCCTGGCGCTGGTGGAGGCGACCCCGGACGACCTGCCCGAGGACCTGGCGCCGGCGGTCGGAGGCTTCGGGGACCTGATCCGGGACCTCGAGCAGGACGCGGACCGACTGGCCCCCGACGAGCTGTTCCACCAGGTGTGGGGCCGCCTCCCCTGGTTCCGGGACCTGGTGCGCCAGGAGGAGCCGAGCCGCGACCTCGACGCCCTGGCCGCGCTGGCGAATGTCCTGTCGCGGTTCGTGGAGCGACGTCCGCGGGGCACCGCCGCCGAGTACCTCGACACGCTCGACGCGGCCGAGTTCGGGCCGGACCCGTGGATCCCACCGGAGGAGCGTCGGCCCCACGCGGTCCGGATCGTGTCGGCCCACCGGGCCCATGGGATGGAGTTCGAGGTAGCGCTGGTGGTGGGGTGCCTTGAGGGCGAGTTCCCCAGCCTGGGCCACGGGGCCTCGCTCGTGGACCTGGAGACGATCGTGGATCCGAAGCCGTCGCCCCAGCGTCTGCGGGATCGGCTGGCCTCCGAGCGCGCCCTGTTCCGGCTGGCCGTCTCCCGGGCCCGGCGCCGAACCGTGCTCACCGCCAGCCGGTCGACGAGCGCCCGGCAGCCCCGGACGCCGTCGCGGTTCGCGTCTCGACTCGGGTGCGAGTGGAACGGCGCCGGCGGCGAGATCCCCGCGGCGGCCTCGCTCCTGACCGTGGAGTCCTCCCTCCGGCGCACGCTGGCCGACAGAGACGCGGCCGGGGTGGAGCGACTGGCCGCGCTGGCCTCGCTCCCGGCGGCCGGGGCCGAGCCCCACGCGTGGTGGGGCGGGCGGGACTGGACCGACCCCGGCCAGCCCCTGCACCCCGGGGAGATCCGCACCTCGTACTCCCGGTTCGGCACCCTCGAGAACTGCGGTCTGCAGTACCTGTACGCCGTGGAGATGGGCCTCGATCCCGAGCGGAGCCACCAGATGTGGGTGGGCACGGTGATCCACGACATCGTGGACCGGGTCCAGCGCGGCGAGATCGAGCGAACCGAGGAGGCCGTGCTCGCGGCGCTGGATGCGGACTGGCGCGAGGACGTGTTCCCGAACCGGGCCCTGGAGCGCCAGCGCCTCCTCGACGCCCGCAAGATGCTCCGCCAGTGGCTGGCGGACGACACCCTCGGCGAGCCGATCGCGTCCGAGGTCGAGTTCGAGTTCCCCCTCGACGGCGCCGTGGTCCGGGGCCGCATCGACGCCGTGTACCGCTTCGGCGAGGGCGGCACCCGGGTCGTCGACTACAAGACGTCACGTTCCCCGCCCACCCAGGACCAGGTTCAGGCGAGCCTCCAGCTGGGGGCGTACTACCTGGCCATGAAGCGGACCCCGGAGCTTGCGGAGCTCGGCGAGCCTCGCCTCCTGGAGCTGGCGCTCCTGTTCGTCGAGGGATCGGACGGCGGCTACAAGCACATGTCCGTGAAGCCCGAGCGGATGGGGACCGGCGAGTACGAGGACTGGGCCGAGGGGACCATCCGCGAGCTCCTCGACGCCGTGCGCCAGGAGCGGTTCGGCCCCAGCCCGGAGGCCGACTGCATGTGGTGCCGGTTCAAGCCGATCTGCCCGGTCTGGCCCCAGGGCGCTGAGGTGGCGCCGTGAGCGAGGAGGCCAGGGTCCTCCGGTTCGCCCGGCCCGACGAGCAGCCGTACGGCCAGGCCCCGCCCGAGGTCGTGACGGCCATGGGCGGGCGGGTTCCCACCGTCCAGCAGTGGGAGGCGCTCAGCCATCCGCTCTCACCGGTCGCCGTGATCGCCGGCGCGGGCTCGGGGAAGACCGCCGTGATGGCCGCGCGGGTGGCGTACCTGACGTTGGTGGCCACCGGCCGCCTGGAGGCCGAACATCCCGGCGCCATGCCCTCGCAGATGCTGTGCCTCACGTTCACGAACAAGGCCGCGGAGGAGCTCCGCCAGCGGGTCCTGGGCGCCGTCGAGGGTCTGGGCCTCCCGGAGGGCGAGGAGCCGACGGTGCTCACCTACCACGCCTTCGCCACCCGGCTCCTCGATGACTACGGGCTCCGGATGGGTCTCGAGCCCGGCCCCCGGCTCCTGACCGAGGCCCAGAAGTGGCAGCTCATGGGGTCGCTCCTGGACGAGGGCGAGTTCGAGCACTTCGAGGTGCGTTCCACCTACATCATCGGTGAGGCCCTCCGGCTGGCCGACCAGATGTCGAACCACCTGGCCGACGCCGAGGCCGTGGCGGCGGAGAGCCGCCGGCTTGCCGGGGAGATCACCGGCACCAGCCGGGACGACCGGTGGGACCGGGAGACGCTGCTGAAGCGGGCCGAGCTCGCCGGGCTGGTCGGCCTGTACGCCCGGCGGAAGCGGGACATCGGGGCCATCGACTACGGCGACCAGATCGCGCTGGCGTGCGAGCTGGCCGACCAGCACCCGGACGTCGGCGAGGCCTTCCGGGAGCGGTTCCCGGTGGTCCTGCTCGACGAGTACCAGGACACGAACGTGGCCCAAGCCGTGCTCCTGCGGTCCCTGTGCGGTCGGGGGTATCCCGTGTTCGCAGTGGGCGACCCCGACCAGAACATCTACGCGTGGCGCGGGGCCAGCCTGAAGAACATCCTCCGGTTCCACGAGGACTTCGGGGGCGAGGACGCCGAGCCCGAGGACCTGCCCCTGTTCGTGAACTTCCGGTCGGGCTCGCGGATCCTGGCCGCGGCCAACGCCGTGATCGAGAAGGTCCCGGCCGAGCGCCGGGCCCAGGGGAAGCTCCTCCGCGAGCACCCCGATCGAGGCGAGGGGCGGGTGGTGGCCTTCCTGGCCGCCGACGCCCGGGCGGAGGCCCGCCGGATCGCCGCGCTCGTCCGCGAGGACGCCGAGGCCCACCCCCGCCCGGACGGGGAGCCGGGATGGGAGCGGGCCGCGATCCTGTGCCGGAAGCGACGGCTGTTCCCGCCGATCGCCGAGGTGCTGCGGGAGGAGGGGATCCCGGTCGAGGTCGTGGACCTCGGCGGCCTGCTCATGCTGCCGGAGATCGTCGACGTCATGTCGTGGCTCCGCCTCCTGGAGGACCCCGCCCGGAACATCGCCCTGGCCCGGATCCTCCAGGGGCCCCGGTGGCGGATCGGCTACCGGGATCTGGTGGCCATGGCCCGGTGGTCGGCCTCGCACAACCGCCGGCTTCAGGACGAGCTCGAGGGCGACTTCGACATGCCCGGGGACGTGGCCTTCGCGTTGGCCGAGTCCGTGGACCACCTCGAGGAGATCGAGGGCCTGTCGAGGGGGGCCCGGTCCCGGCTGGAGGGGTTCCGGGCGCTCCTGGGCGAGCTCCGGGCGGCCACGGCCGGGTCACTGGGCGACCTGGTGGGGACCATCGTGGAGCGCACCGGCCTGCTCCGCGAGCTCGAGGCGTCCTCCTCGCCGTCCGCCGTGGCGTCCCGGCGGAACCTTCTCAACCTGCTCCAGCACGTCTCCTCGTTCGCCCCGGTGGACGGCGAGGCCACGCTGTCCACGCTGATCGCCTACCTCGACACGGCCGAGGAGACCGAGGACGACCTCGAGCCGGCCCAGCCTTCCGAGGCGAACACCGTGAAGCTGCTGACGATCCACAAGGCCAAGGGGCTCGAATGGCCGATGGTGTTCGTCCCCGGGATGGCCGAGCACACGAAGCGGTCGCAGTCGAGCATCTTCCCCGACGCCAGCCGCCAGCCCAACCCTCTGCGTCAGTCGGCCACCCTCCCGTTCGAGCTTCGCGGCGACGCGGACGTCCTCCCTCGGTACCGGGGCGACATCAAGGCGTTCCGCTCGGAGCTCACCGAGCGAGGCGTGGAGGAGGAGCGGCGGCTCTGCTACGTGGCCCTGACCAGGGCCCAGGACGTCCTGGTGTGCTCCTCGTCGTACTGGTACGAGGGCCCGTCCGACCCGTTCGAGCCGGGGCGGTTCCTGGTGGAGGTCCGGGACAGCGGCGTGGCCGAGGTGATCGCGGCGGAGCCCCTGCCGGAGGAGAGTCCCCTGCTGGAGGAGCGGCGACGGCGGGCGGCGGTGTGGCCCCGCCCGGCCCGCACCGACGACGTGGACGAGCTCTTCCCCGAGGGGTGGAACGCCGCGGCCCGGGAGGCCGTGGAGGACCCGTCCACGATCGAGTGGCGGGTCATGCAGGCCCTCGAGTCCGGCGAGGTCCCGGCGTACCGCGACCTGGTGTCCAGGCACACGGAGCGTGCCGAGCTGATCCGCAGCCGGACCGGGGACGAGCCGGGGCCGATCACCCCCACCACGCTCTCGGTCACCGGGGTGATCGACTACGCCAAGTGCCCGAAGCTCTTCTACTGGTCCCAGGTCCGTCCCCTCCCGCGCCGGCCGAACCAGCGGGCCCGACTCGGCAGCGAGGTGCACCGGTGGATCGAGCTCCAGAGCAGGGGCCAGGCCACGCTCCTCGACGTCGACGACCTCCCAGACCTGTCAACGGAGGAGCGACTGGGGGACCCGGAGCCGGCCGAGGGCCTCCGGGAGGCGTGGCGGCGGAGCCGGTTCGCCGACCGGGTGCCGCTGTTCACCGAGCGACCCTTCCTCCTGTACCTCGACGGGATGGTGGTGGGGGGGCGCATCGACGCGATCTTCGGGGAGCCCGACGGCCCGTGGGAGGTGGTGGACTACAAGACCGGCCGGGTCCCGGCCGAGGAAGACCCGCTCACGGGGCTCCAGCTCGACCTGTACGCCCTGGCCTGCGTGGACGTGTTCGGCAAGGACCCCGGCGGCCTCACCTTGACCTACTTCTACCTGGCCGAGGGGAAAGAGGTCTCCCGCCCGGCGGGCGATCCGGAGGAGATCCGGGCCCGGGTCAGGAGCAGCCTGGCCGGCATCGCCGCGGGCCGGTTCGAGGCCTCCCCCGGGCCGCAGTGCCGGTGGTGCGACTTCCTCTCGTTCTGCCCCCCGGGCCAGGCCTTCATGGGGCGCTGAAGCCTGAACCCCCCAGGGCCGTTTGGCGGACTTGACCCTCCAAACCAGGCCCAACTAGGCTAAGCAACCCCAACATGGGCAGCGCCCTTGGCCACCCCGGCTAGGCCCCGCTCCCTGGCCGGTGGAACGAACCGGTCAGACCAAACTTCCGCTTCCCTCCATCCAGTCCGACCCCGAGGCCCTCCGACCGCGGCGCTCGACGTCATTTGACGTGTTGCCCGTCACCGGTCGCCCCCCGGGGCGAGGGAGGAATTGAGATGTCGCACGCGAGACGAAGTCGGCTCATCGGGCTGAGCGCCGCGCTCGTCGCGCTCACGCTCGTACCGACGCCGATGCTGGCGGCGGATACCGGGTCCGAGTCGAAGGATGGGCCCGTCGCCATCGCCCGGAGCCACGTCGCCGACAACGCGGCGTCACTGGGCGTGAGGAGCGCCGACGTATCGGATCTCAGGGTCGCCAGCTCCTATCGAAGCGCCCACAATGGCGTCACCCACGTCAACATGAACCAGCGGTTCGACGGCCTCGAGGTCTTCGGCGCCTACGTGACCGTGAACGTCGCTTCCGACGGCGAGGTTCTCTTCGTCGGCGACAGCCTCGTCGACGACCTGGCCGACGCCTCGGGGAGCGTGGCGACCGACGCCACCGAGGCGGTTGAGGCCGCGGCCGGTGCGCTCGACCTCGACGACCCCGCCAACCTCCGGGTGATCAGCGAGAGCGACGGCCCTGCACAGCGCACGATCGTCTCGGGTGGTGGCGTCTCCGACGAGCCCATCCCGGCGCGTCTCGGGTGGCAGCCCACCAAGGGCGGCCTCCGGCTGGCCTGGCAGCTCGTCATCGACGACACGTCGGCCGACCACCTGTGGAACGCCACGGTGGACGCTGCCAACGGCAAGCTGCTGACGAAGGACGACTGGGTGGACCACGACACGATGAAGGGGCTGGCCAGCGGCCTGGCTCGCCCGAGCGTCCTGGCCCAGGGGCTGTCCGGCGCTCAGCCCTCTAACCCGGTGGACGACGGCTCCAGCTACCGCGTTTACGAGCTCCCGAAGGAGAGCCCGAACGACGGTGACCGCACGCTGATGACGAACCCGGCGGACGGGGACGCCTCGCCGTTCGGCTGGCACGACACCGACGGTGACATCGATCCCGACTTCACCGTCACGCGGGGGAACAACGTCCACGCATACACGGACCACAACGCCAGCAACGACCTGGACGAGAGCATCCCGGTCGTGATCGTGGATCCGCCGTCCTCGGCGGCCGGGCAGTACTCCTCGGTGCGGGCCAGCTTCGGTCCCAATATCCCCGACGGCGGGATCGCTGGCTCGATCGAGCTCGCGAACGACGGCGTCGGGGTGGTCACGGACGGCTGCGAGCCCTTCACGGTGACCGCGGGGGCGATCGCGCTCATCGACCGGGGAACCTGTACCTTCGTCATCAAGGTCAAGAACGCCCAGGTCGGCGGTGCGGCCGCGGCCATCGTGGCCAACAACGTGGCCGGGGCGCCGTTCGCCATGGGCGGCACCGACCCGACGATCACGATCCCGTCCGTCATGATCTCGCTCGATGACGGGAACGCGATCAAGGCCGGTCTGCCCGCGACGGGCAGTCTGACCCGCATCCCGGCGGCGAACCCGCCGGAGCCCGAAGGCGGACCCGGCCTCACGTTCGACTTCCCGATCGATCTGACGACGGAGCACCCGCACGACTACTGGGACGCGGCCGTCACCAACCTGTTCTTCTGGAACAACACGATCCACGACGTCCTCTACGGGTACGGGTTCGACGAGGCGTCCGGCAACTTCCAGGTCACCAACTACAGTGGCCTGGGAGCCGGCGGTGACGACGTCAGGGCCGAGGCCCAGGACGGCGGCGGGATCAACAACGCCAACTTCGCCACCCCCGCGATGGACGGCGGGCGCCCCAGGATGCAGATGTTCCTGTGGAATCTCGGCGACCCGTTCAGGGACGGCGACCTGGAGAACGGCATCATCATCCACGAGTACGGGCACGGGGTGTCCAACCGCCTCACCGGCGGGCCCACTATTAACTGCCTCAGCGGGAACGAGCAGATGGGTGAGGGGTGGAGCGACTACTACGCCATCGCCATGTTGCTCGATCCGGCCCTGGACGACCCCGACGGGCCGCGAGGTATGGGCCCCTACGCCTTGTTCCAGGACTCCCGGCAGGACGCGGGGATCCGGCCTCGTCCCTACTCACGGGATATGAACATCCAGCCGTTCACCTACGACCGGATCAAGACGAACTCCTGGATCACCGGTGGATCCCTGGCCATCCCGCACGGCATCGGTCACACCTGGGCCGCGACGCTGTGGGACATGACCTGGAACCTGATCGACGCGCACGGCTTCAACCCGAACGTGTACGAGGACTGGAGCACGGGCGGGAACAACCTGGCCCTCCAGCTGGCCACCGACGGGTTGAAGATGCAGGGCTGCGGGCCCGGGTTCGTGGTCGGGCGTGACGCCATCATCGCCGCCGACAACGCGCTCACCGGCGGCGAGAACGCCTGCATCCTGTGGTCCTCGTTCGCCCGGCGCGGCCTGGGCTTCAGCGCCATCCAGGGAACCACGAACCGGGACGACAACACGGAGGCGTTCGATGTTCCTCCGACGTGCGCCGCTCCCGGGACGGGGTTCGCCCCACCGGTGTCGAATCAACCGGCGGTCAATACCTTCGTCGCCGGCGATACCGTGCCGCTGAGGTTCAACATCGGCGGCGACCGTGGCGCGGACCCGCTGGCCAGCAACCAGCCGTCGTCGCAGGCGATCGACTGCGCGACTGGCCAGCCCCTGCAGTTCGCCATCACCACGCCGACAGGGTCGGCGAACGACAAGCTCACCTACAACGCCAGACAGCAGCGCTACCACTACAACTGGGAGACGCTGCCCGAATGGGCCGGCACGTGCCGCCAGGTGATCATCACCCTGGACGACGGCACCCAGCTCCGAGCCCGGTTCGAGTTCACGGCGTAGGGGAGCGATCGGGGTTCGAGAGGGGGCGCTCCGGCGCCCCCTCTTGGATCTGGGGAATCGGCGCACCGCGGCCCTCCTCTGGACTAGGCTACGCGCGGGATGGCCGAGGGCTGGAGTCCGGAGACCGACGGGTTGCGGGTGGAGGTGGTCGACGACGTCGGTGTGATCCGGCTATCCCGGCCCAAGCTCCTCAACGCGCTCGATCTGCCCACCCTCCGTGACCTCACCGGCGCCATCTCCTGGTACGGGACAGAGGGCCGGGCCTCGGGGCTGGTGCTCATCGGCGAGGGGAAGGTCTTCTCGGCCGGCGACGACCTCAAGGCCTCGGCCGATGTCGACCGCGAGGCGTTCATCGAGATCATCGAGGCCTTCCAGGACGTCTCCCGGGCCATCGTCCGGACCAAGGTCCCCGTGATCGCCGGGGTCAACGGGATCGCCGTGGGCGGTGGCGCCGAGATCGCCTGCGCCTGCGACCTCCGGGTGGGGTGCCCCGAGTCGGACTTCATGTTCCCCGAGAACTTCCTCGGCCTCACCATCACGAACGGCTCGTCCGTGACCCTGCCTGGGCTGGTGGGCCGGCGGGCCATAGGGCTGATCCTGCTGGGCCAGCGGCTCCCGGCCGGCCAGGCCCTCTCCCTCGGCCTCATCGACGTGATGGTCAACGACCCCGCCGAGGTGGAGGTGGAGGCCCGACGGATCGCCGGGGCGCTGGGCGAGGAGGGCCGGGCCACCCCGCTCCACCTGGCCATGCTCCGTCCCCCGCCCCAGGGCCTGGAGCACGCCCTCCAGCGGGAGCTGGAGGCCGCGGCCGAGGCCTGGGACCGCGGCTGGGTCCAGGCCGGCATCAAGCGGTTCCTGGAGGAGCGGTACCGGGGAACGTCCTAGGCTCGAAGGGCGGTTCCAGACTCGTCAGGGTGGCGCTCCGTCGCGACCCGGAACCGGAGGCCCAGGGCTGTCCGTCGCCCTTGCACTTCGTGTACAATGTGCATGCAGATAGAGGCAGGAAGGAGATCAGGTGGCGTCCAGGACCGTGGGATTCGCGATCGCCGAGGAGGATGAAGCCCGTCTGGCCCGTCTCGTGGAGCGGTACGGGGGCGGGAACAGGAGCGCCTTCCTCCGTGCAGCCATCGCTCAGATGGAAGCCCTCGATCGGGCCGAGCGGTTGCGGGAGCTTCAGGCGTACGGAGCACAGCGTGCGGCCAGCCGCGGTACCGACCTGAACGAGATCAACGAGATCGTGGACCGGGTCCTCGGGCGCGAGCAGCACCCCACCGAGTGATGCGGCGGCCGGCTCACCAGCCGGTCGTGTTCGACATCAACGTCCTCGTCGGTGCGGTGGCGGGCGGCAACTCACCCTTTCGCTCCTGGCCGAGTCCCCCACCGGTGACGGACAATGCCTTCGCCGACTGCCTGGGCATCGTCAACGACGCCCGAGAGTTCGCCCTGTACCTGAGCCCACATGTCATCGCCAATACGATCCGGGTCCTGGTCGATCCGAACGGCTTGGTCTGGGAGGGCGAGCACGCCGAGCGGTATGCCGCCCTACTCGTCGAGATGGCCGAGGCCTCTGGCGGGGCGATCCTCGCGCCGGCCACCTCCGTTTCCGACTGTCCCGACTTCGAGGACAACCGCATCCTGGAGCTGGCGCTGGCAGCTAACGCCGTGCTGATCGTGTCGAACGACCGGGACCTTCTCGTCATGTCCCCGTGGCGGGGGATCCCCGTCATCACGCCGAGGGAGTTCGCGTCGCGGGTCGACGCGGCCCGCCGAGCCGAGCGTCGGCGTCCCGACTAGGTCCGGAGGGCGCGGCGGCGCTCCAGCCACCGGGCGATGTCCGAGGGGGTGATGATGCCCACCACCTCGCCGTCCCGAAGCACCAGGCACCGGCCCGAGCCGCCGTCCTGGATCTTCGACAGGACCACGTCCATCCGGGCCGTGGCCTCCACGCTGCACTGCTCTCCGATCGGCTCCATGGTGTCCTGGACGGTGCGCCCCGCCCACTCGGCCTGAGGTATGCGCTTCACCCCGCGGAGGGTGATGAGGCCCACGGTGCGGCCGTCGTCCTGGACGGGGAACGCGCCGTGGTCGTAGCGCATGAAGAAGTCGTCCACGGCGGTGCGGAGCGGGAGGTCGGCCGGGACCGAGACGAGGTTGGGGCTCATGATGTCCTCGGCCTCCACGGCCTCGAGCATCCCGCGCATCTGGAGCTCCTCGTAGGAGTTCCGGGCGGCCTGGGCCAGGAACCATCCGATCGAGGCCAGCCAGATCGCGGTGACCAGGACGCCCTGGGTGAGGAAGAACACGCCGACCGCCACGATGAGGTACCCGACGACCTGCCCCGAGATGCTGGCCACCCTGGTCGCCCGCCGCAGGCTGCCCGTGATCCGCCACACGATGGCCCGGAGGACCCGGCCGCCATCCAGAGGAAAGCCCGGCAGCATGTTGAACACCGCCAGCATGATGTTGACCACGCCGAGGTAGCGAAGGCCGCCGGCCAGCGGGCGACCGAGGAGGTCCCGCCCAGCGAACCCGACCAGGAGGAACAGCCCACCCAGGGCCAGGGAGGTGATCGGGCCGACCACGCTGATCACCAGCTCCTCGCTCGGCCCCCGCGACTCCACCTTGGCGTGGGTGGCGCCCCCGAACAGGAAGAGCGTGATGCCCCGGACGGGGATCCCTCGCCGCCGAGCCGTGACGGCGTGGGCCATCTCGTGGGCCAGCACCGAGCCGAAGAACAGGAGTGCGAACACCGCGGCCAGGAGCACGGCAACGCCCGGTCCGAGAGCCTCGAACGCCTCGGTGAACTGGAGGTACAGGCTGTAGGTGACCAGGAGGGCGATGACCACCCAGGAGGTGTCGATCCGGACCTCGACCCCCGCGATCCGCCCCAGCCGCCAGGAGTTGCCGAACATGGCTCCTGCCTAGGCTACCCGCCTCTGCCGAACCGCGCCCTGTCTCCGTGCCAGCGAGGGCCTGGCAAACCCAGAGTGACAAAAGGCCAACGCAGGGTTCTGTTTTCTGGATCGAGCTGACACAGCGTCCGGAGATCAAGCTGATCGCCGCCATGCACGGTCGGATGGGGCTTGATCTTGCCAGAAAGCACCGCCCCGATGTGATCCTTCTCGACCTTCAGCTGCCCGACATGTTCGGGGGATAGATCCTGGATGCCCTCAAGGCCGACGCCGCCACTCGGGAGATCCCGGTGGTGGTGATCAGCGCCGATGCCACGAAGGGCCAGGTCGGCAAGCTCATGGCGGCCGGGGCCCAGGCCTACCTGACCAAACCGCTCGATGTCCAACGGGTTCCTTCAGGTTCTGGACGGGAATGGCAAGGACTCGAACTAGCAGCTCTCTGCCCGCCTAGAGTTGTTCCTCTTCCTGGCATTGCCGCCTGAGCGAGAACTCACCGAGAGACTTCGGGCAATACCAGGGTAGAGAGGAGAAGCGCTGCGGATCACGACGGACGCCGAGATCATCCCCTCGTCGAACGATGATCAGGGGCTGTTCGGCGCGATCTTCGAGCGGCATTTCGTACCGATCCCTGAACAGGAGGGTCGGGCTCGATCTGGGCGGAGGACCTTGCCTCGGAGACCTTCGTCGTCCCGTTCCGCATCGGACTAGGACACCGGTTGCAGACACGCCTGGTTCGGAAAGTTGTCATTGGTGCCGGCTAGCCTAGGGAAGAGTGCATCGGAAAGGACCGGCCATGGTGACGATACGGATCGGCGGTGACACGAGACGCCTGGAAGACGCCGAAGAGTCCTAGATCACCCAGCAGATCCAGAACAGGATGCGTGAAGGGCTGTCCATATGCGTGGAAGTGACCATCGAGACCACTTCCCTGAATCTGAGGCTGGCCACGCCGGGGTGTGGCGCGGGCGCTGGCGGTCGGCCGCCACAACCTGACGAGGCGGAGATCATTGGACTATGGAACGACCTCAGGCTCGGATCGGACGACTTCGCCCCAGGAAACGTCGTCGCATTCCTCAAGCAACTTTCCCGTCGCCTGTAGGGGCTTCCAGCTTGGCATTGTCAGGCACGCAGCCAGCTCGAATACTCATGTACTAGCCTTTTTGGGCTATCGACTTCAATCTCTGGCGCCGCTAGCATGGGAGCGCCAATCCCCGCGGTGGATTGAGTCAGGGCGATAGGAGAAAGTCGTGGCGGCGCCGAAGTGCCCCAAATGCGGTTCCCGAATGGTGAAGCGGACTGCCCGCCGGGGGCCGAGCCCGGGGCAACAGTTCTGGGGTTGCCCAAGGTTCCCGCGCTGCAAAGGCACGAAACCGTTCGCCGCTCGGGGCGCGGGGACTCGGGGTGCTAGAAGTAGAGAGACACTTGGAACAACGGTTCCCGCTGTCGGGCCTGTGGTGCGCAAGGGGAGCCGTCCAGACACGCGCGAACATCGGCTCCTGCGTTACTATGTCGACTGCGTTGAGGCGGAGGGAACGAAAGAACTCGTTCTCCGAGGGTCCGCCGGCGGCGATCGTTACATTCTCCTCGAGTCAGGGACCGAATCGGTTCTCACCACCGAGGATGGCGACTGGCGAGAGGTCGTCTCGGATGCGGCCTCGGCCGCATGGGCGCGGAAGCAAGGCATGTCCTCGAGGTCGGAGCGCCTGCTGTACGGATACCCGATCGTCCAAGGGAGGCGCGACGAGGAGGATGTGATTGCCCCTCTCCTCTTCGCGGAAGTTGAGCTGAAAGTGGACGGAGACAAGGTCCTTGCTCGTCCTCAGAGTGCGTTGATAGAGACCAGCCTCTTCGCTCTCGATCTGTTGGGACTCGATCGACAAGAACGCAGCGGTGTGCTTGAGGAGCTCGAGGCCCTCGAAGCTCCGGACACGAAGAGTCTGATCATGGCCAAGGTGGCTCTACTTGGCGACATGGGACTGATTCCTGCCGATAGGGTCGACGAATTGAGGCCGGACTTCCTGCAGGCTCTCGATGCGGCAGAAGCGATCGCTAACGCGGCGGTCATCTTCGTAGGCGAGAGAGCCCTAATGACGCGGCAGCTCTTGGATGATTTGAGTGAACTCGAGCAGGTCGACCCTTCAACCTTCCAATCAGGCCCGCTTGGAGTACTTCTAGGCATGGTCGACGCTGATTTACCGCCCGCTCCTGAGCCTCAGCCGTCGATCCTCCTGACAAACCTGTCGCAAGATCATGCCATTGCTTCCGCGCTTCAGCGAACGTTCACCGTGGTTACAGGTCCTCCCGGTACAGGCAAGTCACAGGTCCTAGTGAATGCTGTCGCTGCGGCAGTCGACCAAGGCGACTCCGTGCTCTTTGCGTCCAAGAACAACAAGGCGGTTGACGTCGTATTCGAGCGGCTTTCCGCTGTGAGCGCTGAAGCAGCGCCGCTCCGGGTCGGAGCTGCAGCTCGCCGAGGAAACACCGCCCAAACCATCCGCACAGCGCTTAGCAGGTCCCGATCGACGAGCCTGTCGCTCAGCCAGTGCAGGAGTGAGTGGGCTCAGGTGCGGGCGAGCCTTGCTTCCCTCTACGAGACCGAGCGAAAGCGAATGCACGCCGAGCGTGCCGTTGAAGCGGCCGAGAAGCGTCATCAGGAGGAGGCGGAGGGACTTCCGCCGCACTTGCTCCTGATCGACAACCCTGCTGTGATCCTCGAGGCACTCGGCGATGTCCGGAGTGCTCAAAGCCGCTTTCACGCTCCCCTCAGGCTGCCGCTCTTCCGGCGACGCAGACGGGCAGCTCGCGTGGCAGCGCTTGAGGTTTCATGGGAGCGTCTTCGCCGTACGCTCCCCGCTGGAGTTCAGAGGGAGCTGGCCACCGACGTTACAGACGCGAGCGTGGTTCCGCGGCTTGAGCGGGCGTGCGCCGTCGCGACATTGAAGAAGCGCGTCAATCAGAAACGAATAGAGCTCGGCGAGTTGCGTGATCGTTGGGAGGTCCAAGAGGAGATTCGGAACAAGGACGACGAGCGAGTCGCCGCGGGTCGGCGGCTCTTTGAGGCGCACTGGATGGCGAGAATCCGAAGCGGTGACGCCACGATTCGTTCTCGGGCCAGCGCCTACGCCGACGGGCTGGAGCGTCTCGCACAAGGTGGGGGCGGCAGCGCGGGGAAGCTCCGATCATCCGTCGGGGACCTGCTCCAGGCATTTCCCGTTTGGGGCGTCACGAACCTCTCCGCACGGACGAACCTTCCTCTCACTCCGGGCATGTTCGATCTGGTGATCATCGATGAGGCGTCGCAATGCGACATTGCCTCGGCGATTCCGCTCCTACTTAGGGCGAAGCGCGCCTTGATCATTGGGGACCGGAACCAATTGATCCATGTCTCGACCCTGCAGCGAGGACAGGATGAAGCGCTCGCTAAGCACCACGGAATCTCCGATGAGGACTACCTTACGCTGGGTTACCGGCTCACCAGCCTCTTCGGTCTTGCCGCTCGACGCGTTGGTGAGGATCCGCTATTCCTCGAGGAACACTACCGTTCTCATCGTTCCATCATCACGTTCTCGAACGACCTGTTTTACGGCTCACGCCTGGTCATTCTCACGGACCAGGGCGATGTAGAGGGTGTCTCCGCCGTCCGATGGGTTGACGTAAGGGGGAGTTTCAGTCGTGGGCCGCGGGGCTCCAGTGTTGTCAACAAGGAGGAGGTGAACGCAGTCGCAGAGGTTGCTACGGAGCTGTCCGGGGGCCACGATTTGTCGCTCGGCATCGTGACACCGTACCGCGCTCAGGTGGAGGCGATACGTGGAGCCCTCCAGCGCATTGACTTCCAGAATCTGACGGCGGACACGGCGCACCGCTTCCAGGGCGACGAGAGGGACATCGTCGTATTCTCGCCGGCGGTTTCCGCTTCGATGCCGCCTCACTACTCCCGGTTTGCGAATGACCCGAACCTAGTCAATGTGGGCGTTACTCGCGCACGCCGGCAACTTGTCATCGTCGGGGATCGCGCAGCTTGCCGTGACCTCGGAGGCGTCTTGGGGCACCTTGCCAAGTACGTTACGGACCTTGAGGAAGGGCCATTCGAGTCTCCGATCGAACGACGGCTCTACGAGGCACTCAAGGAGGCAGGCATCGAATCCCATCCAGGGTACCGGGCGAACGGATTCCGACTGGACCTTGCGATAATCGATGACAGTACGAAGCTGGACATCGAGTGCGACGGGGCGGCCTTTCATCAGGAGAGGCGGCGGGATGCGATTCGGGACGCAAGGCTTCAGGAAGCCGGTTGGTCGATACTCAGGTTCAGTGGCCGCCAGATCAACCAGGAAACGAGCTGGTGCGTCGAGAGAGTAAAGCGGACCCTTCTCTAGTCTGTTAGCGACTGCCCACCTCTCCTGACATGGATTTGATTCTCTGGAGTTTCAGGAACGGTACCCATGAAAACGAGGTAGGCATCGGTCTGAGACACCGGTGCTGCGAAGGTCGGAGGGACTAGGCCTTGGCTAGCCGAGCTCAAGAGCGGCCCTGGCCCGCGGGGAAATTTCGAAGTTGTTGCCTACCCTCCAGGCTGCTCCGATACCTCGATCATCCTCGAGATACCTCAGCCAAAGCCCAGGCACGGGTTGCGAGGCGAGGAAGACCAACTGAGACTCGGGCGATACAACTTGGAAGTACCGGTACTCATAGAGTTGCCCGACTGCTTCACGAATCGCTCTTGCCCAAGAGGACACCGATTTGGCCTCAATGATGACCGGTGGCTGCTCGAGACCTAAGTCGATCGCGGCATTTCGGCCGACGAGATGACCCCGATCTTGGAGCCACCGCGCGAAGTCGTTAACCAGCGTCTCATGGTGTCTTCCCCGCCGCCTCAGCCCACCCTCGATACGGGCAAGGTAGTGACTGTCAGCCTTACGTTTGAATGGCCTCAGATAGTGGGCTCGAACTCCGGTAGACGCCGGCGTCTCAGGAGGACCCTCCTCCGCCGGCGGCGCGGGAAGCTCAGACTCCGCCAATCCGTCGGTGCCGAACAGCAGCCTCTGAAACACGTCGGGAAGTTTCGTGAAGTAGTTCGACATCAGCCTAAGGTCGTCAGAGCGGAACTGAAACGGAACGTAGAGTGGCTGACCTGGATGCTTGGAGGCCAGCTGTTCGCGCCTCGCCTCAAGCTCCGGCCGAAGCTCTTTTAGCTCTTCCAGGCCGACTTCCACGCGCAACGGCGTAAAGTCCCTCAATGGAACGATGCGCTCCCCCGTCTCGGAGTCGATCGAGCGCGATGCCGCAACAACTGAGCGCCCAACGAACCGCTCCCAAACCGCGTTCCAGTGGTAGACGATCTGTCCCTCGCCGAGCGCATCAACCAGGTCATACCAAGGATTCGAGCGTCCTCCGGAGTCGATGAACGGGCACCGAAGCTCATATCCGAGGCCCTCAAGAACCCGGCGAATCTCGACCCAGTAGCGCTCTTCCCGCTGACCCTGCCACCAGTAGGCGGTGGTGCCCGCCTCGACTCCCGTCAGGACGCGCACATCGAATCCGAGTTCCTCTAGCTTACGCTTGACAGTTGCCTGACCTCCGCTGAACTGTGCACCTCGCAGAGGTCCCTTATCAGGGAATTCGTATCCGTGGGCTACGCCAAGAACCGCCTTGGAGTCATACAGACGTCTGTCAATCACCAAGAAGTAGTTGTATGCCTTGCCGAAGTGGTACTTCTCTAGGAAAGTGTCCCGGCCGAGACGATCGAACTCCTGTACCGCCCTCAGAACCGACTCCGGATTCTGAATCTCCTGCCAGGCCATCTCTCCTCCGCCATGGCTGCGGACAGAATGTACACCGCCTGCGGTGGACCAGGCTTTATGGTCGCTGCCCCGGTTGCAGGGGGGCAAGGTTCAGAGTAATCCCATCTCAGGAGTTGGATGAAGGGAGTTGGCATGCCACGGAAGAAGAGCATCCGCGCTGCGGCGAATCGCTTCATTCGCTGGAGCGAGGCATTGGAGACGTACTACCGGGATATCGTTGGCTCCGATCTTGGCGCCCAGACCGTAACCTGGGCATGCGAGTCCGCAGTAGTGAAGCTTCATGTTTACTTTGAGCATCTGATGCTCGACACACTGGTGGGAGCCATCAACAACAACACATCCACCCTGACCCATTCGACGGGTATCAATTTCCCTAGGCACCTCACCGACGAGGTCTGCGAGTACATCGTGACAGGCGGTCGCTTCTTTGACTTTAGAGGACGAGATGGGCTGATCAAGCTACTCAAGAGATACGTTCCAGAGAAGCACTATGTGGTTCGTGTGGTCAAGAAGCAAAGATATCGACAGACGCTCGAACACCTAGTTGCCTTGCGGAATCTAGCCGCGCATGAGAGTCGTGTCGGCAAGAGAGTCGCGAAGGATGTGGTCGATCCAAGTCTGGGGTCCGCAGGGGTCTGGCTCAGGCGGGACAATCGGTTCCTGGATCTGACGGATCGCCTCAAGGAATTGGCCCGGGAGCTGCGTCGGGCCGCCCCATACTAGTTCCCGCTGAGAACACCAGCATCAGTTAGCGCAACCGGTTGCGGAACTCACCTGGTCACATGGAGTAGAGAGTTCAAGCGGCCCACCCGCCACATGGGGTCTTGACGGGCTGGGTGGCCAGCGCGCCCGGGAGTTCGTAAACCCTGCGCCGCGGTAGAGGGG
>JBOGVU010000040.1:0-22916 GCA_050692915.1 Actinomycetota bacterium | reverse complement strand
GCCGACATCACCACGCCACTAGCGCCGGAGCCGCCCACCACCACGGGCCGTCCCTCCAGCGAGGGATCCTTGAGGATCTCCACCGAGGCGTAGAACGCGTCCATGTCGACGTGGAGGATCGGCTCGACGGGGGCGGTCCGGCCGCTCACGCCGACCGGGCCCGCTCCGCAGGCTCGCCGCCCGAGGGCTCGCCGCGCCGCCGGGCGCCGGGGAGGCTGACCAGGCCCAGGACCGTGAACAGCGCTGCCGAAACGACGAGCCACGGCTGGACGGTGATCAGGCCGCCGAGCGCGGCGACCAGGAGGGCCGCCACCAGCGGCCCGCCCTCCGAAAGCATGGCGTACACCGAGGTGACCTTCCCCGGATGCACGGCCACCCGCTGGATCAGCGCCTGGCCGGGCGAGGAGAAGAACGTGAACCCAGCACCGAACAGGAACGCGCCGGCCAGGGAGATCGTGGCCGAGGACGTCCCGATGTACAGAAGGTAGCCGACCCCCCCGCCGGTGAGCCCGGCGGCCATCAGGAGGTGCTCCCGCCCCACCCCGTGCTTCAGGGCGGCCAGCGCCAGGGACCCCAGGGCGGCCCCAGCGCCCGTCAGTGAGAAGGCCACCCCGAGGAAGTCCTGTCCCCGGCCGAGCACCTCCCGGATGTACAGGGTCTCCAGCGTGATGACCATCCCCAGGAGGAGGTAGGCCACCACGGCCCGGATGATCACGGCCCGGATCACCGGTGTATGCAGGCCTTCCCTGAACCCGGTCACGAGATCCGCTATGAACCGCTCCCGCTCCCCCGCGCGGGGCTTCCGGCGATCGGGGATCAGCGTGTACAGGGGGAGCGAGAGTGCCACCGCGGCCATGGCCAGGTAGTACGGGCCGTCGGAGCCCAGCACCCGCACGGCTACGGCCGCCAGGGCCGGCCCGATCACCAGCGGGACCTGCCAGGCCATCCCCATCATGCCGTTCGCCTGCACCAGCCGGCGCTCCTCGACCAGCAGCGGCACCAGCGCCCCCCGGGCAGGCCACACCACCGCCTCAGCCAGGCCGAAGAGTGCCGTGGCCCCGTACAGCCACGGGAGCGACGGCGCCCGGGAGGCCAGGAACAGGAACACGAACGCGCTTGCATGGGCCAGCAGGAGCATCCGCTTGGGGCTCCACCGGTCCGCCACCAGCCCCAGGGCCGGCGAGGCGGCCACGAACGTCACAGAGTACGAGGAGATCAGGATCCCCAGCTGGGTCGGGGTGGCGTCGAACCGGAACACGGCCTCGCCCTCCGAGGCCACGAAGAACGCCCACAGCCCCACGTTCGCCAGCATCTCGCCGAGCACGAGCCACAGGAACGGCCGGATCGCCAGGAGTCGGGGAGCCCGGCCGGAGTCGGGGTGGGGCCGGGGGACCTCGAGGAGCATCTCCTCGGGGACCGGACGATCCTCGCTCGATCCGTTCACCATCCCGCCGATCCCCCACTGGCGTGCCAGAGCTTGCGCGGCGACCGCTCCGCCGATCCTTCCGCGGCCGCCATGGTCCGGGCCAGCCTACCCTCGCGGAGGGCCTGGTTCAGGGCCACCAGGTCCCACACCTCCTCGGCTGCGATGCTTACGCCGCCGACGCCCGTCCGCCGCAGGCGGCCCCATACAGCCAGGAGGAACCCGTGGAAGACCGTGCGGGCGCACCGATCCTGGACCCGCTCGAACACGGTGACCTCGATCGGCCCGGTGGCGTCGTCGAGGGTGAGGAAGATGATCCGCTGGCCGCTGCGCACCGCCGGCGTCTGCGAGGACACCTTCACCCCGGCCACCATGACCCACTCGTCACCGCGACGATGCCGGAGCTCCCTCGCCCGGACCACGCCGATGGCGGCCAGCACCGGCTCGTAGAACGACAGCAGGTGCCGCGACACGTCCATGCCGGTCACCTCGAGCTCGGCCCGGACCCGCTCGGCGTCGGAGTACTCGCGGAGCCCCGGCGGACCGCCGTCCCCGTCGATCGCCAGCGCCAACTGCTCCCCCTCCCGCTGCGGATCCGCGGTCATGGCCACGTACAGGCGATCGCGCCTCGAAGCCCGCATCGGTTGTCGACGGCGCGCGGGGGCCTCCAGGGCGTCGAACGCACCGGCGTGAGCGAGGGCTTCCACCACGGGACGGGACACCCTGGTGCGGCGGAGGAAGTCGAGGACGGTGGTGAACGGCCGCTCGGCGCGGGCCGCCAGGATCGAGCCGATCTCCTCGTCGGAGATCCCGTGCACGTCCTGCAGCCCGATCCGGATCCCGAACGCAGGCTCAGGTGTTCCACTGGTCGAGCCTTCGCGACGTCTACGCTCCAACGTGCTCGGCCCGGCTCCCGCCGGGCCTGCGCGCGATTCCGCCGACGCCGCTCGCCTCCCCCAGTGACCACCGTGCGTGCCGGAACCCGGGGCGGGCGCGGGCCGGGGCGGGCGTCGTCGAGGCGCCGGAGACATGGATCCGGGCTCCGGAACCTCGGCCGCGTGCGACTCACTGGCTGCGGACCCGACTCGAGTCCGAGCAGCCCGCCCGGCCCCGCCCGCCTCGACTCGTTCCACCGTGTAGGTCTTGTGGCTTTGGTTCGCGTCGAGGGGGAGGATCGGGATGCCGTGCTCGCGGGCGTCCTGGACGATCAGCCGGCGGGGATACATCCCCGGCTCGTGGGTGAGCACCCCGGCCAGGAAGGCCGCGGGGTGGTTGGCCTTCAGCCACGCCGATTGGTACGTGGGCACGGCGAAGGCAGCGGCGTGGGCCTTGCAGAACCCGAACGAGGCGAACGAGGACAGCTCGCGCCACACGGTCTCGGCATCGTCGGAGCCGAGGCCGGCGGCCGTGGCCCGGAACAGGAAGTCCCTGCGGAGGTCATCGATCTCGACGTCGTCGTCGAGATGACGGCGGATACGGTCGGCCTCGGCCAGCGAGCACCCCGACGCGGCCAGGACCATCATCACCTGCTCGTGGTACACGATCACGCCGTGGGTCTCCCGGAGGATCGGCTTCAGCATCGGGTGCGCGTACCGGGGACGTTCCCATCGGTGCCGGCGGTTCAGGAACGGCGAGACCATGTCGGACTTCACCGGCCCCGGCCGGAACAGCGAGATGTCGACGATGAGGTCCTCGAACCTGGTCGGCTGGAACTTCTGGAGCAGCTCCCGCTGGCCCGGTGACTCGATCTGGAAGCACCCGATCGTCCGCGACTCCCGGATCAGCTCGAACGTGGCCTGGTCGTCCCGGGGGACCCGCTCGAGGTCGACCGCCTCGCCGGTGGTCCGCTCGATCTCGTCCGTGGCGTGGCGCATCGCCGACAGCATCCGGACGCCCAGCACGTCGAGCTTGAGCAGGCCCAGCCGCTCGACGTCGTCCTTGTCGGCCTGGACCATCCGGTGCTCCAGGAACGAGCGCTCCATCGGCACCCGGTCCAGGAGGTCGTCCCTGGACAGCACGATCCCCGAGGGGTGGAGGGCCAGGTGCCGGGGGAACCCGTTCAGCCGCTCGGCCACCCGGAACAACAGCTCGAGCTGGCCGGCGGCCATATTCGACCCCCGGAGCTCCGGCAGCCGCTCCAGCGCGTCCCGGATCCGGTGCGCCCCGACGTGCGGGAACGCCTTGGCCACCCGGTCGATCTCATCGTCGGGGTACCCCAGGGCCTTCCCCACCTCGCGGACCGCGGCCCGGGCCCGGTAGGTGTCGACCATCGTCACGCAGGCGCACCGGTCCTCGCCGTAGCGGCGGAGGACCATGTCGTAGACCTCCTCGCGACGGGACGCCTCCACGTCGAGGTCGATGTCCGGCAGCTCGTCGCGGAGCGGGTTGATGAACCGCTCGAACAGGAGGCCGTGGTGGACCGGGTCCACCTCGGAGATCCCGGTGAGGAAGCAGACCAGGGAGCCGGCCGCCGAGCCCCGGGCCGCGCACCGGATCCCGATGGCCTTCACCTCGCGGACGATGTCGGCCACGGTGAGGAAGTACGCCGAGTACCCCATCCGGCGTATGTCGTCGAGCTCCCGGTCCAACCGGTCGAGCACATCCCGGCTTCGAGGCATCCCGCGATCGTCGAGGCCCCGGTGGCACCGCTCGGCCAGGAGTGAGGTGGCGCTGCACCCGGCCGGCGTGGGGAAGTCGGGGAAGTGCACCCGGCCCAGACCGAGGTCGAAGTCGCAGGCTTCGGCGATCCGCACGGTAGCGTCACACACGTCGGGGCGCTCGGCGAACAGCGCCCGCATCGTCACCGGGGGCTTCAGCCATCCCTCGGCGTTCCGCCGGCTGACGTGTCGCTCGGAGATCGGCACGATCTCCCGCATGCACTCCAGCGCGTCGGCCACGAAGGCGTCCGCGGACACCAGGTGCCGCACCGCGTTCGCGGCCACCGCGGGGACCTCGGCCTCCTCTGCCAGCCGCAACAGCGCGCGGATCTGCGCCACGCTCCCCGGTTCCAGGAGGTTCCGGACCTCCACGAAGCACCACGGCCCGAACGCCTCCCGCCACGGGCGGAGCAGCTCACGGGCGGCGCCGGGGCGGCCCGACAGCGCCATCCGGCCCGGGGCAGACTCCGGCCCCAGGAGGCACACCAGGCCGTCGGCCCGACCCATCACCTCCGACGGCCGGAGCGACGGCTCCCCTCTCTCTCCGCGCATGTGCGCCGACGTGATCAACCGACACAGGTTGCCGTACCCAACCGCGTCCCTCGCCAGGAGGATCAAGCGCTGAGGGGCGGGATCCCCCCCGCCGGCGGGGGCGCTCCGGCGAGCTTGCTCGGTCGCTCTCAGCGGGCGAAACGCTCGTCGCTCCGAGCCCTCCCGCCTCGCGTTTGCCGCCGCGCTTCGAGCTCCCTCGCTCGCGCTTGCCTTCGCTCGAAGAGCCCCGCCGTCGGTGGGATCCCGCCCCGACATCTCCCGGGTGAGCCGAGCGGCGTCGGTGGAATCGCGCGCAGGCCCGGCGGGAGGCGGGCCGAGCACGTTGGAACGTAGACGTCGCGAGGCTCGACCAGTGGAAGCCCGCGCGGCCCCGTCGGTCCCGCCGCCCGCGAGGGTGAGGCGGGCGCCGAGGATCGGGCGCACCCCGGCGCGCGAACACGCGTCGACGAAGCGGACCGCCCCCAGGAGGTTGTCGGCGTCGGTCATGGCCACCGCCGGCATGCCCAGCTCCGCGGCACGCTCGGCCAGTGCCTCGGGGAGGTAGGCCCCGTCCTTCAGCGAGAACGCCGACCGGCAGTGGAGATGGACGAACCCAGTCACGG
Organism: Actinomycetota bacterium; assembly: GCA_050692915.1. Classification (GTDB taxonomy): domain Bacteria; phylum Actinomycetota; class UBA4738; order UBA4738; family CALAEC01; genus CALAEC01. Next base: position 17,682 of record JBOGVU010000040.1, on the reverse strand, counting down.
CGCCTCCGGGGGAATCGAACGTGTGTTCGATTACCCTAAGGCGCCGCGTGGGGCGCCGTCAAGGGAGGGTCAGGTGCCTTCCAGGCAGCCGGCCACCTCGACGGGGAGCCCTGGGAACCCGAACACCTTCTCCCGGGTCTGGGGGTCCCGTCCGGTCACGAAGTCGTATGGCTCGCCGGCCCACTCCCCCGGCAGGCCCGGAAGGGCCTGGGGCTCGCCGCCCTCGATCAGAAGGAACCCGACCCAGTCCGGGGAGCGGATCCCGGCGGTGTCGAAGGGTGCCACGGCGACCACCCCGGCCCCGAACGACCGCTTCTCGATCAGGAACCGGCCCGCCATCGACTCGTCCCCCCGGACCGTGGCTTTCACGTACCACCGCCGCACGTTCAGGAGGTACTCCCGCTCCGACGGCGGGGACTCGGGGCCCTCGAAGTACCGCATGTCGACCACGTCGAACCGGCCCGGAGTGACGCCGGTGGCCCGGCCCAGCACCCGCAGCGCCTCGGCCCGAGCGGGATCCTCGGGCGCCGGCGCCGTGAACCCGTTCACGCAGTCCCCGACCAGCTCGCGGCCCGGGAGCGGGGGCGGGGTGCCCTCCTCGGGGGCCTGGCCGACGAGCGGCGGCGTGGCCTGCGGGGACGGCTCGTCGGCCGTGCACGCGGCCGCTATCAGCGCCGTCGCCAGGATCATGGGGAGCAGTCGAAACGCCACCGCTCGCTTAGGATAAGTCACCGATGCCTGGCCTCCCCATCGACCGACGCGAGTTCCTGGCGCTCTCCGCCCAGGCCGCCACGGGCCTCCTGGTGGCCTCGTGCACGCCGAGCGGCGGCGCGGTTACCCGGCCCCGGCAGCGCCAGGGCCCCACTCCCGAGGACATCGACACACAGTGGCCGATCAAGCGCATCGTGTATCTGATGCTGGAGAACCGGTCCTTCGACAACCTGTTCGGCAGGTTCCCCGGCGTGAACGGCACCACCACAGGACTCTCGTTCGGTATCGAAAAGCCGATGATCCGGTGCCCGGACTGGCTCCCCGGCGACCTCCCCCACGACCACGCCGCGGCCATCAAGAACTTCCGCCAAGGGAACATGGACAACTTCGGCCTAGGAGCCTTCGGCTGGCTGTACGGCTATTCCCAGTTCCACGAGGAGGACATCCCGAACTACTACCACTGGGCCAGGGAGAACGTGATCTGCGACAACTTCTTCGCCTCCCAGCGGGGCCCCTCGTACCCCAACCACCTGTACTGGGTGTCGGGATCCGGCGGCGGGACCCTGGACAACCCGGAGAACATCCGGGTCCTGCGCGAGGGCGATCGGCAGTACAAGTCGTGGGGCTGCGACGCATGGGGCGACGACGTGTACGTCCTGGCCCAGGGCGAGGACGGCCAGGTCACCAAGCACGACCTGTGCTTCACGATGCCCACCGTGGGCGAGCAGCTCAGTGAGCGGAACATCGACTGGGCCTCGTACGCGGCCTCACCGCACCAGCCCGGCTACATCTGGCAGGCGTACTCGGCGTTCGAGAACGTGTACGGCACGGACCTGTGGGACAAGCACGTCCTCGACGCGCCGGTGGACCGGCTGCTCGACGACATCGAGGCCAACCGGCTCCCGTCGGTCTCCTGGGTCACCCCCCGGTTCCAGCTCTCCGACCATCCTCCGTACTCAACCGGCCACGCCCACAACTGGGTCACCGACGTGGTCAACGGGATCATGCGGAGCGACATGTGGGACTCGGTGGCCATCTTCATCACCTGGGACGAGTGGGGCGGGTTCTACGACCACGTGGTGCCGCCGAAGCTCGACCACATCGACGTGGGCTTCCGGGTCCCCATGCTGGTGATCTCCCCGTACGCCCGGCGGGGGTACATCGACGACGGGCTCTCGGACTTCGTCAGCCCGCTCCGGTTCGTCGCCGACAACTGGGACCTCCCGTACCTCACCGAGCGGTACGAGAAGGTCCACAACTTCGAGCACGTCTTCGACTTCGATCGGGGGGCCCGGCCCCCCGATCCGCGGCCCAGGATGAGGGGCCTCACCAGAGACCCGTGGGACTTCCCCGAGGACTTCCCGGAGTGGCCCGACTGGATCTCGCCGGCGCCGCCGGCCATCGCCTCCTGAGCGGACCCGGTCAGGGAGCGCCCGCGGCAGAGGTCCGGATCTCCTCGAGGGCGGCCGCGTAGCGAACGCCGTACCCCTCTCGCAACTCCGCGCCTCCCACCCCGGCCTCCGCCAGCGACGCGGCCCACCGTCCGAGCGTCCACTCGGCCGGGTCGAGGACCAGTCGAAGGGTGGCCTCCACGGCCTCCTGGTACCCGGTGGGGTCGCCGGCCGAGGGCGGCGGGGCCACGTACACCGGGGTCCGGCAGCCGATCCGCTCCAGGTCGCCGCGGTGCTCCTCCGAGTGCACGATCACGCCCCGGGCCCGACGCACGGCCTGGGCGGACCACGGCACGTCGGGGTCGAGATCGGCCAGCCGCTCCGTCAGCCGCTCGGCCTCGCGCCGCCCGGCGAACCCGATGGGGTCGCGGGCCCGCACCAGCACCTGGATAACCCGCTCCAGCGAGCGGTCCTCCAACACCACCAGCCCGGGGTGCTCCATGGACAGCTGATAGATCTCCCGCTCCTCAGGGGCGTTCGCCATGAAGTACACGGGGAGGTCGACGGTGGCCAGCATCACCTCGACGCTCTCGGGCACCGGCCACATCCCCCGGACATGGTGCCGCCCCCGGAGGGAGCGCTTCAGGAGCCGGACCAGGGCCCGGGCGCTCCGGGCCAGCGAGGATCGGGACGGAGGGAGGGGCCCGAACACCACGATCCTGGCCACTAGGCTTCCCCCGCCATCAGCTCAGGAGCCGGGCCACGACCTCGGGCCAGTCCGGCACGGCCTGCTCCAGCGATGCCCGGCCCTCGTCCCCGAGCTCGCCTGCGGCGGCGGGGTCGGCGGCCAGGCGGTCGAACGCCGATGCGATGGCCCGCGGCTTCGGCTCGACCACGAACCCGGTGGCCCCGTCGCGGACGAACTCCAGCGGGCCGCCGCTGTCGCTGGTGACCACCACCGGCCTCTTGGCGGCCATGGCCTCCTGGGTGACGTACCCGAAGTCCTCGTCGTACGGGCCGTAGTACACGGCCAGCGCCCCCCGGTACAGGTCCAGCAGATACTCCTCGCTCACGTGGCCGGCCAGCTCCACCCGGCCATCGAGCCCGGCCCGTTCGACCTGCTGGCGCAGCTCCCCTTCCTGGGGGCCCGTGCCCACCAGCACCAGCCGCACGTCCCGGCGCACGTGGCGCATGGCCTCCACGGCCAGCGACTGCCGCTTGATGGGGTCCAGCCGGCTCGGGAACAGCACGTAGTCCCCGGGCGCCGCCGCCTCCATCTCCAGGAGCGCCTCGCACAGCGACGACCGGTGGTAGAGGACCTCCGCGGGCATCCCCAAGCTCTGCCACAGCCGGTCGCGAACGTTCGCCGAGTTCGTGAAGATCCGCTTGGCCTCACCCAGGGCGATCCGGTCGGCCCGGTGGATCAGGTCCCGGACGGCCTCTCCCTCGTCGTGGTGGGAGATGTCACCGAAAGCCGGGTGGTCCCACAGCTCGTACGCGGTCCGGTGCTGGTGGATCAGCCACACGACCTTGTGCTCGTGGGGGACGAGGTACGAGGGGAAGCGCAGGGCGATGACCATGTCGACGGGCTGGCCGTGCGTCTCACTGAGATCGAGGCTCCGCCACATGGCCATCTGGTGGACGAGCTCGGCCGGCGGGTACCACTTGAACGGGATCGACAGGATGTCCGCCTCGTGGCCCGCCACGCGGAGGGCCCGGGCCAGGCTCTCGGTGTGCATCTCCGCCCCGCCCCTGGCGAAGGGGGTCTGCGGATGGCAGACGGCGATCCTCACGGGCGGCTGCGCCGGCCCCGCGGAGCGGACTCGGCCGGCTCGGTGAGCCTGGCAAGCTCCTCCCGGAGGCGGTTCGTCTCGGCCTCGAGCTGGAGCACGCAGTCGGCCAGGATCACCTGAACCGCCGCGAGCTCGGCGGCCAACCGGTCGTATCGGCGGGTGATCGGCCGAAGCATCCGGTGGAGGACGATCTTGAACCGCCGGCGGGTCCCGCTGCCGGACGCCAGGCTAGGGTCGCCCCACGGAGCGGCCTGGGCGGCGTCCCGGCGGAGCCGCTGGAGGAGGCGGTCGCCGGCCACCCGGGCCTGCTGGGCCTTCGTGGCGGCCTCTCCGTCCTCCCCGCCGAGCCAGTACATCTCCCGCTCGAGGGCGTCCCGCGCTCGCTCCGTCTCGGACACAGTGTCTTCTCCTCGGCCTGCTGTGCCCCGAGGATATACGGTCGGTCAGTCCCAGACGCGCTCGAGGTGCCACCGGCCGCCCAGGCGGTCGTGGTACAGGTCGAACACGGCGCCGCCCCTGGCCTCCACCCGCCAGTACTCCCGGTCGCGGCCCTCCGCCCACCACCGGCCCTCGATCCGCCACCGGCCGATCACGTCCGTCACGAGCCACCGCCGCCCCCGCCAGGAGAAGGCCGCCGGCATCCCGGCGTCCCGCTCGACCTCCACCTCCTGGTCGTAGCGTTTGGACACGGCTTCCCTCGGACTCGAACGTGTGTTCGATACGGTACCGCCGGGCCGGCGAGGCTGTCAAGGCCGGCGCCGGGGCCGCTATGATGCCTCGGCCGGCCCGCCCACCGTCCAGGAGGAGCATGCGAGAGGGGACCCCCCAGGACGAGCTCGAGGCCGTCCGCCAGGCCTACCGGACCGTGGTCCGGGGCTCCGCCGCGAGCCGGTCCGCGATGGCCGACCGGGTGGCCGACGCCGAGCGCCGCCACCGCGAGTACCGCGCGTGGGCCGAGCGCCGCATCCACGACCTCGAGCGGGAGAACGACATGCTCCGTGGCGAGGTGGTGGGTAAGGAGGCGGAGCTCCAGAGCGTCCTCGACACGAAGACGTTCCGCTACACCACCGGACTGCGGAACGCCTACGGGCGCGTCCGGTCGCTGTTCCGGCGGTGACCGTCCTCACGCTCCCCCGGGCCGACCACCCCCTGGTCTCGGTGGTCATGGTCACGTTCGGCGGATGGAGGCTCACCCGTCGAGCCCTGGAAGCCGTCGTGGAGCACACCCGGCTGCCGTTCGAGGTGATCGTGGTCGACAACCCCACCCCCGAGGACGTGGCGGCCCGCCTCCGTCACGAGGTAACCGGGGCCGAGGTCCTGGAGAACGACCGCAACGAGGGCTTCGGCCCCGCGGCCAACCGGGGGGCCGAGCGCGCCCGCGGCGAGCACGTGCTCTTCCTCAACACCGATACCCTGGTGGGCCCGGGTTGGCTCGAACCCCTCGTCGAGACCCTGGGGTCGGACCCTCGGGTCGGAGCGGCGGTCCCCATGTTCCTCAACGAGGACCGCACCGTGCAGGAGGCCGGCGGGCTCCTGTTCGAGGACGCCTCCACGCTCATGTACGGGTTCGGGGAACCGCCCGCGGATCCCGCGTACCGGTTCCGGCGGTACGTCGACTACGGATCGGCGGCGTGCCTGCTGCTGCGACGCTCGGAGTTCCTCGACGCCGGCGCGTTCGACCCCGCCTTCGTCCCGGCGTACTGCGAGGACGTCGACCTCCAGCTCCGACTCCGGGAGCGAGGGCGGCGCACCGTGTACGACCCCCGGTCGGCGGTGGTGCATGCCCGCTTCGGCTCGAGCGGGCTCGACGAGCGGACCGCGGCGACGCTGGTGGAGAAGAACGCCGCGATCCTTCGGGAGCGGTGGGGGCACGTCCTCGCCGGCCGGCCGCCCCGCCCGGAGGCGGGCGTGCCGGAGCACGCCCACCGGGTCTTGGCTGCCCGCGACGCGGACGCCTGGGTCCGGATCCTGATCACGGCGCCGGAGGCACCCCGGGAGCTGGTGGCGGCGCTCCTGGACCGTCATCCGTCCGGCCGCATCACGTTCCTGGCCACGGGGCAGGCCCCCGACGTGGAGGGTCTGGGCGTACTGGGCGTGGAGGCGGCCGGCCCCCTCGCCGACCCCGACCCGTGGCTGCGGGCCCGGCGGTTCCACTACACCGTCGTGCTGACCGCGTCGGAGGATCCCGGCGAGTCGCTCGCGGCGGCGCTGGCGGAGCACCAGCCCCAGGCCCCCGCGCTCCGGTGCGCCGACGCCGACGAGGCGGAGGCCGCGCTGACCCGGACCGGCGTGCTCCCGGAGCGTCTGACGGGGAGCCCGGACGGCATCGACTAGACTCATCCGCCGTGCTTGCTCGATGGCGAACCCTCGCTCGACCGTGACCCTGCAGCGACTCGTTTCCCTGTGCCTCGTGGTCGCTGCGGCGTGCACGTCGAACGCCGCGCCGAACGGCGCCACGCCCGGCGGTCCGGGGTCTCCGACTTCGCCGAGCCCGTCCCCCGGCGCCGTCGTCACGGGGCGGTTCGCCGACATCGCCTGCGGGCTGCCGCCGGCCCAGCTCGAGCGGGTCCGCAACGGCTACATCACCGGGAAGTCCGGCGAGATCCAGTTCGTGCTCCGCCCGCCCCACTACTTCGGGCTGTGGTCGCACTCCGGTCCCTGGAACTACCTCCAGCGGGTCCCGTTCTTCTTCTACGGCCCCGGGCACGTCCCGGCCCGGGGTGAGATCGATCGCCCGGTGACGATGCCGGACCTGGCGCCAACCCTGGCCCGGTACCTCGCCTTCGACTTCGACGCCCCTGACGGCCGCGCGCTGGAGGAGGCCGTCGAGGGGAGCGCGGATCCCCCGAGGCTCATCGTGCTGGTGGTGTGGGACGGGGCCGGGAGGAACGTGCTCGACGAGTACCCCCAGGCCTGGCGGCCGCTGTCCCGCCTGGTCCCTGGCGGCGCGTGGTTCGAGCAGGCCACGGTGGGATCGTCCCCGTCGGTGACCCCGGCCGTGCACGCCAGCATGGGGACCGGTGCTTATCCGAAGACCCACGGGGTCCTCGATCTCCGGATCAGGGACGGCGACCGCCTGGTGGGGCCGATCTTGTCGGGCCCACGCTACATGCAGAGTCCGACCCTGGCCGACGAGTTCGACCGGGCCATGAACAACGAGCCGGTGGTGGGGCTGATCGCCTCCGAGCCCACCCTGGGGATGATGGGCCACGGCTCCTTCCTGGAGGGAGCCGACGCCGACCTGGCCCTCGGACAGCGCATCGGGATCTGGGGCCTCACGGCCGAGAACCTGGAGTTCTTCCGATTCGAGGAGTGGGTCAACGAGATCGGCGGGCTGGAAGAGGAGGTGCGGGGTCTCGACCTCCAGGACGGCGCGCTCGACGGCGTGTGGCTCGATCATCCGCTGGAGACCCCCGACGACATCCTCCACACTCCGGCGTATGCCCGGTACCAGACCGGGGTGATCCGCGAGGTGATCCGGCGGGAGGGCTTCGGCCAGGACGAGGTCCCCGATCTGCTGTTCACGAACTACAAGCAGATCGACAAGATGGGCCACCGGTGGAGCTTCCCCACCCCGCAGATGGAGGCGGTGGTCCGGTCCAGCGCCGAGGAGTTCGTGGCCCTGACCGAGCTGCTGGACGAGGAGGTCGGCCGGGGCGAGTGGGTGATGGCGCTGACCGCCGACCACGGGTCCACGCCGGATCTCGCCGATGCGTTCATGATCGATCAGACGTCCCTGGTGAACGACATCAACGCGGCGTTCGACACGGACGGCGACGACACGAACGTCATCCAGAGCTTCCGGGTCACCCAGCTGTGGATCAACATCCCGGAGCTCCAGGAGAACGGGCACACGCTTGAGGACATCGCCGACTTCCTGATGGAGTACACGGCGGCGGACAACGCCTCCGATCCTTCGGCCGTCCCGGAGGAGCTCCGGGACGAGCGTCTGTTCCGGGCGGCATTCCCGGGGGCGGTCCTGGACGGGCTGCCGTGCGGATGAGCGAGGAGGAACGGATGGGAGCGACCGACCTGCAGACCCCCGAGGCCCCGGCCCCGCCCGGCACCCCCGCGTCGCGGCTCCAGGCCCTGGCCGGGCGTCCCTGGCTGGGGATCCTGGTGGTGGCGGCCGTGGCGCTGGCCATGGGGTGGCAGTTCATCACCGACGCCTCCAGGGCCGTCCCGGCGTTCGACACCGCCTACTACCAGTGGCGGGTGGAGTACCTGATGAACGAGGACCCCGGGGCCATGATCGAGCTCCGCGGCGCCGTCGGGTCGCTGGCGGGCGGGTACCGGATCGCCGAGCCGGTCCTTGCGGCGGCCATGCGGACCGTCGGCGGGGTGGACGCCGCGGTCCCCACCGTGGTGCTGTCGATCTTCTTCCGCATCCTGGCCGGGGCGGCCATGGCGGCGTTCGCCTGGAAGCACCGCCGGAACTGGCTGCTCTTCTACATCGCGCTGGTGGCCACCCCGGCGCTGTTCCTCTTGCAGCGGTTCTTCGGGTACATGGACAACTTCATGTCGCTGGCCCTCCTGGGCGGGGTGCTCCTGCTCATGGACCGGATGCAGGACAGCTGGGGGGCTCGGGTGGCCGCCACGCTGTTCATGTTCCTGGCCGGCCTCAGCCACCCCACCACGCTGGTGATCTTCCTGCTGTCGATGGGAGCGGTGGCCGGCTACCGCTTCCTCCGGGAGCGGTCGCTGCTGGCGGCCCTGCGGTCCGAGGGGATGATCATCGTCACCGGCACCGTGGCCGTGGTCATGACCGCTGCCTTCTGGCTCGGCGGGCTGTGGGGCCCCCGGTCCTCGTTCAGCGACGCCGCGGTCCCGCCCCCCGCCGACGTCGACTACTTCGTGAACCGCAGCCTCAGCGTGCTGAAGAGCCTGGAGCCCTTCTACCCCCTCCTGATCCTGGTGCCGCTGACGGTCGTCGGCCTGGTGTACGTCGTGGTGCGGGTGATCCGGCGGCGAGAGTACTTCGCGGAGCTCACCGTGGGGTGGACCCTCCCGCTCCTGGGGATGCTCGGCTTCCTCATCGGCGCGGCGTACCCGTACTTCCGGTTCTTCAACGCCACACTGGCCCCCGAGCTCCTGGCCTCGCTGGGCCTGTTCCTGGTGATCTGGGGGGCCACCAGGCTGCGGGCCGCCCGAAGCGTGTTCACGGTCGTGGCCGTGGTGGCGGTGGGGTTCGTCCTGGCCACGTGGTGGTCCAGGGGACTCTCCGCTTGGAACGCCGGCGGCACGTGGCTGACGCCGGAGGTGCGGGAGACCACCGCGGCCGCATCCGCGTACCTGCGGGCCACGCCGGGCGACGAGCGAGCCCTGTTCGTGGTGGACGCCCAGGGGCCCGCGCCGCTCCCCTACGGTTCATACAAGAACTTCGCCAACGCGATCTACGGCGGGATCGCCGGCGACCAGATCGATGACGTGGCCATCTACTACGGCACCATCGAGGACCTCGAGGCCGGCCGGGCCAGCACGTTCGGCGACGAGGTCTACGACGACATCGCCGCCGACACCGCCCGGGAGGCCCTTCCCGTGCTCGAGGCGGGCGGCGTCGCCGTGTTCATGCCCGCGCTCATGAATCAGGAGACCACGAACGCGGACTTCCTGGCGGCATGCTCGGCCGAGGACTGCGTGGAGATCGGCAACACCGGGCTGTTCCTGCTGCCCGAGGTTGGGGGCACCCCCGTCGAGCCGGAGGCCCTCGACGCAGCCGCGGCCCGGGCCTCCGCGGCCCGGGGATTCGCCGAGGACCCGCCCGGCCCGTTCAGCGGGCTGGGGGGCACGATCCTGTCGTTCCTGCGGCTGGCGCTTCTGCTGGTCGTGCCGGGATGGCTGTTCTACCGGCGCCTCGACCGGCGCTCGTGGCCGGAGGCCATGGCCCTGATCCCGCTGTTCTCCGTGGCCGCGGTGACGACCGCGGGGATCTTCGTGGTAGCCATCCTCCGCAGCTCGTTCACCCCCCTGGTCGGCTGGTTGTCGTGGGCGATCGCCGTGGCCGTGGCGCTGTTCTGGCGGCCGCCGGGCGGGCTCCGGCGGCGCCGTGACCGCGTGGTGGCCGTGCCGGCAAGGATCATCGACGACGCCTCGGAGCTGTTCCGGAACCGCAACTTCACCTTCCTCATGGGGGCGCAGTGGCTCGGGCAGATGGCGGATGGGCTCGTGGCCACGGCACTGGCGAAGCTGATCACGTTCGGCGGCGCCGCCGGGTTCGATCCCGAGTCGGCCCGGACGCCACGTGAGGCCCTGCTGGTGGTCCTGCTCACGTTCCTCCCCTACACGCTGTTCAGCCCGTTCGTCGGCGTGCTGATCGACCGGTGGGACAGGCGCCGGCTCCTCATCGGGGCCAACGCGCTGCGGGCCGTGGTGCTCACGGCGATCGTGGTCATCGGGCTGGGACGCCTGGGCGATCCGGCGCTGTACGTCTCCCTCCTCCTGGTGCTTGCCGGCACCCGGCTCCTCCTGGCCATCAAGGGGGCCAGCCTGCCGGCGGTCCTCGGCGAGCGCGACCTCCTCCAGGGGAACTCGATCTCCCAGGCGGGGAGCGCGGTGTTTCAGCTCCTGGGGGCAGGCGTGGCGTTCGTGGCCTCGGCGGCGGTGAGCACGCCGGTGATCCTCGTGGTCGGCGTGGCCGTGTACGCGCTGGCCACCGGCGCGGCCACGATGACCGGGAGCCTCGGGTACGCCGCGAGCGTCACCCCTCTCCGCAAGGAGGTGGGCCGGCTGTTCCGGGACATGTTCGATGGGTTCAAGGAGGTGGCCCGGCGGGCAGCGGCCGGCCTGGCCCTCACGTCGTTCCTGGTGATCCGAACCCTGCTCACGTTCACCGTGCTGGCGACCGCGTTCATCTCCCGGGAGTTCGTGGTCGAGCAGAACACGTCCACGGCCATCGTCGGGGCGGTCGGGGCCCTGGGCGCCGTGGCGGGGTTCGTCACCGCGGCGCTGGTGCGGCGGCGAGTTCGGCCGATCCGAATCGTCACCGGCGCGCTGGTCCTGGGCGGGGCGGGCATGCTGGCCTTCGGCGGCATCATCAACCTGGGAGGGATCTCGCTGATGGCCTTCACCGTCGGCATGAGCTTCTTCCTGGGGAAGGTCGGGGTCGACACCATGATGCAGGAGGCCCTGGCCGACGCATTCCGCGGACGGGGCTTCAGCCTCCAGGACGTGGCCTACAACTTCTCGTGGATCATCCCGGCCCTGGTCCTGTTCCTGTTCCTCACGCCCGCGGTGGCCCGGACCCTGATGATCGGGGCCGGCGTGACCTTCCTGGTGCTGGCGGTGCTGATCGGGCTGTGGGCCAGGCGGGTGCCGGCCGCCCCTAGCGAGGAACCGGCACGGGCGACGTGAGGTCGCCCTCCGGGTAGGCGCCCGGGCCCAGGCCCTCGGTGGTGGCCTCGTCCAGGCCGGCCAGGTACGTGGCCGGGAGGGCCCCGGCGAACACCCGCCGGTTCAGCTCGGCCGGGGGGATGGCGGACCGATCCACGTCGGCGGGCAGCCCGTCCCCGTACCGGTACGTGGCCACGAACCGGGCCACGTCGTCCAGGGTGATGCCCGCGGCCTCCAGCCCGGCCCGGTTCATGAACAGGCCCGACGGGGTCACCTTCTGCACGATCTTCCGTCCGAAGTACTCGTTGATCCGCCGGCCCAGGATGTCGGGGTGGATCCGGACGCCCCCGGTCGTCTCGGGTATCGGCGTCTGGCCGTGGTCGGCCGTGTAGGCCAGCACCCACTCCCCCCGTCCGAGCTTCCGGTCGAGGGCCGCCACCAGCGAGCGGAGGAGGTCGTCCTGGGCCCTCAGCACGATCTCCTCCTCCGGCGCCACCATGTTCCACAGGTGGCCCCCGAAGTCCGTCGGCTTCAGCTCGACGTGGAGGAAGTCGGTGATGCCGTCCTCCCCGATCGGCTCCCGGCGGATCATCTCCAGGAGGGCGGCGCCCTGGTGCTCCACGAACGCCGGTGTGGCCGGCACGACCTTCGGGTCCTCGAGGTCCCATCCCCGCCAGAACCCGTCCACCGCCCCGTCCTCCCCGTCCAGGCCGCGGAGCCGCTCCCGCAGGTCGTCCTCGCCGGGCAGGTAGTCGGGGAGCTCGTACAGCTCCTCGTTGACGAAGAACTCTCCCAGCCCGGGCTCGTCGCGCCACAGCACGGCCACGTCGCGGTCGCCGCCGGGGGCCCGGGCGCCCCGGCTCATCATGCCGAGGTGCCAGGCCTCGTAGCCGATCATCCCCACCCAGGCCCGGTTCCCGTTCTCCCGATCCCACCTGTCGCCGAGGGTGTCCACCAACAGGAGCCTGGGGTCCGCCTCCTCCTCGAAGTACAGATCGCCGACCGAGCCGTCGGGGAGCCGGCCCGTGATCTCGGCCAGCCCGTGCGTCCTCGGGTAGACGCCGGTGCCGATGTTCGCGTGGATCGCCGTGGTGACCGCGGGGGCGGAGCCGATGGTGGCGTTCGGGTAGACCAGGCCCCGGTCCATGACCCGTCGGAGGTACGGCCACCCGTCCGGCCACCGCTCCAGGAGGTTCCAGCCGCCGCCGTCGTAGACCACGGTGACGATGGCCTTCGGCGGCGCGTCGAGGAAGGTCCGTTCGTCGAGCAGGATCTGGCCTCCCCCGAACCCGGAGCCGGCCAGGAACCCCAGGGTCGGGGGGATCGCCGTGATGTCCACCGGGCCCTCCGCGGCCCCGGGGGCGATCCTTCCCGGCGCGTAGAAGACGATCGGCACCCGCTGGTGGAAGTCCCACGGCGTGGGGTGGGTGGTCCGAGGATCCGCGGCGTCCGTCCCCAGCCCCTTCCCGCTCCATCGCACCACGGTGCTGCCTGGCATGGGGACCACGGCGATGTCGGTGGACGTGTCGGGGTGATAGCCACGGGCCAGGGCTCCCACCACGTCCGATCCCAGGTCACCGGCCATCTCCTCGACGGTCGGCGCTCCCTGGGGCGGGTCGGTCCGGACCTCACGGTCGCCGGTGCATGCCGCGGCCACGACGGCGGCGGTGAGCAGCGCGGCGAATCGTGCGGGGATCGAGGTTCGCAACTCGGGGCCGGATGGTACACGACCGGTGCCGCGGGGCCGTGGGAGGATGCCGGCATGTCCACGAACCGTCGGGCGGTCCTGCTCGCCCTGGTGGCCCTGTCTCTGGGCGCGCCGGCCGTGGCCCTCCGCGTGCTGTGCGTCGGCCGTGCCTGTCCGGAGCGGGCCGGACCCCCGGAGACCGTCCCGTTCTGCTCGCTCCCCGACGAGACCCGGGACCTCCTGGCGGCCGAGTTCCGTGACGGCCGGGGACCCCACGTGCTCGCCATGGCCGGCCAGACCCCCGTGGTCGGCGGGGACGGCCCCGGGTTCCCCCCGGTGGCCTGGCCCGGCGTCCGGCCCGACGACGCCGGGCGGGTGCCGGTCGTCCTCGCCGGCGCCGGCGTCGCCCCCGGCGCCGAGGTGCCCAAAGGGACCACGCTCGATGCTGTGGCCCCCACCGTGGCCGAGCTGATCGGGCTGGACCGCCCCCACCCCGGGGTGCGGTCCGGCGAGGCGATCCCGGGCGTCGCCACGGGCCCGAGGCCGCGACTGGTCCTGCTCGTAGTGTTGAAGGGCGTGGGCGGCGGAGACCTCGAAGCTCGCCCCGAGCAATGGCCCAACCTGCGTGCGCTCATCCGAGACGGCGCTGGCACCCTGCAGGCCGAAACGGGCTCGTTGCCGCTCGATCCGGCCGCCGTGGAGGCCACGGTGGGCACCGGTGCCCTCCCTTCGGACCACGGGATCACCGGCGCGCTCCTGCGGAACGACCGGGGGGAGGTGGTCACGGCGTGGGGGCAAGGGACGCCGTTCTCGGTGATCGCCGCGCTCGGAGACGACCTCGACGAGCTCCGGGACCAGGCCCCCCGGATCGGCCTGGTCGGCACCGCCGAGTGGGATCGCGGGCTGATCGGCGGCACCTGGTACCTGGAGAACGACCGGGACGACGTGATCCTGGAGCGCAGACCGGCCCGGCAGGTCGCCGCCGCCGCCGAGCTCCTGGCCAGCGGCTATGGGCGCGACGACGTCCCCGACCTCCTAGCGGTGGCCATGGAGGGTCCTCCCGCGAAGCTCGACCAGGCTCTGGGGCGGCTGATCCGGCTCGTCGATGAGGCCGCCGGCGGGCGGGCCACCACGGTGGTGACCGCCACCGGAGCCACGGGACCGGCCGGCGGGGTCGGGGCGGCCGAGCTGTTGACGGAGCTCCGGACGGACCTCGGGCCCGTGGTCGAGGCCGCCGGCGTGGGCGGCTTCTTCCTCGACACCGAGGCCATGGCGGCGGAGGGCGTCGCCGGCGACCGCGTGGTCCGGGCGATACGAGAGCTGGCCGGACCGGGAGGCGGTAGCCTGTTCGACGACGTGTTCCCGCAGATCGCGGTGACCTTCGCCCGATACTGCTGATGGCCGTCGCCCAGACCCTCGACGCCAGGCAGCGGGTAGCGTGGCGCACCCCAATCCTGGTCCTGGCGGCCCTGGCCGGGGTGGCGCTGCTGGCCCGGACCCTCAGCGGCGCGGGGATCGGCGCTGCCCGGACCTTCCTGCTGGTCTTCGGGTCCCTGCTGGTCGAGGCCCTCCCGTTCATCCTCCTGGGCGCGGCCGTGTCCGCCCTCATCGAGGTGTTCGTCCCGGCCAGCGTGTTCGTCAGGCTGGCCCGGCTCCCCCGAGGTCTCCAGATGCCCGTGGCGGGGCTCGGGGGGTTCGCCTTCCCCGTGTGCGAGTGCGGATCGGTCCCGGTGGCCAGGCGCCTGCTCCTGAAGGGCCTCCACCCCTCCGCGGCCATCACGTTCATGCTCGCCGCCCCGATCCTGAACCCCGTGGTCCTCCTGGCCACGGGCATCGCCTACCGGGGTCGGGACGTGATGTGGCCGATGCTGATCGGGCGAGCCGGCCTCGGCCTGGTGGTAGCCATGGCGGTCGGATGGGTGGTGGGCTCGAAGACCCGGGCCGAGCTCCTCCGGCCGGACCGCGGGTCCGAAGTGCACGACCACGAGCACGGCGGCGCAAAGGAGGGTCGGTGGGCCCGGTACTTCGGCCAGCTCGCCGACGACTTCACGATGCTCACCCGGTACCTGGTGGTCGGGGCGGCGGTGGCCGCGGCCCTCCAGACGTTCCTCCCCCAGGACGTGATCGGCCGGGTGGCCACCACCCCGGTCCTCGACGTTCTGGCCCTGATGGTCCTGGCGGCCGCCCTGTCGCTGTGCTCGGAGTCCGACGCGTTCGTAGCGGCCTCGTTCGTCCAGTTCGGGATGGCCTCCCAGCTGGGGTTCCTGGTGGCCGGGCCGATGATCGACGCCAAGCTGGTGGCGCTGTACGGCGGGACCTTCGGCCGCGGATTCGTCCGGACCGTGGTGATCGTGGTGTTCTCGGTGACGCTGGCGGGGGCGCTGTGGATCCAGGTGGCGTTCGGATGACGGACCGACGGCCGGTGAGCTCGCTCCGGGTGGCTACCGCTACGGCCTTGGCGGCGTGGGCGGGCCTGTTCTGGTTCCTCCTCGTCTCGGGCCGGACGTCGCTGTACCTCTCGTCCCGGACGGCCTGGGTCGTCCCCACGGGGGCCGTGGTGCTGACCCTGGCTGCGGCCGGGAGGCTGGCCACCGTGCGAGCCGCCCGGAAGGAGCGCCTGACCCCCAGGACGTCGTGGGCGCTCGGGTTCATCGTGTTCCCCGCGGTGATCGTGCTGACGCTCCCGCCCACGGCGCTGGGCTCCTACGCGGCCGCCCGCCGCTCGCTCAGCGCGGGGTTCGCCGGTCCGGCACTCGAAACCGGCGGTCGGGTCACGCTGGCGGCCGTGGCGGCGGGGGTGTGGTCGGACGAAGCTCGCAGGGCCCTGATCGACCGGGCCGGCTCCCCGGTGAGATTCGAGGGGATCGTGACCCGGCGGGAGGGCTCGCCGGCCGACGAGTTCGTCCTCACCCGGTTCATCGTGTCGTGCTGCGTGGCCGACGCTCTGAGCGTCCAGGTCCGGGTGGTGGGGGCACCGCCGGGCCGGTTCGAGGAGGACCAGTGGGTCCGGGTCTCCGGGACCTTCTACCCCGTCGGCCGGGAGGTCGTGGTCGCCGCCGACTCCGTCCGGGCCATCCCCCAGCCCGACGACCCCTACCTCAACGTCTGATCGAGGGCCCGGATCCCCGGAGGGGAGGTCAGGTCGGCCTCCGGGTAGATGCCGGGGCCCAGGGCGTCGATGTCCTCGGCGGTGAGCCGGCCCACGAAAGGGCCGGGAAGGGCCGCGGCGAACACCCGGCGATCAAGGATCTCCTCGGGGACGCTGCTCAGGTCGGTCCGGGGCGCCGCCCCGTCCCGGTACCGGTAGTCGCCCAGGAACCGGGCCACGTCCTCGAGCGTGATCCCGGACTCCCGCATCTCCTCAAGGTCGAGGTAGAGGTCGTCGGGCGAGTCCTCCTGGACGATCGGCCGGCCGAAATACCGGTCCACGTCGCGGCCGACCTCGTCCCGGTCCACCCGGAGCCCCCCGGTGGTAAACGGGTTCGGCGTCTGGCCGTGGTCGGCGGTGACCACGACCACGTACCCCTCGGCGCCGACCCGGGCCTCGATGGCCGCCAGGAGCTCGCCCACCACCCGGTCCTCGGCACGGAGGACCGCGGCGGTCTCTTCTCCATCCATGTTCCACACGTGCCCGCCGAAGTCCGCCGCCTTCAACTCGACGAACAGGAGGTCGGTGACGTCGTCTTCGCCGATCGGCTCGCGCTCGACCATGTCGAGCAGTGCCCGTCCCGTGAACTCGACGAAGGCGGGGGTGCCCGGGATGATGGCCGGGTCCCTGAGGTCGTGGCCGCGCCACCGCCCGTCGAGGGCACCGTCGGTCCGGTCCAGATCGCGGAGCCGTTCCGCCAGGACCTCGACGCCGGGCAGGTACTCCGGCAGCGCGTAGAAGTCCTCGTTCACCCAGAACTCGAGGTCGTCGCGCTGCCACAGCACCGCCACGTCGTGGTCGGCCCCCTCAAGCTGGGCGCCGTGCCCGAGCATCCCCAGGTGCCACGTCTCGAACCCGATCAGGCCCGCCCAGGCCCGACCGCCGCTCTGCCGGTCCCACCTGTCGGCGAGCGTCTCGGCCTCCAGGAGGCTGGGGTCTCCCTCGGAGAGGTACATCTCGTCGATGGAGCCATCGGGGAGCCGGCCCACGATCTCGGGCATCCCGTGGGTGCGGGGGTACGCGCCGGTCCCCATGTTCGCGTGGATCGGCGCGGTCAGCGGTGGGGCCGAGCCGATCGTGGCGTTCGGGTAGGTGGTCCCCTCGAGGGCCAGGCGCCGGATCACCGGCCACTCCTCCGGCCAGCGCTCCAACACGTTCCACCCGCCCCCGTCGAGGGCGATCACCACCGCGACCCGAGGGGGGGCCGGGACGCGGTCGGGGCGGAGGGCCTCGCCGAGCAGCTCGCCATCGGGAGCCACGAAGTCCGCCCCGATCACCGACCCGAGCGTCGGGGCGATGCCGGTGACGTCGACGGGCCGGTCGGGCCGGACCCCGCTCCGAACGTACCCCGGCCCGTAAAGGATGA
The DNA here is from genome assembly GCA_050692915.1 of Actinomycetota bacterium. Classification (GTDB taxonomy): domain Bacteria; phylum Actinomycetota; class UBA4738; order UBA4738; family CALAEC01; genus CALAEC01. Next base: position 257 of record JBOGVU010000040.1, on the reverse strand, counting down.
TCGGGACGCGCTGGTGGTACGCCCACGGCGTGGCGTGGCTCGTCCGCGGGTCATCGGCACCTCGGACCGCCCGGCCCCACCGACCCACCACGGTCCACGGCTCCGGCACCAGGAGGATCTCCCCCGACCGCCCCGGGACGTATCCACGGGCCAGGCTTCCCACCACGTCCCGTCCCAGAGCGGTGGCCATGTCCCGGACGGCCGGCGCGCCCGGCGGCGGGCCCGGCGCGGGGGCCGCCTCGGTGCACGCCGCGGCC
>JBOGVU010000039.1:0-23164 GCA_050692915.1 Actinomycetota bacterium | reverse complement strand
GTGCTGGCCATCTTCGTGACCCTGTTCCTCACGATCCCCCGGTAGCGGCCACCTCCTTGGCGGCCTCCCGCGCCGCCTGCGCGACGCGATCGAGCTCGGCGTCCCCGTGCGCGGTCGACAGGAACCACGCCTCGTATCCGGACGGCGGCAGGTACACCCCCCGCTCCAGCATCGCGTGGAAGAAACGCGCGTAGGCGTCGTGGTCGGCGGCTCGGGCCACCGCCGCGTCGGCCACCGGGCCGTCCGCGAAGAACACCGAGAACAGGGAGCCCACGCGGTTCACGACGTGGGGCACCCCCGCCTCGACCAGGGCGCCGGCGAGCCCGCCGGCCAGCGCCTCGGCGGAGCGATCGAGCTCGCCGTACGGGTCGAGCCGCTCAACGAGATCCAGGGCGGCCAGGCCAGCCGCCACCGCCACGGGGTTCCCCGACAGCGTCCCGGCCTGGTACACGGGCCCCTGGGGCGCCAGGTGTTCCATGACCTCCGCGCGGCCCCCGAACGCCGCACACGGGAACCCGCCCCCCATGACCTTCCCCAGCACCGTGAGGTCGGGACGGACCCCCAGCCGCTCCTGGGCGCCGCCCGCGGCCAGCCGGAACCCCGTGATGACCTCGTCGAACACGAGGAGCGCGCCGGCGTCCGAGGTGAGGTCCCGGAGCGTCGCCAGGAAGCCCTCGGGGGGCGGGAGGACGCCGATGTTCGCCGGCACCGGCTCGAGGATCACACAGGAGATGGCGTGCCCATCCTCGTGGAACAGCTCCTCCACCGCATCGGCGTGGCCCCACGGCAGGACGATCGTGTCGGCGGAGGCGCCTGCGGTCACCCCCGGCGTGCCGGGGATCCCGAACGTGGCCAGGCCCGACCCGGACCGAGCCAGCAGCGCATCCGCGTGGCCGTGGTAGCAGCCGTCGAACTTCACCACCTTGGGCCGGCCGGTCACCCCCCGGGCCAGCCGGATCGCGCTCATGGCCGCCTCCGTCCCGCTGGACACCAGGCGGACCCGCTCCACCGACGGCACAATGGTCACGAGCCGCTCGGCCATGGCCACCTCGGCCTCGGTCGGCGCCCCGAACGAGGTCCCCCGGGCCGCGGCCTCGGCCGCGGCGGCCACGATCTCCGGACGGGCGTGCCCGAACAGCAGGGCCCCCCAGGACTGGACCAGGTCGATGAACGAGCGACCGTCGGCGTCGAACAGGTACGCGCCCTCCCCCCGGACGGCGAACGGCGGCGTGCCGCCCACGGCCCCGAAGGCCCGAACGGGCGAGTTGACCCCACCGGGGATCACCCGGCGGGCCCGCTCGAACAGCTCCCCGGACCGCGTCACGGGGCTATCCTCCCACCACGACCTCGGGAGGTGGGCATGCCGCTCCGATTCCCCCAGGGGACGGCCTCGAACCGGTCCCCCGTCAACATCCGGCACATCGATCGGCGGACGCCCGGCGAGCGGGTGGCCGACTCGGTAGCCGCCACCGTCGGCTCCTGGCCGTTCATCATCGTCCAGTCCGTGCTCCTGGCGGTGTGGATCGTTGCGAACGCGATCGTGATCGGGAGCTGGGTCGCGGGAAAGCCGTTCGACCCCTATCCCTTCATCCTCCTGAACCTGGTGCTGTCGTTCCAGGCCGCGTACACCGGCCCGGTGGTGATGATGAGCCAGAACCGGCAGGCGGCCAAGGACCGGGACGAGGCCGAGCACGACTACCGGGTGAACGACGAGACGCTCGAGCGGCTGAAGCGGCTCGAGGCCTCGGTCGGGGAGATCGCGAACCGTCTTCGCTGAGTCAGCGGAGCCAGTCTGCCGCCTCCCCGGCGTGGTACGTGAAGATGAGGTCGGCGCCGGCCCGGCGGATCGCGGTGAGGATCTCGAGGACGATGCGGGGCTCGTCGATCCAGCCCCGCTCGGCGGCGGCTTTGACCATGGCGTATTCGCCGGACACGTTGTACGCGGCCACCGGGGCACCCGTCTCGTCCTTGGCTCGGCGGATCACGTCGAGGTACGGAAGGGCCGGCTTCACCATGACGACGTCCGCTCCCTCCTCGAGGTCGGCGCGGATCTCCCGGAGGGCCTCGTCGCCGTTCCCCGGGTCCATCTGGTAGCCGGCCCGGTCCCCGAACCGGGGGGCGCACTCTGCGGCCTCGCGGAACGGGCCGTAGAACGCGGATGCGAACTTCGCCGCGTACGCCAGGATGCCGACTTCCGCGAACCCCCCCTCGTCGAGGGCCCCGCGGATCGCCGCCACCTGGCCATCCATCATCCCCGACGGCGCCACCAGATCCACCCCGGCCCGGGCCTGGGACCCGGCGATGCGCACGTATCGCTCCAGGGTGCGGTCGTTGTCCACCTCCCCGGCATCGTCGAGCACGCCGCAGTGGCCGTGGTCCGTGTACTCGTCCAGGCACAGGTCGGCGATCACCACGGCCTCATCGCCAAGCTCCTCGCGGAGCGCCCTGATCCCCCGCTGTGCGATGCCGTCCTCGTTCCACGCCTCGCTGCCCTCGGCGTCCTTGCGGGCCGGCACCCCGAACAGCACGAACGCCCGCACCCCCCGCTCGAAGATCTCCCGGGCCTTCTTCCGGAGCGACTCCAGCGTGTGCTGGGACTGGCCGGGCATCGAGCCGATCGGCGCCGGCTCGGCGATCCCCTCCTTCACGAACAGGGGGGCTACCAGGTGCCGGGGGGCCAGGTCGATCTCCCGGACCAGGTCCCGGAGGGCCGCGGTCCGCCGCAGACGGCGAGGCCGATGCGTGGGGAACGCCATCCCCTCGATGCTACCCCCTAGCCGAAGGGCTCCGTGGCCAGGTTGAGGTCCGCCTCACAGGTGAAGCCCTCGCCGAGCTCGCCGGTGGGCGAGAGGGGCATCTCCAGCCGGTACGTCTCGCCGGGGCGAACGTTGCTGGCCGAGGTCGAGGACGAGGCCACCACGGTCCCCTGGGCGTCGACGAGCTCGAAGTCGACCAGGACCGTCGAGTACTCCCTCTCGCTGGTCACCTCGACGGTGGACGTCACGTTGCCGATCGCCTCGTCGAGCTCGCACCCGACCACCTCGATGCGAATCCCCGCTTCCCCCGCGTCCCGCTCCACCGGGTTGAGGTCACCGAGGCCGTCTCCGAAGCACGCGGTCGAGACGATCCCGGCGATCACCACCAGGACCCGCAGGGCGCGCCCTCCCATAGCCGGGCTCCTTTCCCTCGGCGGGCAGACTTACCGAGGACCCCGGCCGTGTCAACCATGGCCCAGCGCCCGGACCAGCGCGTCCACGAGGCCCTCCTCTGTGTGGGGGGCGGCCTCGGCGGCCACCTCGAGACCGGCCCGCCGGGCAGCACCGGCGGTCACCGGCCCGATGCACACCGCGAGCGGTCGTGGCCCGTCGGCGAGCCGCACGAACCCCTCCACCGTCGAGGGAGAGGTGAACGTTGCAGCGTCCACCCTGCCTTCCCGGAGCGCCTCGGCGGCCGGCGCCGGCAGCGCCTCGGCCAGCAGAACCCGGTACGCGTCGACCCGGACCGGGTCCCATCCTTTGGCCCCGAGGGCATCCTCCAGGGCGCCGGTGGCCAGGTCGGCCCGGGCCAGCAGGACCCGGCCGGTCCCCTCGGGGAAGGTCGCGGCAAGCGCCTCGGTGGTGAACTCGGCCGGCACCAGCGAGGGGCGGACCCCCGCGGCCCGGAGGGAGTCGGCCGTGGCCTCCCCCACCGCGGCCACCGCCGAGGCGGGGGGGCCGACCCCTAGGGCTTCGGCTCGCTCGAACCAGACCCGGACCCCGGCCGCGCTGGTGAACACGGTCCACGCGAACCGGCCCCCGACGGCGTCGCGGATCGCGTCGTCCAGCTCGCCGCCCTGCTCCGGCCCCTCCACAGCGATCGTGGGCGCCTCGATGGCCTCGGCCCCGAGCCCGCGGAGACGGCGGGCCAGCGAAGCTCCCTGCGGGCCGGGACGGGTCACCAGCACGACCCGGCCGGCCAGAGGGCCGCTCACGCCCGGAGGTCCGCGAGGATCGAGCCGGCCCCGGCCGCCAGGAGGGTCTCGGCCGCCTCGCCGGCCACCTGGCCGGGCTCCTCCCCCTCGACCTGCGACCACAGGAGGTCTGAGCCGTCAGGGCGGACCACCACGGCCAGCAGGCGGATCGCACCGTCGCGGGTCTCCGCGTACGCGCCAAGCGGGAGCCGGCACCCCCCGCCGAGGAGGGCCACCACCCGGCGCTCCGTCTCGAACGCCGCCCTGGAGGGCGGATGATCGATGTCCCGGGCGGCGCCGGCCGCCTCCTGGTCCGCCAGGGCCTGGACCGCCAGGGCCCCCTGCCCCGGCGCCGGCACCATCTCGTCGACCGGGAGCGGCCGGAGGTGGCGGGGGCCCAGCCCCAGGCGGGCCAGCCCAGCCGCGGCCAGCACCAGCGCGTCGAGCGCGCCCTCGTCCATCTTCCGCAGCCTGGTGTCCACGTTCCCGCGGAGGTCACGGACCGCCGCGGTCGGGTGCATCCTGAGCAGCTGGGCCCGGCGACGCAGGCTCGACGTCCCCACGACCGGCTGGTCCGGGAGCTCCTCCTCACGCGACACCAGCACGTCGTAGGGGAGGCCCCGCTGCGGGACGGCCGCCACCCCGACCCCGGGAGGGTCCTCGGACGGCAGGTCCTTCGCCGAGTGGACCGCCAGGTCCACCTCGCCCCGGGAGAGGGCGTCGGTGATCTCCGCCACGAACAGGCCCTTCGTGCCCGTCGGCGAGGCCGCGGGCGAGGCCCCCCGATCCCCCGCCGTGGTCATCGGCACGGTCTCCGTCTCGTGGCCCCGCTCCCTGAAGAGTCCCGCCACCTCCTCCGCCTGGGCTAGGGCGAGGCGCGACCCGCGCGTCCCGATCCGGAGCCGCATCCGGTCAGTCCCCGGGTGGCTCGAGCCCGAAGAGCTCCGCCAGGACCCGGGCCGAGGCGTCATCGGCCCCCCGCCCGGCCAGGTCCTTCAGCCGGACAACGGGATCGTGCAGCAGCCGGCGGACGATCCGGCGGGTGGCTGCCTCGACGGCCTCCCGCTCGCGGTCGGGGAGCTCGTCAAGCCGCCCGGCCAGCCGCCGCAGCTCCGCCGCCCGGACGGCCTCGCCCCGAGCGTGGAGGGCCTCGATGAGGGGCGCGAGCCGTGCCGTGCGTCGGTCCACCACGTACCGGCGGGCCTCCTCGTGCACCACGGCCTTGGCCGCGGCCACCTCGCCGTGCGGATCGCTCCGGGTCCCTCGCAGGGCTCGGCCGAGGTCGTCGATGTCCGCCACCCGGACCCCGGACACGTCGGCGGCCCCCGGCTCCACGTCCCGGGGCACCGCCAGATCGAGGAGGAACCGGGGGCGATCCCCTCCCCCGGCCGCCGCTCGGACCATCTCGGCCGAGATTACCGGCTTGGTGGACTGGGTGGTCGACACCACCAGGTCGGCGTGGACCAGCGCGTCGGGTAGCCCGTCGATCCCGCCGTGGGCGGCCCCGATCTTCCGGGCCAGCCGCTCCGCCCGCGGGGGCCGCCGGCTCAGCACCGTGATCCGATCCACCCCTCGCTCCGCCAGGGCCCGGGCCGCCAGGGTGCCCATCTCGCCCGCGCCCACCACGACCGCGTCCCGGCCGTGGAGGCTCCCGAGGTGCCGCTCCGCCAGGACGGCGCCGGCGTCGACGAACGCGCTGGGGCTGGCTCCGACGCCGGTCTCCTCTCGGGCCCGCCGCCCGGCTCGGACGGCCCGCTGGAACAGGCGGGACAGGTGCGGGCCGGTGGCGCCCTCCGCCTCGGCCCGGCGGTAGGCGGCCCGGACCTGGGCCAGGATCTGGGGCTCACCCACGACCATCGAGTCGAGCCCAGCGGCCACCGAGAACAGGTGCTCGGCGGCGTCGTCCTCGTAGTGGGAGTACAGCGGCTCGCCGAACTCATCCGCCGGGACCTCGGTGGCCTCGGAGAGGAACCGCTTCAGGTCCTGGAACCCCTGGTGGTAGAGAGGGACCTCGGCGTACACCTCGACCCGGTTGCACGTCGAGAGCACCACGGACTCCCGCACCGCCTCGAGGCCCTCCAGGCGCCGGTAGGCCTTCGGCTCGGCCTCCTCGGGGATCGCCAGCCGCTCCAGGAGCTCGACGGGGGCTCGTCGGTAGGAAACGCCGAGCGCGAGGACTGGCACCCCATCCCTCCTACCGGGCCGGCTCCGCGACCTCGGCGAGCTGCCGGGCCCGGCCCCGCTTCACATCGGCCAGGACGGCCTTCCGCTGCTCGTAGAAGCCGAGGATCTGGAGCTCGATGGCCAGGTCGACCTTCCGGAGCGAGACCTCGGGGGGGACCGCGATCACCGCTGGTGCGAAGTTCAGGATCGATCGGACCCCGGCGGCCACCATGCGGTCGGCGACCTCCTGGGCGGCCCCCGCCGGGGTGCAGATCATCCCGATGGCCACGTCGTGCCTGCGGACCACGCGAGCCATCTCATCCACGTGGCGGACGGCGACGCCGGCGACGACCTCGCCGACGCGGTCGGGATCGGCATCGACCAGGGCCACCACCCGGAACCCCCGCTCGGTGAAGCCACGGTAGTTCGCCAGGGCGTGCCCGAGGTTCCCCACGCCGGCGATCAGCACCGGCCAGTCCTGGGTCAGCCCCAGCTCCCTTCGGACCTGGTGGATCAGGTAGGCCACGTCGTAGCCAACGCCCCTGGTGCCGTAGGACCCCAGGTAGGACAGGTCCTTGCGCACCTTGGCCGAGTTGACCCCGGCGGCCTCGGCCAGCCCCTCGGAGGAGGTGGTGGTCCGGCCATCCTCTGCCATCTCCACCAGGGCCCGGAGGTAGACGGGCAGGCGGCCCACCGTGGCCTCGGGGATCGGCCTGGCCCTCACCATGCCGCCGCCTCCGACGACTTCGTGAACATGAGAATCGAGATTGTACCGCCGGGGCGCGCGGTTTCTCAATCGCTCAAGCTCGCCGGACCGCCGCTTCGAGGAAGGCCGGGTCCACGTCGACCTCGAAGGCCTCCTGGCCGTCGATCAGGACGACCGGGACCCGGAGCCCGTAGGCCAGCTCGAGGTCGTCCCGGCCGTCGACGAACACCTCCTCGTAGTCGAATGGGGCCTCGGCCCGGACCGCCAGGATGATCTCCCGGGCCCGGTCGCACAGCCCGCAGGTCGTCCGCGAGTACATCGTGACCCTGGTCATCCCTCGAACCGGTCCCGGTACGCCGTGGCCACGGCCTCGAGGAACGCCTCGGACGGCGCGTCGGGGTCGGCGGTCCCGATCCGGTCGCGCAGCCGGCGGTGGAGATCGGCGGCCAGGCTGGCCCGGGCCGCGGGGTCCAGCCCGTCCCGCCGAAGGAGGAACGAACGCACCAGCCCGTACTCGGCGGAGGTCAGGCCCCCGACGTCCATGCCCCGCCGGGCCCGCTCCACGTCCTCGGTCGGGGACAGCGCCAGCCGGTCCGGCGGTCGGGCCGGCGCTTCATACACGACGATGGTTCCCGCCGCCAGGTCCCCCAGGCGTTGCCCGCGCTTGGTGACCAGGATGGCGATGGCTCCGACCCCGTACATGCCCGGGAGCAGGTCGACCAGGCGAAGCAGGTTCCGCACCAGAACCGGGAGGAACGTGACCGGCCGTCCGTCCGCCTGGATCACTCGCGTCCTGGCGGCCATCTTGCCGAGGGTCCGGCCCCGGGTGGCCGCCTCCATCACGGTCGGATACACGAACAGGAGGCCGAAGGAGGTCACGGACAGGGCGATCACGGTCACCTCCTGGGAAGCGGCCGACGTGGCCGCGAGCGCCAGGAGGAGCACGCCCGTCGTCACCAGGCCGTCCACGAGCGCCCCGATGAACCTCGTCCCCAGTCCGGCGAGGTCACGCTCCAGGACCACCGCCTCCGGGGTGACGAACGAACCGTGGCTCGCCATAGACTCAGCACCCGATGGACGTCGACACCTTCATCGCCCAGTATCGCCCGGACTGGGACCGGCTGACCGTGCTGACCGGCGGAGGCCACGGGGCGCTGGCCCGCCGGAGCGGTGAGGAGGTGGACACGGCCGTTCGCCTGTACCTCAGGGTCTCGGGCCATCTCGCCGAGGCCCAGGGCCGGTACGCCGATCCGCAGCTCGTTCGCTACCTCACCTCGGTGGTGGGCCGGGCCCAGAGCGCCATCTACGGGACCCGATCCAGGAGCGTGGCCGAGGTCGTCACGGCCATGACCACCCGCTATCGGCAGGCGGTGCGACGCACGGCTCCGTTCATCTGGCTCTCCACGGGGCTGTTCACCGCGACGCTGGTCCTCTCGCTCCTCTGGGTGGCCACGAGCCCCGAGGCCCGGGCCGGCCTCCTCCCGCCCGGGGCCGAGGAGGCCATCCGCGAGGTGGCGGGCGAACGGGCCGATTTCAGTATCGGCGCGGGCGCGCTGTCGACCGCGATCCTCATCAACAACATCCAGGTCGCCTTCCTCGGCTTCGCCCTGGGCATCACTCTGGGGCTCGGCACGATGTTCGTGCTGCTGTTCAACGCGGTCTACGTCGGCGTCATCGCCGGCGCGTATCACGCGGTGGGAGAGGCCGGCTTCTTCTGGTCGGTCGTGCTCCCCCACGGGCTCCTGGAGCTCACGGCGATCTTCATCGCCTGCGGCGCGGGGCTCCGGATCGGTTGGGCGCTGGTGGCTCCCGGCGACCGGCGCCGGGCCACCGCGCTCGCCGAGGAGGCCCGGGGCGCCGTGCTCGTGGTGGCCGGGGTCATCCCCGCGTTCATCCTGGCCGGATTCATCGAGGGGTACCTGAGCGGAAGCGCGGTCCCGGCGCCGGTCCAGCTGGCGGTGGGCGGCCTGGTGTGGGTGGCCTACCTCTCGTTCCTGGCGTGGCCCTCGCGCCGGGCCTCCTAGAGCCGGCCGAACGCCTTCACCCGCAGGTAGGCATCGGCCAGGGCCAGGGCCAGCTCGCCCGGAGGACGGTCCACCACCTCGACCCCGGAGCGGGCCAGGATCCGGGCGGCCTGCTCCCGGCGATGCTCGGTCCCCGCGGCCGACGCCTTCACGAACGCCTGGTCCGCCGACGAGGGGAACACCCGGGCCAGCCTGGCCACCTCCGGGTCGGTCACCTCGGCCAGCAGGACCAGGTGACGCCGGGCCAGCACCGGGACCGCTCGCATGAGCGGCTCCACCCCGCCCTCGTCGGCGAGGTCGGTGAACAGGACCAGGAGGGCCCGCCGCCGGTGGCGGGCCAGGATGCCGCCGACCGAGCCGAGCAGGTCCGAGGACACGACAGCCGGCTCCACCTCGAACAGCGCGTCCACGATCCGTCCGGGCTGCCCTCGGTCGGCCCGCGGCGGCACGCTGCCCCGAAGACGACGATCGAAGGCGAACGTGCCCACGCGGTCGCCGACCTCGACCGCGAGGGTGGCCAACGCGACGGCGGCGTCCAACGCGTGCTCGAACCTCGGAGCGCCGGCGATCGTCCCCGCCATGGCCCGGCCGGCGTCGAGCAGCAGGAGGACCTGTTGGTTGCGCTCCTCCCGGTAGACGTTGGAGATCGGCTTCCCCGCCCGCGCCGTGGCCGCCCAGTTGATCCGACGGAACTCGTCATCGGGGTGGTATTCACGGAGCGCCTCGAACTCCAGCCCGCCCCCTCGAACCCGGGCCGAGCGCGTTCCGGCCTCCAGCAGGCGGCTGCGCCGTACCCGCCCCTCGACCTGCTGTCGTCCCCGAAGCTCCGGGTACACCTTGAGCTCGGTGCGGAGGTCGACGGTGGCCTGCCGCCCCGCCAGGCCGAGCGAACCCCACGTCCGCACCGTCACGGGACCGAGCTCGAACAGCCCTCGCCGCCGCGGCCGGAGCCGGTAGGAGATGCGCCCGGTCCCCGGCCTCAGAAGGGCCGCCGGGCGCCGGGGGTCCGGCGCCAGCGACGGGACGGCTGCGTCCCGAACCGCCACCCGGACCGGCCGCCCGGCCGGATTCGTCACGTGGAGGGTCACCTCCACCTCGCCGCCGACCGAGGCCACCGGCGGGTGTCGCCGCTCCCTCGACACCGTCCCGGGCCTGGGGGCGGCCAGCGCGTCGATCGCCGCCACGCCCAGGATGACCAGGTCAGCCAGGCCCACCGCGACCAGGGAGGTTCCCGGTACGGCCAGCGCGGCCAGTGCCGCCAGTGCGGCCAGGATCGCCAGCCGGCCGGTGACGAACACTACCGGGGGACCGCGACCCGCTCGACGACCCCCGCCAGGACCCGGTCGGCCCGTCCGCCCTCGATCTCCACCTCGGGGCGGAGGAGGACCCGGTGGCGCCAGGTCGCCGGCACGGCGGCCTTGACGTCGTCCGGGGTTGCAAAGTCCCGGCCGTCGAGCCAGGCCAACGCCTTGGCGACCCAGACGAGCATGGCGGATCCCCGGGGACTCACCCCCAGCGACAGGGACGGGGAGCGCCGGGTGGCGTCGGCCAGCTCCACGATGTAGCCCAGGAGCTCGTCCGAGACCCGGACCTCGACCACCGCTCGTCGTCCTTCAGCGAGGTCCGGGGGCCCCGCCACGCGGCTCACCCCGAGCGCGTCGAGGTCGTGGGGATCGACGCCCCGGTCGTGCATCCGGAGGACGGCTCGCTCGGCCTCGGCCGAGGGGTAGGGGATCTCCACCTTCAGCAGGAAGCGGTCGAGCTGGGCCTCGGGAAGCGGGTATGTCCCCTCGTACTCGACCGGGTTCTCCGTGGCCAGCACGATGAACGGGTCGGGGAGCGGATGGCTCTCGCCCTCCACCGAGACCTGCCGCTCCTCCATCGCCTCGAGCAGGGCCGCCTGGGTCTTCGGCGGAGTCCGATTCAGCTCGTCGGCCAGGAGGACGTTGGCGAAGGCCGGGCCGGGCCGGAACCGGAACTCGCCCGCCTCGAACACCACGTTGCCGGTGACGTCGGACGGCATCAGGTCCGGGGTGAACTGGACGCGGCGGAACGAGAGATCCAGGGCCGCAGCGAACGACTTGGCCAGGAGCGTCTTAGCCGTTCCCGGGACGCCCTCAAGGATGACGTGGCCCCGAACCATGAGCCCGACCAGGAGCGCCCGGACGGCCTCCTCCTGGCCCACCACGGCCTTGGCCACCTCCTCCCGGATACGGCTCAGCGCCGAACGGGCGTCTCCCATCCCTCTCCTCCTTCGAGTCGTCGCTCCGCTCGCTCCAGCGTTCGCGCCGCGAACACCAGGCCGGCCTCGTCCCCGGTCTCGCCGGGCGCCGGCCAAGAGACCTCCTCCCCGGTCGCCTCGGCGACCGCCCGACCGAGCCCCGCCCGATCCGGCCGGGGCCCGAGCCCCAGCCGCCTCCCGGTCCTGGCCCAGAACCGGCCCTCGAGCACGTTCGCGGCGTGGCCGGTGGCCCGGGCCCTCCGGTACAGCTCGCCGGTAGCCAGGACGAGCTCCGTGGCCGGGATGGGCGAGGGGACGGCCTCCTCGATGGGCCGGCCGAACCGGCGCCCTCTGGCCAGGGCGAAGAGCACGCCCGCACCGGCCAGCTGGAGGACGATGGCGCGGGCGGCGTCGGGCAGGAGAGCCCACAGGCCCTCCGACGTCGTGGCCCCCGGGGGCGCGGCGCTCCCGAAGATCACGGGCCCACCGGAGCCGAGGAGGTTCCAGGCCAGCGCGACGTCGTCCTCGTCGTCGAGGAACTCGTTCGTGAGGGGTGTGACCCCGCCCAGGCCCACGATCGTCCCGGTGCCGTGCGCTCGCGTCACCATGTACGCTCCCTCGTCCCGGGGGAAGCAGCCGAGCCCCGCCGCGGGGCGGAAGAGCCCGTCGAGGGCGCCCACGACGATCCGCTCGACGCCGACGGTCGCCGGCGAGACGCACCCGGGGCGGAGTCGCTGCTCCGGAACGAATCCCGAGACCGGCACTGGGCTGGACCGCATCCCCGCCCGGGCCAGGATGGCGGAGGCGGGGTCGGCCACGACCAGTCGGCCGCCGCCCCGGACCCACTCCAGGACCGGGCCGGCCTGCCGGGCCGTTCGGAGGTCGTGGGAGAGGAAGAAGGTCGAGCCGTCCTGGGGATCGTCCGCCTCCGAGACGGCCACTCCCCGGACCTCGAGGAATCTCCGCAGCAGGGTGGTGGCGCCGGGACCATCGCCGGTCGGGGCCGGGCGCACGGTGACCGCCACCACCACCAACAGCAGCACGAGGCCCCCAACCGCGATCAGCGGAAGCCGGCGACTGCTCATGCGGCCCGGGCCCCGCGCTCGGCCTCCAGGAGGGCCCGCAGGTCCGCCTCGCTGGGCGGGTCCATGCCGTAGCGAACCCGCTCGTAGCGCCGGGTCGCCTCACTGAGGACCGCCTCCAGCCGGGGATCCTCAGCGGCCGCGGCCCTGAGCTCGCCGGCCGTCAGGCTGGGACGGTCCTCCACCAGCCCTCGTTCGGCGAGCCCGGCCACCAGGGACCGGTATAGCGCCACGACGGCCTCGGTCAGGTCACCCCGTTCCCGGGCCGCCTCGGCCCGGGCCCGCCACTCGGCGGCCGGTCGCCCGGTCCGGCGCGGGACGGCGGCCAGCGGCACCGCCCCCGGACGGAGGCGCCATACCGCCACCGCCATGAGGACGGCCGCCGCGACCAGGAGGATCCAGGCCGGCCCACCCCGCAGCGCGCCGACCCCCCGTCGGGCCAGAGAGGTCAGGAACGCGTCGATGGAGCGCCGGATACGTTCGAGAAGCGAGGGCTCGCTCGACCCGAACGCTTCGCCCGCCGTGGCCAGGTCCCGGCGCAGCTCCGTCTCGGCCGGCGGCACCGCGGCGGCCGTCTCGAGGATCGCGGCCCGCATAGCCCGAAGACGCCGGAGGGCCACCTCGAAGTCGGCGGCCGAATCGCCGCCCAGTGCCGACAGCAGTTGGTCCGGCGCCACGTCGATCGGACGCCCCGAGATCTCCACCCTGTCGGGAAGCCCCAGCGTGGCCCGGACCTCGTCCATGAGCTCCGGCCGGGGCTCGCTCAGGCCCCCCTCCGCGACCTCGATCGCCGCCGACACCCTCGAGGTGAGGTCGTCGAGCCCCTGGCCGCCGGCCACGCCCGGCCACACCACCAGGACGAGCGCCGCGGCGGCCCCGACGTATCTACGCACCGGTCGGGGACGACGTTCCGATCTGCTCGGCGAGGAGGACGAGATCGAACCCTTCCTTCCGGATCCGTGCATCGAAGTACAGGAGCACAGAGATCAGCGTGAGGAAGGGAGTCGTAAGGATGGCCACCACCGCGTTCATCGCCTCTTCCGTGGCGAAGTACGCCGGCCCGGGCCCACCGGTCTGGAACGAGTCCGCGAACCACACGACCACCACGACTCCGAAGATGGCCCCCAGGACCAAGAGGAGGGCGAACACGATGAGGCCCCCAAGCAGGGTCACCCCGAGCACCTTCCAGGTCAGGCCGCGAACGAGGCGCCAGGACCGGCCCAAGGCCGCCGTTCCCTTGAGCCCCTCCACCATCACGATCGCCGAAGCGAACGAGAGCCTCAGGAACACGATGACGGCCGGGACCATGCCCAGCAGGAGGAGGACCACGCCGATCGCCCCCGCCGGCTCGGCGGCGGGATCGATCGCCCCGAGGATCATCAGGACCGCGCCGGGGAGCATCGGAAGTGCCGCGGCGAGCCCGGTGAGGAAGGTCACCCACAGGATCGAGTGCACCCTGGGCAGGGCGGCCCGGTACGTAGAGCCGACGGTGGCCTCCCCTCCGAGATAGGTGTCGGCCGCGACCTTCACCACCGAGGCGGTCAGGAACGGGGTGATGAACAGCAGCTGCACCAGGACCGCCCCGATGGCCACCCACAGCGCGGCCTCCTGGGTGGTGAAATCGGGTGCTCCACCGAACCCGGGGTATCGGACCGGCCGCAGGGTGGCCAGTGTCAGCGACAGGCTCAGGATCTGGAACGGGAGCAAGACCAGGGCCACCACCGCCAGCAGGGTGCCGAACCGCATCCGATAGAGCTTGAATGCGCCGTCGAGGAGCTGGCCGGCGCGCATCGGGCCCAGGGCCAGCGGCTGTCCCCTCCGCCACGTCATGGTCGGCGACGGGAGCCACGACCGGGCCTGCGCCACCGCCGCCGGACGCTCGAGCTCCTGATAGGAGGCCCATGCCTGGCCCCAGCCGACCTCGGTCAGAGCGAAGGTATGGACCGGGGCTCCCCCTCCCATCGCGTCCCAGATGGCGTACGCGTCGACCGTTCGACCGAGGACGTACCGGGCGCCGCGATAGTCGAGGCTCTGGGCGCCCAGCAGCGGGGTCTGCGAGCCCACGTGAGAAGGATAGACCGCCGGGCCCGGGCCGCGCTGTCAGGCCGGCCGCGGGCCGGGCGCCTCGAGCTCCTGGAACGCGGCCCAGGCTTCCGGCCAGGACGACGGATGGAGGGGAAACGTCCGGATGGGGTTCCCGCCGGCGCCGAAGTCCCAGATCGCGTAGGCGTCCGCGGTCCGGCCCAGAACGAAGTCCCGGCCCGTGTAGTCCACGGCCACGGCCCCGGCGAGGTCGGGCGTCCCGCCCGACGGGGTCACCTCGGCGGCTGCGGGGGCAGCGGCGGCCGCCTCTGCCTCCTGGTAGCGGGCCCAGATCTCCCGCCACGCCTCGGGGCGGATCGGCCAGGTCTCGACCGGTGTCCCCCCGGTGGTCAAGTCCCAGATGGCGTACTCGTGCTCGGTACGACCCAGGCCGTATCGGTGCCCCCGGTAGTCGAGCAGGACCAATCCGGCCAGCGCGGGCTCGGCCTCGAGCTCGTGGAACGCCCGCCACGCCTCCGGCCAGGCCTCGTCGGTGAGGGGGAACAGCCGGACCGGAGGGCCGCCCGCCTCCAGGTTCCACACCGCGTACTCGGTTGGGGTTCGCCCGAGGCCGAACCTCGAGCCCCGATGGTCGAGCGAGACCACCTCGGCCAGGGGCGAGGCGGCGGGTACCGGTATCGGCTCGGAGGCCACCGGCTCGGACGCCACCGGGGCCCTCTCCACCGGACCGGCCACCGGGAGCACGTCCAGCGCGGCCTGGAGGTCCTCGAGGAACTGCCGGCAGGTCGGGTACCGGTCGTCGGCCCGTTTCGCCAGGCTCCGGGAAACCACGGCGTCCACCCGGGCGGGGAGGTCCGGCCGGCGCTCGCCCACCGCCGGCGGCGGCTCCTGCATGTGCGCGTACAGCATCGCCACCTCGGTCTCGCGAGGGTACGGGGTGACGCCGGAGAGGCACTCGTACACGACGCAGCCGAGCGAGTACACGTCGGTCCGGCGATCCACCTCCCGTCCCTGGATCTGCTCGGGCGCGATGTAGTCGAGGGTCCCCATGAACAGGCCCTGCTTCGTGAGCGCGGCGCCCACCCCGGCGACCTGCTTGGCCAGGCCGAAGTCGGTGAGGTACACGTGCCCCGGGACCTCCACGCCCTCCCCCGAGGCGATCAGGATGTTCGCCGGCTTCACGTCCCGGTGCACCAGCCCCCGGTCGTGGGCGTCGTCCAAGGCCCCGGCCACCTGGAACATGATCGCCAGGATCCGGTCCGTGGCCAGCGGCGCCTCGTGCAGGAGCAGCGCGGCCAGGTCGGTGCCCTCGACGAAGTGCATCGTGATGTACGGGATCCCGTCGACCTCTCCGGCGTCGTGGATCGGGACGATGTTCGGATGGTGGAGGGCAGCGGCCAGACGCGATTCACGGAGGAACCGCCCCCGATAGGCTTCGTCGTCGGCGAGCTCGGGGGCCAGGAACTTGATGGCCACCTTCCGACCCAGCGTGGCGTGCACGGCACGGTAGACCAGGCTCATGCCGCCGGGACCTAGCCGTTCCTCGATCCGGCAGCCCGCAACCACGGTGCCGATGCGAGGATCGAGGCTCACCGCTAGAGGATACACACCGTGACGGATCCTCCCGTCCGCGTCGGGGCGGTCATACTTGTCAGCCATGGCCGAGACGGACCTGGAGCTGGTCAGGCGGATCGGTGGCCGGGACCCGGTGGCCTTCGAGACCCTGTACCAGAGATACGCACCGGCATGCTACGGGGTGGCCCTCCGCGTGCTCCGACAGGCGTTCCTGGCCCAGGAGGTCGTGCACGACTCCTTCCTGGCTGTTTGGAACGCCCCGGACGCCTACGACGCCACCCGCAGCCCGTTCCGAAGCTTCCTCCTGTCCCTGGTCCATCACCGAGCCGTGGACGCCGTCCGCCGTGAGGAACGGCTCCGGGCTCGGGAGCGTCGAGCGAACCTGGACCCTCCCATCGTCGAAGACGTGTTGGAGGCCGTGGCCGAGGAGGCGGACCTGGCCGACCGACGCCGTCAGGTGAAGGAAGCGCTGGCCTCGCTCCCCGAGGAACAGCGACGGCTGGTGGAGCTGATGTACTTCCGCGGCTGGACGCAGTCGAGGATCGCCGAGGAGGAGGGGATCCCCATCGGGACCGTGAAGAGCAGGGTGTTCGCCGCGATGCGGCGGCTTCGGGAGGCGCTGTCGTGAGCTGGGAGCATGAGCGCGTGGAGGAGCTGCTAGCCGCCTACGTGCTCGACGGGCTTGATTACGAGGATCAGGCCCTGGTGGAGCGGGCCCTCCTGGAGCACGTCCCGGGATGCGCGCGGTGCCGCAGGTCCCTCGACGCATTCCGGATGGTGGCCGGGGACCTGGCGCTGGCCGCGCCGGCGGTCGCGCCGCCCGATCCCCTTCTGCCCCGGGTGCGCCGGTCGCTGGCCCCGCCCCGGCCGCGCCGCGCGTGGCTGGGGTGGTCCCTGGGGGTGGCAGCCGGGGTGATCCTGATCGGGATGTCGGGGTGGAGCCTGGTGCTGATGACCGGCCTGTCGGGCCGGCTCGACGAAGCCCAGCGCACCCAGGGCTGGCTCGTCGACGCCCTGTCTACGGCCACCCACCCGAGCAGCCGGGTCCTGGCCCTCGACGGCACGAACGAGGCCCGGGTCTCGGTCGTGTCGGTCCCGGGGAGCGAACAGTCGTACCTGATGGCCACGAACCTCCCTGAGCCCGCGTTCGCCTACCACGTCTGGTTCCAGGGCGACGGGAAGACCTGGCACGCCGGCGTCCTCGAGGTGATCCACGGCTGGGCCATGATGCCGGTGGAGACGAACCCGGATCGGTGGGAGGTCGTCCTGCTCACCGACGAGGCCCGCGGCCACCCCGCGCCCGAGGCCAGCCCGCTCGTCAGCGCGACGGTCGCGGCGTCCTAGCCGGGCCACCACCGGTCCGCGTCGCGGTCAGGAAGCCCCAGTACATCACCGAGATGCCCGCGGCGAGCGTCAGCGAGAAGCCCACGAAGCTGCCCGTCGCCGCGAAGGCCGACCCGCCGGCCACGATCAGCGCGCCGAACGCGATCAGCAGTGTCCCGTAGAAGGGTCCCCGAAGCTCCGGCCTCCCCCGCATCCTTCTCGAGGACCACAGGATCCCCAGCACCAGCACGGCGGTCCCCGTGTAGGAGTAGACGAAGGCCAGGGTGCGAGCGGGAGCATCCTCGCCGAGCACCTCTCGGCCGGCGAAGAACTCCTCGGTCCGGAGCACGCTCGGGTCGAGAGGGGCGGATCGCACCTCAGCGCTGGCCCACGCGGTGGCGCCCAGGAGGATCACCAGGAGAACGTGGCCCGCCCACCGCTGCCGCGCCAACAGGTAGACCTCGCCGAGCGCCAGGTAGGGCACGTTGAGGACCGCCCCGAACAGCCAGTAGGCCCGGAACTCCGTCGAGGACCACCCGTCGGCCACACCGAGGACCAGCGCACCGGTGGCCACGAAGAACATGAGCATGGCCACGCCCCAGACGGCCTCGTGCCAGGCGCGGCGACGGCCCGATCTGACCAGCAGATGGACCCCGAACGCCAGGGCCACCAGCGCCGCCGCGATCGGCAGGGCGATCATCCGTCCTCCCGCAGGGCCCGGCGGAGCACCTTGCCCGTGACGTGCTTCGGGAGCGAGCCCACCACCTCGATGTGGCGAGGCCACTTGAACCGGGCCAGGGAGTCGCGACACCGGTCGAGGACCTCGTCCTCGGTCAGGGTCTCCCCCGGCCGGGCCACCACCAGCGCCTTCACCGCCTCGCCGGTGCGCTCGTCGGGCACGCCGAGCACCACGCACTCCGCCACCTTCGGATGCAGGGCGATGGCATCCTCGACCTCCTTCGGGAACACGTTGAACCCCGACACGATGATCACGTCCTTGGTCCGGTCCACGATGTGGAGGTACCCGTCGTCGTCACGGTAGGCCAAGTCGCCGGTGAGAAGCCAGCCGTCCCGGAAGGCCGCCTTGGTCTCGTCCGGACGGCGCCAGTAACCGGCGAACACGTTCGCTCCCCGGACCACGATCTGGCCGGGATCGCCCTCCTCGACCTCGGCGCCGTGCTCGTCGACGAGCCGGACGTCCACGCCGGGTAACGGGAGGCCGATCGAGCCCGGCCGGGCCTCGTCACCGAGCGCGGCCGTGGTCACAACGGGCGAGGTCTCGGTGAGCCCGTATCCCTCCCAGATCGTGATGCCGAACCGGTCCCGGAAGGCCTCCAGGACGGCCGCCGACAGCGGGGCGGCCCCGGACACCGCCAGGCGAACGGAGGACAGATCCGACGTTCCGGGCGTCGCCAGCCACGCCTTGAACATCGGCGGGGCCCCGGGGAGCACCGTCACCCCGTGACGGGCCACGAGCTCGAGGGTGGAAGCCGGATCGAACCGCTTCACGAGCACGGCCGTGCCGCCCTCCCGCAGCACGAGCCCCAGCGTGGCCAGCCCGAAGATGTGGAACAGAGGGAGGGCCGCCAGGACCACGTCGGACTCGGCCTCGGCCAGCGCAGGTACCGCCCGGATCATGTCGAGGTTCGACAGGAGGTTCCGGTGGGTCAGCATGGCGCCCTTCGGCTCGGCCGTGGTGCCGGACGTGTAGGCGAGGACGGCCAGGTCGCCGGGACCCACCTCGGTTCGCGGTGGCTCGGCCGCCCGGGACAGCGCCTTCTCGTACGAGGCGGTGCGACGCGGCGACGGGCCCCGTCCCGTCACCAGCACCTGCTCCAGGCCTGCCAACCGGTCCTGCACGGCCAGCACCGACGGGACCAGGGCTCGGCCGGACACCACGACCCCGGCATCGGCGTCGGCCAGGACGTACCCGATCTCCTCGGGCGTCAGCATGACGTTGAGCGGGGCCACGGAGGCGCCGATCCGCCAGGCGCCGTGAACGACCTCGACGAACTCCGGCACGTTGCCGAGGAGCACGGCCACCCGGTCGCCGGGGCCCACCCCCGCAGCCGTCAGGGCACCGGCCGCCCCGCGTACCCGTTCCTCCAGCGCCCCGTAGGTGGTCACGCGATCGCCGGCGACGAGCGCGGCCCGGTCCGGCCGGGCCCGAGCATGGCCCGGAAGGATCTCGGCCAGCGAGCTCACGCCACGTCCAGATGCCGGGCGAAGGAGCCGGGGGCCCTGGTGGTCCCGGCCCTCTCGGCGTAGGTGGTCCCGTCGGACATTCGAGCCCTGCCCACGCCCCGGAGGCGGACCCATCGGGGGCGATCGTCTGCCTCGGTCACGACGGCCGAAGGATACCCACGCCAAGGCCCTAAGGAGGAACCCTCCAGCCAGACACCGAATCTGGCCGATAAGGTACGCATGGGCAGAATCGTGAGGGGCGACGAACGTCTAGCGCTGCATGAGGCCGAGGCACGGTTCCGGGTGGCCTTCCAGAGCGCGCCCATCGGCATGGCCCTGTGCAACCTGGAGGGCCGGTACCTCCAGGTGAACCCGGCCCTGTGCCGGCTCCTCGACCGAACCGAGGATGAGCTCCTCTCCGTCACCTGGAAGGAGATCACCCACCCCGACGATCGCCAGGCCCAGGCGGCCCTGGAGCGGGCCGCCCTGAGCGGGGGCGAGCCCTCGTATCAGATCGAGAAGCGATACCTGCGACCCGACGGGACCGAGGTGTGGACGTTCGTGGCCCGTTCGGTCGTGGCCGACGAGGAGGGACGGCCGCTCTACCTGATCTCCCAGGTCCTCGACCTCACCGAGCGGAAGCGCGCCGAGCAGGCCCTCCGGACCAGCGAAGAGGAGACCCGACGCATCCTGGAGACCGCCCAGGATGCGTTCGTGGCCATCGACGTCGACGGACGCATCACGGACTGGAACCGACAGGCCGAGCGGGTGTTCGGGTGGGCCCGGGACGAGGTCCTGGGCCGTCTCCTGGCCGAGACCGTGATCCCGGAGCGCTACCGGACCGACCACCGCCGCGGGCTGGCCCGCTTCCTCGAGACCGGGGAGGGCCCGGTGCTCGGCCGGCGTCTGGAGCTGGCCGCCCTCCGGCGGGACGGCCACGAGTTCCCGGTGGAGCTGACGATCTGGGCCACCTCGGTCGGCCCCAGCTACCGGTTCAACGCCCTGATCCACGACATCTCTGAGCGGGTCACGGCCGAGGACGCGCTCCGCCACCAGGCGGAGGAGCTCGGGGCCCTGCACGAGACCACCCTCGACTTGATCCGCCGGCTGGAGCCGACCAGCCTCCTCGAGACCATCCTGGCCCGAGCGGCGGCCCTGCTGGACACCGAGCACGCCTACCTGTACACGGTGGACGAGGGCGCGGACGAGCTCGTCATGCGCGCCGGCATGGGCATGTTCGCCGACAATGTGGGCTACCGGCTCCAGCGTGGTGAGGGGCTGGTGGGACAGGCCTGGGACGCGGCCAAGCCGATGGCCGTCGACGACTACCAGACCTGGCCCGGGCGCCTCCCCGGGTTCGAAGACATACGGGCCGCGGTGGCCCTGCCCCTGCGGGCGGGGGGCGACATCGTTGGAGCGCTGGGACTGGTCCGCCAGGAGGAGGGACGCGTGTTCGGCCCCGACGAGATCGACCTGCTGTCGAGGTTCGGCCGGCTCGCGTCCGTTGCCCTCGATAACGCCAGGTTGTACTCCGCGGCCCAGCAGGAGCTCCGGGAGCGGCGCCGGGCTGAGAAAGAGCTCGAGCGATCCGCCGAGGAGCTCCGCCAGGCCAACGAGGAGCTGCGAGCCGCCGACGAGATGAAGAGCAACTTCGTCGCGGTTGCTTCACACGAGCTGCGGACGCCGCTCACCTCGGTGCTGGGATTCGCCACGACCCTGCTCAGGCACTGGGAGCGGATCCCCGACGACGAGCGCCGGCAGCAGGTGGCCCTGATCGAGGGTCAGGCCAGGCGCCTCGCCGAGATGGCCGAGGAGCTCCTCACGATGTCGAAGCTGGAGGCCGGGGCCCTCGAGGTCCACGCCGGCCCCCTGGACGTGGCCGACGCCATCGACCAGGCCCTCTCGTCCTTCCACGACCACGCCGGCGACATCGAGGTCGAAGACGCACACGGCCTGCGCGCGTACGCCGACCCGCACCACGTCCAGCACATCCTGTCGAACTACGTGGCCAACGCCCTGAAGTACGGGCGCCCCCCGATCCGGGTCGAGGCCAGGGAGCGAGACGGCTGGGTGGAGGTGCTCGTGTCGGACCACGGGCCCGGGGTGCCCGTCCACTTCGTCCCTCGGCTCTTCGAGAAGTTCGCCCAGGCCCAGTCCAGCGAAGGCGGCACCGGCCTGGGACTCTCCATCGTACGGGGGCTGGCCCGAGCCCTGGGCGGGGAGGCCTGGTACGAGCCGTCGGAGCCGCACGGCGCGGCCTTCGGGCTCCGACTCCCTCGGGCCTGAGCGTCCCATTCCTTTGACGCCCCCTATTCTCGCCGGTACCATGGCCCGGCCCGACACGGCGACGAGCAGGTGGCACGTGGCTGCGAGACTCCTCCTTTCGACGGCTCCGTTTTTCCGCCTCCCGCTCCGAGACGCGTTCCGCAACGCCCGGGAGGCGGGTTTCGAGGCCGTCGAGATCATGGTGACCTCCGACCCCGCCACCCAGGACGCCAGGACGATCGCGGAGCTGGCGGACGACTTCGGGCTGTCCGTCGGGGCCATCCACGCTCCTTTCCTCCTGCTGACCAGGCGGGTGTGGGGAACGGACCCGATCGGGAAGATCTACCGCTCTACCCAGTTGGCCGAACGGATAGGCATCCCGCTGGTCGTCGTCCACCCCCCGTACAAGTGGCAGGTCCGGTACCGCCGGTGGGTGGAGCACCGGCTGGCAGAGTACTCGGCCCGCGCCGGCATCACCATCGCGGTCGAGAACATGTTCCCGGTGAAGATCCGGGGTGACCGGGGACTTCGGTTCCACGCGAGCCAGGACTTCGACGACCTCGACCGGTTCACGCACCTGGTCCTGGACACCAGCCACCTGGCGGTGTCTGGCTACGACATCCTCGAGTCCTATCGACGGTACCGGACAAAGGTGGTTCACTTCCACCTATCGAACAATGCCGGGAAGGGGTGGGACTCCCACCTCTCCGTCGACGAGGGGGTGCTCGCGCTGGATACGCTGCTCGACGAGGTGGCCCGAGACGGGTTCGCCGGGAGCATCTCGCTGGAGCTGGACCTGCGCACGTATCTGGGTGACGAGGGAGCGATCAGGGAGGTTCTGGTGCGGAACCGGGAGTTCTGCGAACGCCGGTTGGCGGCGAAGACGTGAACATCCGCCTGTACATCGCCGAGGACACGGACCACGTCCGGAAGATGCTCGTCGACATCCTGGGCCTCCACGGGTTCGAGATCGTCGGCGACGCCGCGTCCGGGGAGGAAGCCCTCAGCGAAGTCGAGGGGGCGGACCCCGACGTGGTGGTCTTGGATCTGAAGCTGACCGGCATGGACGGACTGGAGACGGCCCGGCGGATCCGGGATGCTCGCCCCGAGCAGCAGATCATCCTCTACTCGGCGTACGTCGACGCCGACGTCGAGCGGATGGCCAAGGAGTCCGGCGTGGCGGTGTGCGTCCCGAAGCTCTCCGGCGTCGAGGCGCTGGCTCGGGAGATCAGCGCGGTGGCCGTGGACCTCGGCCGGTGAGGGCCGAACCCGACCGCCCCAGTAGATCCGCGCAGGGCACCGAGACCAAGAATCGCATCCTGGAGGCGGCCCGTACCGTGCTCGCCGAGGGAGGCATCGAGCGGTTCACCACCCGTCGGGTTGCAGCGGCCGCCGGCGTCTCGCACGGCATGTGCCACTACCACTTCAAGGACAAGCGGGACCTTCTCCTGGCGCTGATCGAGCACGCCCGCAGCGACTGGGTGGAGCCGCTGGACCGGCTCGTCGACGGGACCGGCTCCGCGGACGTTCGGGCCCGGGCCGTCATCTCGTGGATGGCCGAGCCCGCCACGATCGAGGTCATGCGGGTCCACTCCGCGCTGTTCTGGTTCGCGCTCGGTGACGACGTGG
>JBOGVU010000038.1:0-23371 GCA_050692915.1 Actinomycetota bacterium | reverse complement strand
GAGCTGGTGGCCACGCTCAACGCCCACGACCGGCAGACCCGGGGACACTCGGAGCGGGTCCGCGTGCTCACCGACCTCCTGGCGGCCGCGATGAAGCTTCCCCGAGCAGATCGGGACCGGCTGCGATGGGCGGCCTTGCTCCACGACATCGGCAAGCTCGAGGTGTCCACCGAGATCCTCAACAAGCCGGGAAAGCCCGAGCCGCACGAGTGGGACGCGCTGAAGCGCCACCCCGAGGCGGGGGCCCGTCTGGCCGGGCCGCTGCTCCCCTGGCTCGGGGAGTGGGGATCGGCTATCAGCGAGCATCACGAGCGCTTCGACGGCGAGGGGTACCCGACGGGGCGCTCTGGGATGGGCATCTCCCGGGGAGGCCGCATCCTGGCCGTCTGCGACTCGTTCGAGACCATGACTGCATCGCGCTCGTACAAGAAGCCCATGGGCATCGCCGCGGCCCGTCGCGAGCTCACCAGGTGCGCCGGCGGGCAGTTCGACCCTGATGTCGTCCGGACGTTCATCGCTGTGTCGCTGGGACGCCTGTGGTGGAAGGTGGGGCCGGTCTCCTGGGCCGCGCAGCTCCCATTCATCTCGCTGCGGTCGGCGGGCACGTCACTGGCCGGGGCCGCCCGCGCCGGGGCCGCCGTCGTGACCCAGGCCGCGGTCGGCATCGTGGCCCTGAGCGCCAGCGCGTTCGTGCCCGCGCCCCCGGCTCAGCAGCCGGCCCGGACCGCGATCACGGCCGATCCCGTAACCGCCCAGACCTCGACCGGCCAGACCTCCGACGGGGGCGGGCCCGGAGGGAGCGACCAGGGACCGGCCGGGAACGATGGCCGCGGCTCGGGCGACCAGGAGGACGGCAGCGGAGGGTCCGGCGGCTCCGGCTCGTCCCCCGGCGGCGGAGGTGGCGGCGATGATGGCTCCGGCGACCCCGTCGGGGATCTCGTCGACGACGCGGGCGGAGTGGTCGATGACACCGTCGACACGGTCGAGGACGTCGTTGATGACGCGGTGGACACGGTCGAAGATGTGGTCGACGACCTCGGTGACGCCGTCGATGACGTCACGGGTGGGCTGGGCCTCTAGGGCCGGTCCCCGGAGACCTCGGGGCTAGAATGGTTCGATGACCTCTGCCGATCACTCATCCACCCGGCGGGTCCGCAGCACCGCCGGATCCGTGATGATCATCGGCGGCGCGGAGGACAAGCGTCGGGACGGGGCGATCCTCTCGCGGTTCGTCGAGCTCGCAGGGGGCGGAGACGCCCGGATCGTGGTCATCGCCACGGCCTCGACGTTCGGCCAGCGGGCCACCGACCGGTACGCGGAGCTCTTCTCAGAGCTCGGTGCGAGCGAGGTCACCGGACTGTGCCCCCTGTCCCGCCAGGAGGCCAACGAGCCCTCCACGAGCGGGAAGGTGGCTGAGGCCACCGGCGTCTTCCTCACCGGCGGGAACCAGCTTCGGCTCGTGTCCGTGGTCGGCGGCACCCGCCTGGAGGACGCCGTGGCCTCGGCACACGACCGTGGCGTCGTCGTGGCTGGGACGTCGGCTGGGGCCAGCGCCGTGGCCGCGCACATGGTGGCGTTCGGCCGGTCGGGAGCCAGCCCGAAGCACCGGATGATCCATCTCTCAGCCGGCCTGGGCCTGATCGAGGGCGTGGTCGTTGACCAGCACTTCGAGCAGCGGGGGCGGTGGGGCCGGCTCCTGGCCGCGGTGGCGCTGTCACCCCGCCTCCTGGGCATCGGCCTCGACGAGGACACCGCGGCCATCATCCATCCGGACCGCACGCTCGAGGTGCTCGGCCGGGGGGCGGTGACGGTCGTCGACGGGCGCGACGTGGTCACCGACGCCCACCAGATCAAGGGGCACCGGCCCATGATGGTCTCCGGCGCCGTGGTCCACGCCCTGCCGACCGGCTCGTGGTTCGACCTCCGGGCCCGGAGCCTCATCCAGCCCCCGGAGGACCGGGAGCTGGAGGCGTCGGAGTGACCCGGAGCAGGGCCGACCGGGAGCGCGTACGCCGGGAGCCGGTCTCCGAAAAGCCCGCGCCCCGGCCCGACCTCCGGATCCTGGAGACGCAGGTGTTCCGGGGACCGAACTTCTGGTCCTACGACCCCTGCATCCGCCTGTTCGTCGACCTCGGCTCCCTGGAGCACTGGCCGTCGCACTCGCTGGCTGGGTTCAACGAGGCGTTGCTCGACCTCCTGCCCGGCCTCCGCGATCACTCGTGCTCCCTGGGTCGGCCGGGGGGCTTCGTGGAGCGTCTCGAGGACGGCACCTGGCTGGGGCACGTTGCCGAACACGTGGCCATCGCGCTTCAGCGGGAGACGGGCGCGCACGTGTACCGGGGGAAGACCCGGGGGGCGGTCGAGCCCGGCACCTACAACGTGATCTACGGCTACGGCGAGGAACGGGTCGGGCTGGAGGCGGGGAAGCTGGCGGTTCGCCTCGTCAACCACCTGGTGGAGGCGGACGCGGCCTTCGACTTCCTGGCGGAGCTCGAGGCCCTCATCCTCCTGGCGGAGCGGCGGGCATTCGGGCCGTCCACCCAGGCCCTCGTGGACGAGGCCGTGGGCCGCGACATCCCTTTCATCCGGCTGAACGAACAGTCCCTGGTTCAGCTGGGCCAGGGTCGGTACCAGCGCCGCATCCGGGCCACCATGACCTCGAACACGCCGGCCCTGGCCGTGGACATCGCCTCGGACAAGAACCTCACGAACCGGCTCCTGGCCGCGGCCGGCCTGCCCGTGCCGAGGTCCGAGATCGTGCGCAGTGCGCAGGACGCCGTGTCCGCCGCGGGGCGGATCGGCTTCCCCGTCGTCACCAAGCCTCTCGACGGGAACCACGGCCGGGGTGTGGGCCTCGAGCTCCGGGACCAGGCGGCCGTGCGCGCGGCGTTCGACCGTGCCGCGGGCGAATCGCAACGGGGGCTCGTGGTGGTGGAGTCCTTCGTCGACGGGAACGACTACCGCGTCCTGGTCGTGGGGGGGCACATGGTGGCCGTGGCCCAGCGGTTACCGGCCCACGTGACCGGCGACGGCCGGCACACGGTCCACGAGCTCGTGGAGATCACGAACCAGGACCCTCGCCGGGGGATCGGGCACGAGAAGGTGCTCACCCGGATCAAGGTGGACCGGGCCGCGGAGGAGCTGGTACGCAAGCAGGGGTACGGGCTGGAAGACGTGCCCCCGGACGGAGAGATGGTGAAGCTCGCCGAGACCGGCAACATGTCGACCGGTGGGATCTCGATCGACCGGACGTGGGAGGCCCATGAGGAGAACGTCGAGATCGCCGAGGAGGCGGCCCGGGTGGTCGGCCTCGATGTGGCCGGTA
Organism: Actinomycetota bacterium; assembly: GCA_050692915.1. GTDB lineage: Bacteria > Actinomycetota > UBA4738 > UBA4738 > CALAEC01 > CALAEC01. The sequence goes on along the minus strand of JBOGVU010000038.1, from coordinate 20,046 downwards.
TCGACTTCCTGACCCCGGACATCTCCCAGCCGGTCCGGGAGACCGGCGGGGCCATCATCGAGGTGAACGCGGCCCCCGGCTTCCGGATGCACACCCATCCCACGGAGGGCGAGGCCCAGTACGTGGCCAAGCCCGTGGTGGACCTGCTGTTCCCGCCGGGGGAGCCCTCCAGGATCCCGATCGTCGCGGTGACCGGCTCGAACGGCAAGACAACGACCGTGCGGATGATCTCCCATATCTTCACGCGGATGGGTCGGAGGGTCGGCATGACCACGACCGACGGGATCTACATCGATGAGCGGCTGGTGCGGAAGGTCGACGCCAGCGGGCCGAAGTCGGCCCAGAAGGTGCTCCAGAACCCGCGCGTCGACTTCGCCGTGTTCGAGGTGGCCCGCGGGGGGATCCTCCGGGAGGGGCTGGGCTACGGGCGGAACGACGTGGCCGTGGTGCTGAACGTCACCGGCGACCACCTCGGGCTGAAGGAGATCGACTCGCTGGAGGCGCTCGCGGAGGTGAAGCGGGTGGTGGTTGAGGCCGTCCCCAGGACCGGCGCGGCCGTGCTGAACGCCGACGACCCGCTGGTCGCCGAGATGCGGCGGCACTGCTCGGGCTCGGTGATCCTGTTCACGATGCAGGAGTCCAACCCGCTGGTGGAGCGGTGGGTCCGCCGGGGCCGCAAGGCCGTGGTGCTCGACCGCGACGAGCGAGGGGAGCGCATCGCCATCCGGGAGGGGCGGCGGACACTGCCGATCGCCCACACCCAACTCCTGCCGGCCACGTTCGAGGGGCGGGCCCGGATGATGGTGCAGAACGCCATGGCCGCCGCGGCCGCTGCGCACGCAGCCGGCGCGCACCTTCACGACATCCGGCAGGGCCTCCGGACCTTCACCACCTCGATCTTCCAGGCGCCCGGGCGGCTCAACCTCGTCGAGGTGAACGGGATGAAGGTCGTGATCGACTACGCCCACAACGCCCACGGGCTCGAGGCGGTGGGCGAGTTCGTCGAGCGGGTGACCTCGTCGGCGCCCACGGGACCGGGCGCCACGGGCGCGGCCTCGTGGTCGGCGAACCTCCGGGTGGCCGTGATAGCCACGCCGGGCGACCGTCGCGACGAGGACATGCGGGCGCTCGGCCGGGTGGCGGCCCGCTACTTCGACGACATCGTGATCCGCGAGGACGAAGGGACCAGGGGCCGGAAGCGCGGGGAGACCGCCGACCTGGTCATGGAGGGCGTTCAGGAGGCCATGCGCGAGGGCGCCAGGGCCGGCAGCGCGGAGATCGTGCTCGACGAGCGCGAGGCGGTCCGGAGGGCCCTCGACCGGAGCCGGCCCGGTGACCTCGTGGTCGTGTGCGTGGACCACGCCCAGGAGGCTCTCGGCGAGCTCGAGTCGCGGCGGATCACCAACGGCCGGCGGGCCGGCGATCGTGACGGCCGGACGGTCGTGGCGATCCCCGAGCTCGGGGGCTAGGCGTCCGGGACCGGCTGCGGGGGCTCCGGCCCCACGTACCGGGCGCGGATCAGCCGGTTGTCGGCGGCCTGCTCCATCACGTGGGCGCACCAGCCGACCACGCGGCTGCAGGCGAACGTCGGCGTGAACAGCTCCCGCGGCATGCCGATGAGGTCCATGACGATCCCGGCGTAGAACTCGACGTTTGGGTACAGCTCCCGGCCCGGCTTCAGCTCACGGAGGACCTCGACGGCCTTGATCTCGACCTCGCGGGCGAACGCAACCCGTTCGCCGTCCAGGCGCTCGGCTACCTCCCGGAGCATCACCGACCGAGGGTCGTCGGTCCGGTACACCCGGTGGCCGAAGCCCATGAGCCGCTTCCCGGATCCCACGGCGTCGCGCAGCCATCCCTCCGCCCGGGCCGGCGTGCCGATCTCGTCCAGCATGTCGAGGGCCCGACTGGGCGCACCGCCGTGGAGCGGGCCGGACAGGGCGCCGAGGGCGCCGACCACGGCCGAGCCGAGATCCGCCCCTGTGGACGTGATGACCCGGGCCGCGAACGTGGAGGCGTTGAAGCCGTGGTCGATCGTCAGGACCAGGTACTGCTCCAGCGCCCGGGCGTGCTCCTCGGCGGGGACCTCGCCGCTCATCATGTACAGGTAGTTGGCGGCGTGGCCGAGGTCCTCGTGGGGCTCGACCGGCTTCTCCCCGTTCCGCAGCCGGTACAGGGCGGCGGTGAGCGTGGGGAACACCGCGCAGGTGCGCACAGCCTGGGACCGGAGCTCCGCGGCGTCGACGTCCAGCCACGGGCGGAACCCCAGGGACAGGACGGAGTAGGCGGCCCGGAGGGCGTCGAGGGGATCGAACCGCTCCCCGGCCCCGGCGATCTCGGGGAGGACCGGCACGACCTCGTCGGGGATGGCCCGCAGCGGCCGCACCTCGTCGAGGAACGCCCGGCGGGCGGCCCGGTCGGGCAGGTCGCCCTCGAAAAGGAGGTGCCACACGTCCTCGAAGTCTCGCTCGGCGGCCAGCTCAGGGGCGCTGTACTGCCGGTAGTGGAAGAAGCCCTCCCGGCCCCGGACGTCCCCCACGGTCGTCTCCGCCACCGCCACGCCCTCGAGCCCCGGCGGGACTTCCGCTGCGGGTCGGTCCACCGGCTGGATCCTGGCCACCCGGACCAGGTCCCGGAGCGACACCACGCCGACCAGCCGGCCGTCCTCGACCACCGGGAGGTGCCGGTACCCCCGGCGCTCCATCCGCTCCATGGCGTCCGAGGGGTCCTCGTCCGGGGGGATCGTGTCGGGGTCCGGCGTGGCCCAGTCCGACAACCGGGCCTCGGACGAGGGCGTGGGGTCGGCGGCCAGACGGATCAGGTCTCGCTCGGTGAGGATGCCTACAGGTCGATCGCCCTCGACGACCAGGACCGAGCCCACTCCCGCCTCCATCATGCGAGCCGCGGCAGCGGCCACGGTCTCGTCCGACACGGCGGTGATCACCGGGCTGCTCATGAGGTCGGCCACGGTGGTCACCGGCCCGCGTGCGCCGGCGCTCACGCTTCCCGATCCAGGACCAGGCACACGCCGTTGATGCAGTACCGGAGCCCGGTAGGACCCGGGCCGTCGTCGAACACGTGGCCGAGGTGGCTGCCGCACCGACGGCACACGACCTCGGTCCGGACCATGCCGTGGGAGCGGTCCTCCCGAAGCTCCACCGCCTCGGCCACGGCGGGCTCCGTGAAGCTGGGCCAGCCCGTGCCGGAGTCGAACTTCGCCTCCGAGCTGAACAGCTCCGCCCCGCAGGCCGCGCACCGGAATCTGCCGTGGTCCTTGGTGACCGCGTACTCGTGGCTGAACGGCGGCTCCGTCCCCTGCTCCCGGAGGACGCGGTACTGCTCCGGGGTCAGCTTCCGGCGCCACTCCTCCTCGGGCCTGGCCACCTCGCGCTCCATCTCTTCAAGCATAATCGTCGTCGTCGTGACCCACCGACTGCTCCTGGACACCTCCAGCCTGATGTACCGGGCGTTCTTCGCGCTCCCGGCCACGATCACCGATCCACAGGGGAAGCCGGTGAACGCGCTCCACGGGTACCTCGACATGTGCGCCCGCCTGGTCCGCGACCGGGGCCCGGACGAGGTCGTGCACTGTTTCGACGACGACTGGCGCCCCGCCCCGCGGGTGGCCTCCTACGATGGCTACAAGGCGACGCGGGCGGTGGACCCCGAGGGGCTGCCCGAGCAGTTCGACGTGCTGCTCGAGATCCTGCCCGCCACGGGCATGACGGTGGCCTCGGCCCCGGGGTGGGAGGCCGAGGACGCCATCGGGACGCTCTGCGCGGGGGCCGGGCGGCGGGACCGGATCGACATCGTCACCGGGGACCGCGACCTGATCCAGTGCGTGCGCGATCCCGGCGTGCGGGTACTGTTCACCAAGCGAGGGGTCTCCGAGCTCGAGGTCCTCGACGAGGCCGGGGTGGAGGCGAAGTACGGCGTGCCGGCCGGCCGATACGGGGACTTCGCCATCCTTCGCGGGGATCCCTCGGACGAGTTGCCGGGCGTCCGCGGCGTCGGGGAGAAGACCGCCCGGGCCCTGATCCTGACATACCCCTCGCTGGAGGCCATGGAGGAGGACGCCCGTGCCGAGCGGGCCCGGACCGGGCCCCTGCGGGGCTCCCCCGCCCTGAAGGCCCGGATCCGGGAGGCGGCCGATTACCTGGAGGCGATGCGCGAGGTCGTGCCGATCCGGGAGGACCTCGAGCTGGAGCTGGAGCCGGGCGAGCGCGACGACGGCCGCCTCGGCGAGCTGGCCGAGCGGTGGGGCCTGACCGGGCCGGTGGGTCGGCTCCGGGGGGCCCTCGACGGCTAGCCCCGCGCGCCCCGGGCCCGGCGGACCAGCTGCCGGCACCGAGCCGGTCCCACGGCAAGGGCGCCGAGACCCCGCAGCAGATCGAAGAGCTCCGACCGCTGGCCCAGGGCGGTGATGGCCACCACATCGTCCTCCCGGGACTGCTTCAGCATCCACCGAAGGCCAGCCACCTCGTCGGGGAAATCGGGCACCTCCGAGGCCCCCCCGTCCACGGCCCCGGCACGGAGGCGCTCCACCACCTCACCTGGGTCGCGGCCCCGCAGGTACCGGGGCAGCTCCACCACGGCCACCCGATCCGCGCCCCGGGCGGCCTCGTAGCCCACCGCGTGCATGATCTCGTCGCTCCGGTCGCCCGCCGACCCGAACGCGATCCACACGGTCGCGCCGAGGGGCCGGAGGCCCCTGCAGATCTGCACGAGCCCCTGCATGCCGGCCTCGTTGTGGGCGTAGTCGATCACCACGACCCGACCGTCCACCTCGAACAGGTTGGCCCGGCCGGGGTTGCGCTCGGGGTCGAGGACGAACGTCCCTAGCCCCCGCACGACGTCTTCCCGAGGAAGACCGATGCCCAACGCCGCCGCCGTCGCGGCCATGGCGTTCTGGACGTGGTCGCTGGAGATGCCGGCCAGGGTGGCCGGTACATCCTCCAGCCTGATAAGCGGATCGATCGAGGATCCCGGTCGCAGCAGGGCCATCCAACCGTCGATCGGGGCCATGGCCCGGCCGCCTTCCGCGAGGACCGACCGGAGCGCCGGGTGGTCGGGGTCCATCGAGAACAGGAACGGCCGTCCCCGGGCGGTCCGGCGCATGGCCAGGACCCTGGGGTCGTCGGCGTTGAGCACGCACCACCCATCAGGACGGACGACGCGGGTGATGGAGGCCTTCACCTCCGCGAGCTGGTCGAGGGTGAAGATCCCGTGGAGCCCCAGGTGGTCGGCCGACACGTTCGTGACCACGGCCACGTCGGCGTGCGCGGTACCGATGCCCTTCAGCAGGATCCCGCCCCGGGCCACCTCGAGAACGGCGACCTCGACGCCGGGCTGGGCCAGGGCCATCTCCGCGCCGCTCGGCCCCGAGTAGTCACCCTCCTCGACGAGCGAGCCGTCGACGTACACGCCGTCCGTGGACGTATACGCGACCCTTCGCCCGGCCGCGGCTGCGAGATGAGCCAGGAGGCGAACCGTGCTCGTCTTGCCGTTCGTCCCGGTCACGGTAACCACCGGGATGTGAGGGTCCGCCACGGACGGACCGGGGCCCGGCTCGACCGCGGCAAGCCGAGCGGCCCGCTCCGCCAGCAGGATCCGGAACGGCCGGCGGGCCCGGAGCAAGGACCCGAGCAGATCGGCCACTTCTCGCGCCAGGGCTTCAGCCGCGGTGCGCCGACGCCACGGGTAGGCCACCACGATGTGCTCGGGGTCATGGCCACGCCTGGTGCGCACGCCGATGCGGATGCCGGCGGCGTCGGCCAGCGACCTGGTGACGTGGGCCGCCACTCGGGCCACGAACCGCCGCCGCTCCTCGCTCCTGGGAGCGCCGGGGCGAGCGCGGCCGGGTACCCGGATCCGCCGGGCGATCTGCGCCGCCCGGGCCTCACTCGCCGCGAGCCATCCGGGCACCGACACCGTCAGCTTGATGGCGGGCCGGGTGAAGTAGAGGTTCGGCCCCTCAAGCACTCGTAGCTCGACCACCCGGACGGAGGCCCGGTCCGCCATGCGGGGACTCTACACCTGGGCGTGAACCGGTCCGCCTCTCGAAGCGTCAGCGAGGATGACCGGAAGGAGGACAGGATGAGACGATCCTTCGTGGCGGCCACCGCCGCCGTGCTGCTGCTGCCGGCGACGAGCGCCTGGGCCGGCGGGATGTCGACGTTAGGGTTCCAGGACGAGTACGTCACCGTAGGAGAAACCGTGACCGGCCGGACCAGGTTCTACACCAAGGCCCGCGGAACCGGACGGATCGAGGACGGTCCCTGGCACGCCTACCTGATCCAGGCAGGCAGCTGGATCGAGCCCCCGAGCATCCCGGAAGGAGCCATCGACCTCGGCCCGATCGCGATAGAGGACCAGGGTGATGGAAGGGCGCTCGCATCCATCACGTTCTCGGTCCCGGACGTCACCACCGGTTCCTATCACCTGGGTCTGTGCAACGTCCCCTGCAACGAGTCGTACGTGGGCGACCTCGGCGGCGGGTGGTTGACGATCGCCCGCACCGAGGAGGGCGCGTCCCTCCTTCGAAGCCTCGACCGGACCCAGGGACAGGTCCACCGGATCCGATACCGGCTCGCTCGCCGGATCACGGACCTGGAGCGGCCCCTGGACGTTCTCGAGAGCCGGCTCGACGAACTGGACGGCTCGATCGAGCTCCGCCTGGACGAACTGGAGAGCCGCCTGCGGCAGTCGCAAGCCGTAGAACGCGAGCCCAGTGGCGCGCCGTGGGTCACGTCGCTGTTCGCCGCCGCCGTTGTCGCCGTCGCCGCGGCGCTCCTCTTGCGCCGTGGCCGCCGTCCACGCCCCGCCCCGGTCCCTCAGGAACTGCCCGTGGTCGAGTGGGAGCTCCCCGAGGAGGTCAGCTCGCGGACCTGAAGATCCGCAGGGCCCGCCGGAGCTCCCGGGGCAGGTCGACCCGCGGCCCGAACGTCCCCGAGACCAGGGCCTCGGCCAGCCCTCCGGTCGAGGCCGGGTCCATGGCCGCGATCTCGCCGGCGCGATCACTGGCCGGGGGCGGGGCCGGGGCCAGCGGCGCCGCCAGCGGCCCTCCGATCGACTCGCCGGGGTCCTTGCCCTTGATGACCAGCACGGCCGAGCTGACCTTGCGCTGCCTTCCGTCGGAGGGCCGGTTCACCACCTTGAGGCCGCCCTTCTTCCCTCTGACCACCATCGTGCTGGAACCGCCGCCGTCGAGGTTCAGGGCGAACCTCGCGTTGAGGCCCTGCATGAGCCGGGCGAAGCGGCCCAGAGTGACCCCCCTCGAGTCCTTCCGACGGCCATCGACCACGACCATCAGGATCTTTCCCGCTCCGGTCACGCCGATCGCCGTCCGCGGATGGCGCTTGCAGATCGATGTGGTGCACGGCTTGGGTACGGCGACGGCGCCATTCTCCACGAGCAACGGGATGCCCCCGACCGTATCGAGAACGCCGGGGAAGCCGATGGACCACGTCAGCGAGACGGTCTCACCCAGGGAAAGCGATCCCACCAGGATCCCTCCGTCGCTGCCCGGCTGGCCGGACAGCACCACCTGGCCGGGACCCGGGGCCGCCAACGCCGTGGGCGAGCAGGTCACCTCCGCCACCTGGTAGTCGACCACCACGCCCCCGAACCCGGGGGCCCACCGCCGGCCGCTGACCGGCTGGAGCCGGGCGGAGCACGCGTTGGCGGGAGGAAGCTCCAGCGACCCGCCCGCTTGGGTGAAGGCGGAGATCTCGGTGGCGCCCGGCTCCCCGAAGTTCCACCGTTCGACCGGCCACTGGTCGTGCTCGGCCGCCGTCACCGTCTCGAAGGGCCTGCCGAAGTGCTTGGTCTTCTCGTCCTGGGTCATGGCAAAGGTCGGAGCAACGGCGAAGGACACCTGCTTCAGGTCGCCGTCCTCGGCGAACGTGTGGGACGGCCTCCCCGAGGGCGTCCCGAAGTCCCCGTTGATCGCCGCCACGGCCTTGCGCCGCTTCGCCATGTTCCTGGTCTTCTCGTGGCCGGGGAGCGCGTCCTTGGCCAGGGCCACGTCGACCCGAGGGATGAGGTTCGGCGTCACCTTGAGGACGAAGACGTCGCTCTTGGCCTTGCGCATCTGGAGGAAGCGGACGCCCTTGATGACCTTCTTGGGGATCTGCTGCTTCTTCTTCCCCTTCTTCTTCTTCTTCGGGGCCCGCGGGCCCGATGTGGCAGCATCGCGCCCATCCGTCGTTCCGGCCTCCGCGATCTCAGCTCCCCTAGCCGTCACCGTCATCGCCGTGGTCCAGTCGGCGGACATGTCCACGGCGGGGTGGTCGGCGAGCGGGCCGACCTCGCCGGAGCCGTCCTCCTGCGCGGTGAACAGCTGTTTGTCGCCGCCCCCCGCCGGGTACCTGGTGAACACGATCTCCATCCCGTCGGGCGACCACCCCGGCTGCAGCTCGTTGTGGGGAGTGGCCACCACGGGGGTGGGAGCGCCTCCCGGCACGGACGGATCGATCGAGTAGACGTCCCACCCGGTCGGGCTTCCGGGACAGAGGCGAGCGTACACGAGCCGATCGTCGCCCAAGGTCGGATGCCAGCTTGGATCGGCGTGGAAGCACGCGTCGAACGTGAGCTGGGTCTCGGTGACCCCGTCGGCGCCCATCACGTAGATCTGCGGCAGCCCCGACCGGTCACTGACGAAGGCGACCTGCGACAGAAGGTTCGACCACGTCGGGCTGGCGTCGTACCCCGGTGCCGGCGTCTCAGTCAGCTGGGTCAGGCCGCTGCCATCGGGGTTCACCGCCCAGATGTTCGAGGTGTTCTGGGCCCGGATCATCCGGGTGAACGCGATCCGGCTGCCGTCGGGAGCCCAGGCCGGCTGGCGGTCGGTGGCCACCGTGCCGTTCTCGTCGGTGATCTTGATGGCCTCCGCGGGCGGAGCGATCCCCTTGACCATCAGGTCGTAGGTCTCGTCGTTCCCCGACTTCCGGGCGAACGCGACCTGCGTTCCGGCGGGGTTCACCTCGCCGTCGACCTCGATGGAGCCGGGCGGGCCGCCGATCAGCTCCTTCGCTCCGGAGCCGTCGAACGCCATCGTCCAGACCTCGAAGACCTCGGTCCCCCGGCCGGTAGTAAAGACGATGTCCCCGTTGGCGGCCGCGGCCCGGACGGCGGAAGGCGCCGCCGCCGTGCCGGCCACCAGCGCGAGCGCGACGAGCACGCCGAAGAAAGGGGTCCTGGACATGGGGAACCTCAACGGTAAAGCCGGTCACGCCGTGCGTCAAGGGGCGTTCCGGCGGGCCTGGGGTAGGGTGGGCTGGTGGCCCTACCGAGCACCCTCCGGGAGCTCCGCGCCTCCGGGTACCTCGATCGGACCGTGAAGGAGGAGCTCCGGGCGAACCTCCTGGCGAGGCTGGCCGGCGGCGGGTCTCTGTTCCCCTCGATCGTCGGCTTCGACGAGCGGGTCCTCCCCGCGCTGGAGCGAGGGATCCTGGCGGGGCACGACCTGATCCTCCTGGGCGAGCGGGGCCAGGCCAAGACCCGACTGATCCGCCACCTGGTGGACCTGCTCGACGAGGCGGCCCCGGTGATCGAGGGCTGCGAGGTGAACGACCACCCGTTCCGCCCGATCTGTGCCAGGTGCCGGGCCCTGGTGGCCGAGCGGGGCGAGGAGACGGCGGTGGCCTGGGTCGGCCCGGACCGGCGCTACGCGGAGAAGCTGGCCACTCCCGACACCTCGGTGGCCGACCTGATCGGCGATGTGGACCCGATCCGGGTGGCCGAGGGACGGTACCTGGCCGACGAGCTGACGATCCACTACGGCCTGGTCCCCCGGACGAACCGGGGGATCGTGGCCATCAACGAGCTACCCGACCTCCCCGAGCGGATCCAGGTGGCCCTGTTCAACATCCTGGAGGAGCGCGACGTGCAGATCCGCGGGTACCGGATCCGGCTCCCGCTCGACCTCCTCCTGGTGGCCACGGCGAACCCCGAGGATTACACGCACCGAGGCCGCATCGTCTCGCCGCTGAAGGACCGGTTCGGGACGCAGGTGCGGACCCACTACCCGGAGACGAGCGAGGAGGAGGTCCTGATCATGGACCAGGAGGCCCGGCCCCCCGCCGGCGAGCCTCCCGTTCGCGTGCCGGCGTTCATGAAGGAGGTCCTGGCCTCGCTGACCCATGAGCTCCGGCGCTCGCCGCACGTCAACCAGCGGTCCGGCGTCTCGGTGCGGTTCTCCATCGGCAACCTCGAGTCGCTGGCGGCGGCCGCGGTGCGCCGGGCCGCCCTGTCCGGCGAGCCCGAGGCTGTTCCGCGTCCCTGTGACCTCCCGTCCGTTCTGGCCGGCTCGGTCGGCAGGATCGAGCTCGAGACCGTGGAGGAGGGACGAGAGGAGGAGATCCTGGGCCGAGCCCTGGCCGGAGCGATCCTCCGGGTGTTCCGCCGCCGGCTGTCGGGGTTCGACTTCGCTCCCCTGCTGGTTCGGTTCGACGGCGGCTTCAGCGCCGGAACCTCCGACCTGACCACGGCCGGGGAGTTCCTCGATCAGTTCGGCGAGCTGCCGGGCCTGGCCCGCGTCCTGGGACGGCTGGGGATCGAAGAGGAGAGTCCCGGGTCGGCGGCCGCTGCCGTCGAGTTCGCCCTGGAGGGCCTTCACCTTTCCCGCCGGCTCAACAAGGACGCCGGGGAACGGTCCGGCGAGTTCCGATACGGCTCGCCCGATCCGGGGACACCTCCCCCCGCCTGACGGCGCAGGGTCGGGGCAGGCCCGCGTCGAACTTCCCCAGCATGGCCGGGACAGCGGCCCTCCTCACGACGTCGGCGCTCCTGGTGATGGCCCTGTCGACCCCGGGACGAGCTCAGGACGCCGTCAGGATCGAGGACGACATCGTGGTGACGTCCTCGGACGGGACGCCGATCGTGGCCACCCTGATGCTGCCGGGCGGGGCCTCGGCCGCGACCCCGGCCCCGGCGGTCATGGGGACCCACGGATGGGCCGGGACCCGGGCCACGGTCCCCTCGGGGCTGGCCGCCGACCTCCTCGATCGCGGCTACGCCATCCTCACGTGGGACTCCCGGGGCTTCGGGGAGTCCGGCGGTGAGGCCAACGTCGGGGCGCCCGGGTTCGAGGTCGAGGACGCCCAGGCGCTGGTCTCCTACCTGGCCGGCCGGCCGGAGATCCTCATCGACGGCCCGGGCGACCCCCGGGTCGGCTGGATCGGGGGGTCGAACGCCGGCGGGGTCCAGCTCAACACCGCCGCCCTCGACGACCGGATCGAGGCCATCGTGCCGGAGATCTCCTGGGGCGATCTCCTCCGCGACCTCCTCCCCGGCGATGTCCCCAAGCAGACCTGGGACCTGGCGCTGTACGGGTCGGGCCTGGCCACCGGGACCGCGCTGGGCCTCCAGTCGCCCGCGGGCCCCCAGACGGGCTCGTACCCTCCCCAGATCCACCAGGCGTTCGTCGAGGCTGCCGGCACCGGTACCGTCAGCCCCTCGATCCGCGACTGGTTCGCCGTCCGGTCCACCACGACGAGGTCTGCCGACATCCGGACGCCCACGCTGATCCTCCAGGGGACCATCGACACGTTGTTCCCTCTCGAGGACGGGTTCGACAACTACCGGAACATCCGGGGCAACGCGCCCGTCAAACTGATCGCCTATTGCTCCGGGCACACCGTGGCCGGGTGCTCCTCGCCGGGCGGCGCGGGCTCGCTCCCCGGCGAACGGATCGTGGCCTGGTTGGACCGGTACGTTTGGGACCTCGACGTCGACACGGGCCCCCGTATCGAGTGGCAGGACCAGGACGGCACCTATCACGGCGCCGGGACGTGGCCGCTCCCCGGGACCAAGCGCCGCGCAGGGGCCCCGCTCCTCACCGGGACCCTGGTCGGGCCGGGTCCGGGGGGCGGCGACGGCCCAGCGGACGGCGAACCGGCACCCGCGGCCGAGCTCGGGGTCACCGCCGCTCGCGGCCCGGTGTTCGGTCCCCTCGACGGAACGAAGGCCATCGTGGGGATCCCCGCCGCCCGCCTGCAGGGCACGGTGACCGGCGTGCGCGCTTTCGTGTTCCTCGAGCTCATCGACGTGGCGCCGGACGGTACCCGGACCACGATCAACGATCAGGTCATGCCGGTGGCCCTCGACGGCGGGCCGGTCGACCGGCGAATCGACCTGCACGGGATCGCCTGGCGTCTGGAGCCCGGCCACGTCCTCGAGCTGGAACTCACCACCGGCTCGACGCAGTACGCGTCGCCTCGGACGGGCCCGTTCGCCGTGTCGCTCACGGCGACCGTCGATCTCCCCGTCTCGCCCGGCTAAGGGTGGAGCGTCAGCTCCCGGTTGGCCACGTACGCGCGGAGCAGGGTGTTGAGCCCGTAGCTGCACCCCGGGCACAACGCGAAGCCCATCACTTCCTCGTCGGCCTCGAACGCCGCGTACCGGGTCAGGTCCGCGTCGGTCTCTTTGCCACAGCGATCGCAGGGCACCGGTCCTCCTTCCGTCCACCGAAGCGTACGCTGGTCGGGTGCGGATCCGGTACTCGCGGTGGGACGGGACCCAGGAGCCGCTGGGCCCGGACCTGTCGGCCGGGGACCTCCTGGAGGAGATGTCCGAGGAGATCCTGGCCGGCGAAGGCGCCGAGGGGGCCATGCGCCGCCTGATGCGCCGGGGCCTCCGGGGCCGGTTCAGCGGCACCGACGCGCTCTCGGCACGGCTGCGGCAGGCGCGGCGGGCCGAGCAGGCCAACCTCGATCTCGAGGGGCCGCTGGAGGACCTGGCCCGCCGGCTCGACGACATCCTGGAGCGGGAGCGGACCGCGCTCTCGTTCCGGACCGAGGACGACGCCAGGGCCCGCGAGGGTTACCTCGACTCCCTTCCCGCCGACCTTCCCGGCCGGCTCCGCGAACTGCGCGAGTACGGCTTCGTCGACCCGGAGGCCGGTCGCCGGTTCGAGGACCTGATGGAGGAGCTGGCCCGGGAGATCCTGGGGGCCCGGTTCCGGGGCCTGGCCGAGGGGCTGCAGAACCTCACGCCCGACCAGCTTCAGCGAGCCAGGGACATGCTCGCCGACCTGAACGCGATGATCGAGGCCCGGGACCGCGGCGAGCACACCCAGGAGGACTTCGACCGGTTCATGGGGCGGTATGGGGACCTGTTCCCCGATCGCCCCCGGACCCTGGAGGATCTCCTGGAGGACATGGCCCGGCGGATGGCGGCCATGAGCCGCCTCCTGGCCTCGCTCCCCCCCGACCGACGACGCGAGCTCGAGGAGCTGGCCCGCCAGGTGATGGGCGACCTCGACCTGGCCTTCGAGGCCGACCGGCTGGCCTCGCACCTGGCCGACCTGTTCCCCGACATGCCGTGGGGGGAGCCGGCCCTGGCCGGCGGCCAGGAGGCCATGCCGCTCCAGGCCACCGTGGACGCGCTGGAGCGCCTCCACGAGCTCGAGGAGGTCGACCAGGCCCTCCGGGGCGACTACCCGGGCGCGTCGATCGAGGACGTCGACGAGGAGGCCGTCCGCCGGACCCTCGGAGAGGCCGCCGCCGCCGACGTCCGCCGGCTGAAGGAGATCGAGCGAGCTCTTGAGCAGGCCGGGCTGGTGACGCGGAACCGCGGGCGGCTGGAGGTGACACCTAGGGGCGCCCGGAAGCTCGGGGAGCGAGCCCTGGTCCGGGTGTTCGAGAGGCTCCGCCGCGACCGCGAGGGTGTCCACGAGGCGAGCGAGCCCGGTGGCCTGACCGAGCCGACCGGGGCAACTCGGCCGTGGCGGTTCGGCGATACCGGGGCCGTGGCCGTCCAGCGCACGGTGTTCAACGCGGTGCTGCGTGAGGGCCCGGGCCGCGCCGTGCGCATCGTCCCCGACGACCTCGAGCTGGAGGAGGCCGAGACCCGCACGGAGACCGCCACCGCCCTCCTGCTCGATCTGTCCTTCTCCATGCCGCTCCGGGGCCACTTCGTCCCGGCGAAGCGGATGGCCCTGGCCCTCCACGCGCTGATCGAGGGTCGATACGCGTACGACACCCTGTACCTGATCGGGTTCTCCGACTACGCCCGGCGCCTGGAGCCCGAGGATCTCACGGTCGCGGGATGGGAACGCGTATACGGGACGAACATGCAGCACGCGTTCAACCTGGCCGGGCGGCTGCTGGCCCGGCATCCCCGGGCGTCAAGACAGGTTGTGATGGTCACCGACGGGGAGCCCACGGCCCACCTCGAGGGCGAGCAGGTGTTCTTCTCGTGGCCGCCGGTCCCGGAGACGATCCGGCTGACCCTCACCGAGGCCATGCGCCTGGCCCGGGCCGGCGTGACCATCAACGTGTTCATGCTCGAGGAGGCGCCGGGGCTGACCCGATTCATGGAGCGGCTGGCCCGGCTGACCTCGGGACGGGTGTTCCTGATGTCGGCCGAGTCCGCCGGGGACTTCGTGCTCCGGGACTACGTCCGCCGCCGGGCATCCTGAGGTGGCGGAGAAGGACTACTCCGGCACACCGCTGAGCCAGAAACTCGGCATCAGGGCCGGCGCCGAGGTGGCCATAGTCGGCTCCCCGAGGGGCTTCCGTGAGGCCCTGGCACCGCTCGCCGATGGCGTCAGGATCCACTCCCGTCCGAGAGGCGAGCTCGACCTCATCGTGTTCTTCACGAGCCAGCGCTCCGAGCTCCTGCGGCGCTTCCCTAGCCTCGCGGCCGCCCTCACGCCCGCGGGCGGGCTGTGGATCGCTTGGCCGAAGAAGGCTTCCCCGATCGAGAGCGACCTGACGTTCGAGATCGTCCAGCGGGTCGGGCTCGACGCGGGGCTGGTGGACAACAAGTCGTGCTCGATCGACGAGGACTGGCAGGCCCTCCGGTTCGTGTACCGCCTGAAGGACCGGCCGTAGCGCGCGGTCACCGAACCGATCACCTGCTACCGTGGGATACTCGCGCTCACCGGCGCCCGCCGGCGGCGCGCCACGAGGGAGGACACAGCCGTTGAGCGACGCCATCGCGACCTCGCGCGGCCCGGCCATCGTGGCCCGGGGGCTCCGGAAGTCGTTCGGCGACGTGGTGGCCCTGGACGGCGTGGACCTGACCGTGGGAGCGGGCACGGTGTTCGGGCTCCTCGGCCCCAACGGCGCGGGGAAGACCACCGCGGTGAAGGTGCTGACCACCCTGCTGCGCCCGGACGAGGGCTCGGCCGAGGTGGCCGGCCTGGATGTGATCCGCCAGCCCGACGAGCTCCGTTCGCGGGTCGGCCTGACCGGCCAGTATGCCGCCGTCGACGAGTACCTCACCGGGCGGGAGAACCTGGAGATGTTCGGCCGCCTGTACAACCTTCCCAAAGCCGTGGCCAGACGGCGGGCCGAGGAGCTGCTGAGCCAGTTCGACCTGGCCGACGCGGCCTCCCGGGTGGTGAAGACCTTCTCGGGCGGGATGCGCCGGCGGCTCGACCTTGCGGCCAGCCTCATCTTCGCCCCCGAGGTGCTGTTCCTGGACGAGCCAACCACCGGGCTCGACCCCCGGGGACGTCTGGGGATGTGGGACATCATCGAGCAGCTGGCCGCCGGCGGCGCCACCATCCTGCTCACCACGCAGTACATGGAGGAGGCCGACCGGCTGGCCGACCGGATCGCCGTGCTCGACCGCGGACGGGTGATCGCCGAAGGGACGACGGACCAGCTCAAGTCCCGGATCGGAGGGGAGCGCCTGGAGGTCACCGTCACCGACGAGGGCGACCTCAACAAGGCCGTGGACGTCCTTCGGACACACTGCGGCCCCGACGTCCACGTGGAAGCCGAACGGCGGCACGCCGCCGTCCCGGTCACCGCGGGAGCACGAGCGCTAGCCGCGGCGGTCCGGGAGCTCGACGCCGCGGGGATCCACCTCGACGACCTCAGTCTCCACCGGCCCACCCTCGACGACGTGTTCCTGACGCTCACCGGTCGCGTGGCCGAACCCACCGAAGAGGACGCCGAGGGCGATGGCGCCGGGATGCGGGACAGGGAGGCCGTCCGATGAGCGTGCAAACGGAGCCTTCGGTTCGCCAGCTCGCCGTTCGGACATCGGGTGTGAGCCGGGCGCTGTCCCACGCCGTGGTAATGGCGAAGCGCCACCTGATCCAGATCCCTCGGATCCCAGAGCTGATCGTGTTCGCCACCATCCAGCCGATCATGTTCGTGGTCCTGTTCCGGTACGTCTTCGCCGGCTCGATCGACGTCGGTGGCGGCGAGACCTACATCAACTTCCTGATGGCCGGGATCTTCGTCCAGACGGTGGCCTTCGGCTCGGTTGCCACGGGCATCGGCCTGGCCGCCGACCTCCAGCGGGGGCTGATCGACCGGTTCCGGTCCCTGCCCATGGCTCCCTCGGCGGTGCTCACCGGCCGGACCCTGTCCGACCTGGTTCGGAACATGTTCGTCGTCGGGGTGATGATCGTGGTGGGGATGCTGGTGGGCTTCCGTCCGGACGGCACCCTGTTCGGGTGGATCAGCGCCGTGGGCTTCTTGCTCCTCCTCAGCTTCACGTTCTCCTGGGTGGGAGCGTCGGTGGGTCTGGCCGTGCGCAGCGTCGAGGTGGCCCAATCGGCCGGGTTCATCTGGCTGTTCCCGTTCACCTTCGCCAGCAGCGCCTTCGTCAACCCGGTCAACATGCCGGGGTGGCTCCGCGCGTTCGTCGAGAACCAGCCGATCACCCACGTTGTCAACTCGGTTCGGACCCAGATCCTCGGACCGGACGCCGCCCGGAGCCTGTCCATCCCGGATGGCTCGGAGTGGAAGGCGCTGGCCTGGCTGCTGGCCATCCTGGTCGTCATGGTGCCCGTTGCGGTCCGGCTGTACCGCCTGGCCGCGGCCCGGCCCCGCTGACCTACCGCAGGACGGTGAAGCCGGCCGCGAGCACTCAGATCGCCGGCCAGGGAACCGACCGGCCCGGCCCCGGCGATGGGAATACGCCTGCCGAACGCAGCGCCTCCGCCCGGTCGGCGGTGGCGTCCACCTCCTCCTCGGCCAGCAGGTCCAGCATGCGCCGCCGGAGCGGTCCCCGGCGAAGCTCCCCGGCGATGCGACCGAGGTCGGCGAGCAGGTCGCCGGGCACCGGCCGGCCCGCGAAGTCCCAGATCACGGTGCGGAGGACGGGCTCGACGTTGAAGCACAGCCCGTGGTCAACCACCCAGACGCGCCCGTCCTCGCCGAGGAGGCAATGCCCCGACTTGCGGTCGCCGTTCCCGGCCACGACGTCGAAGGCCGCCACGGGCCGGAACTCGTCGAGCCGCCGCTCCCGGAGGGTGAGGTAGTGCTGGGCGGGGTCGGCCTCCACGAAGCGCTGAACGGACCCGACTCCCTGGGGCCCGTCGCGGAGGACCATGGGAGGGACGTTCGGCCATCCGAGCGCGTCGGCCAGTACCGACGCCGCGACCTCCCTGTTGCACAGCGTGCCGTCGGGGAAGTCCCACAGCGGCGTCTCCCCGGCCCGGGGCTTGTAGACGACCGGCACGGAACGCCCTCCGGACCGGACCCGGCCGAGGAACGTGAAGTTCGAGGCTCGGGGGAGCAGGCCGACCACCTCGAGGTCGCCGCGCTCGAGGAGCGCCCCGAGATCGTCTTCGGTCTTCACGCCGGCTCCGCTCCGCGGTGGCCGTTCAGGGCGGGGCACACGTGGCCCTCGGGATCGAGGGGGTTGCCGCAGAGCTCGCACCGGGGGCGCCCGGCCGCGGCCACCGCCGCGCCATGCCGGGCCAGGGCCAGGGCCTGCTCGCGGGAGGCCCAGAAGCGGATCCGGGCCGCCTCCGGCCCGTCCACGTCCTCGTCGTCGTCGTCCTCCTCGTCCTCGGAGCCCTCCATGTACTCCTCGCATTCGAGCAGGACGAGATCGCGAGCCTCGTCGTAGCCGATCGACAGTCGGCCGGCCCGCCACTCGGGTAAGACGGGATCCTCCAGGCCCATCTCCTCCTCGCCGGGCCCCTCCCCGGTCTCCTTCCCCGTGCGGGCCAGGATCTCTACGAGCGAGGCCGACAGCAGCTCGATCTGCTGTTTCTCGAGGAGCACCGTCACCAGTCTGTCGGCCTGACGGCCCTGGAGGTAGAAGACCCGCTCCCCCGGCGGCCCGACCGCTCCCGCGGTGATGCGGTCGACGGGATCGAGCTCGATCACCGCCCTATCCTCCCACCGTCAGCGCCGGGGCGTCCTCCGTGGGAGCAGATCCGAGAGGTCACCCGTGTCGTTCACGCGGAGGACGCGGGGGGAGAGACCGCCTATCGCCACGGCGGAGACCGAGCCGGGGGCCACCTCGAGTCGCTGGAAGTGGTCGAGGTGGGCTCCCGCGTAGTGGGCCAGCGCCAGGCGGATCGGATCGCCGTGGCTCACCACCACGACGATCTCCGTCTGGTGCCGCGATGCGATGGCCTCCAAGGCCTTCACGGTTCGGGCCTGGACCTCGGCCAGCGATTCGCCCTGGGGGAACCGGGCCGAGGACGGCACGGTAAGGATCTGGCGCCACAGGCCGAAGCGGCGGATCTGGCCGAAGGTTCGTCCGGTCCACGCACCGATATCCGTCTCCAGCACGCCGCGGTCCGTCCGGACCCGGAGGCCGAGCGCTCGGGCGATCGGGGCGGCGGTCTCCCGGCAGCGCTCCAGCGGGCTCGTGTACACCGCTCGGATCGGCAGGGCCGCCAGCCGCTCCGCCACCGCATCGGCCTGGACCCGGCCCCGCTCGGAGAGATGGACCCCCGGCGTACGTCCGTACAGGCGCTTCCCGGTGGCATCGGTCACGCCGTGCCGAACCAGGAGGAGGACCGTGGCGTTCAGGACCAGACCCTGGGGCGGGTCCGGCGTCGAGGGAGCGGCCGGGAGGCCTCCCACACGCGGAGCCACCTGGGGCCGCTCGGTCCCGCCGGGAGCGGGGTCCGTCCGCGAGCCGCCCGGACCTGGGCCCCCCACCAGTCGTGCCGATCCTCGTCCCACAGCCGGGCCATGGCATCCGACAGGCGCTCCATGAAGGCCCGGGCGCCCTCGCCCGGCTCCGGGAAGACCGGCGGACCGTATCGAACCGAGACCGGGAACCGACCGGGCAGAGGCCAGCCCCTTCCCCTGGGCATGGCGGCGAAGGACCCTCGGATGGCCACCGGCACGGCGGGGACACCCGCGCCGGCGCACAGCCTGGCCACGCCGGGCCGGAACCGGCCCACCCAGCCGTCCTTCGACCTGGTGCCCTCGGGGAACACCACCATGCTCCACCCCTCCCTGAGCAGCCGCCACGGCGTGTCGGACAGGCGCCGGCCGCCGGAGCGCTCCACCGGGAACGCGTTGAACACCAGCGCGGTGCCGGCGGCCCGCCACCACACGTCGAAGAAGTAGTCGGCCGCGGCCCCCACCGCGGTCCTGCGGCGCCACCTCTCCGGTAGCGAGCACAGGATCAGCGGGGCGTCGAGGTGGCTGGAGTGGTTGGCCACGAACACGACCGGGCCCCGGAGCCGCTCGAGATGGTCGAGCCCATGGACCCTCGGGTCCGTCTCGGACCACACCAGGGGCCTGAGAGCGAAGCGCTGGATCGCCGCCCGGGCGGCCCTGCCCAAGGGGGTGCGGGCCCACTCGGTGGGGAACTCCCGGGGCTCCGGCGGCGGGGCGAACGGCTCGGCCGACCGCGGGACCAGGGGCCGGCGGCCCCACCGCCACCCCCGGGCCACCTGCCGAATCTCGTCGAGCAGGGAGGCCATCACCGCACCTCGGCCAGCGCCAGGGGCGGCGAGTGCAGGTACGTGATCGTGGGGCTGCCCCCGACGCGCTCCCGGGCCATCTCCAGCGCGTCGGCGAACGTGGACGCGGCCCGGAAGCCCATCCGCCGGACCGACCGGCGGTCGCCGCCCACGAAGATCACGTCCCCGAGGTGATCCAGAGCATGCGCGCCCCAGTACCACATGTAGAAGGGGTGGACGCCGTGGTACGCGTTCGAGGTCCGGTACAGGTGCACGTACCACGGGTCGGTGGCGTACTGCTGCTCGAACTTCGACTCGATCTGCGCCGGGTCGGTGGTCTCCGCCAGGACCTCCTCGAAGAAGTCGATGTACGAGGGATGGTGGACGGCGTGGAACTCCCACGGCACCGGGTGGAACAAGAT
>JBOGVU010000037.1:0-23570 GCA_050692915.1 Actinomycetota bacterium | reverse complement strand
GATCATGGCCATCACGGCCTCGACCTCCCACCAGACGCTCCCCGAGGTCGGAGGCACCGCGGTGGCCTTCGACGCCATCGAGAGCCAGTGCCGTCAGTGGGCCACCGAGCTCGGGCCCCACGGCGTCTGGGTCCTGTGGCTGAAGACCACCGGGCTCCCGGAGCGCCCTGGCCGACGTCGACCGGTTCCCGGCCGACGTCGACCGGTTCCCGGCCTACGGGACCGGCGCGCCGATGACCCGATCGGAGCTTATCGAGTGGAATCGGGGCAAGACGATGCTGAAAAGGCTGACCAGGCTCGACGAGCTGGGGAACGCCGCGGCGTTCGCCGCCTCCGACCGGGCCGGCGCCATGACCGCCTGTGCCGTGACCTGACCTGCGGCGCGGTCCCCGGCTAGGAGCCTTGCCGAACCGATGAGTTCCGGCCGATACCGACGTCGAATCCTGTGCGATGGCCGACCGCGACCACGAAGGAGGGTCTGATCGTGGACTACAAGCTCGAGCTCGTGCTGATACCCGTCTCGGACGTGGACCGCGCCAAGGCGTTCTACGTCGACACCCTCGGCTTCAATCTGGACGTCGACCACCAGCCCAACGACGAGTTCCGCGTCGTGCAGATGACGCCCCCGGGCTCGGCGTGCTCGATCACGATCGGGATCGGCATCACGGACGCGACGCCGGGCTCGTACCGGGGGACGCACCTGGTCATCTCGGACATCGAAGCCGCCCGGGCCGAGCTGGTCGGACGCGGCGTCGACGTCAGTGACATCCGGCACATGGGGCCCGGCGGGTGGGAGCCGGGACCGGATCCGGAGCACCGCGACTACAGCTCGTTCGCCGACTTCAGCGATCCCGACGGCAACACCTGGGTCCTCCAGGAAGTCACGAGTCGCTGACCGCCTCGATCACCTAGTCGTCCTCAACGCTTCGACCCAGGTGACCGCGCACGGACCACCCGAGGAGCCCTGGAGGGATCGATGAGCCACGATCGGTAAGGCCGTGTCCGGATACGGTGAAGCGATCATCCTCGACCATCTCGATTCGGCGGAGATGGTCGCCTCACAACAGGCGAAACCATGTTCCACACGGCGACCGCTGAGGAGCGTGCCTGTTCGTCACCATCTTCCATGGTCCGTTCGACGTGGAGCCTGTGGGCGGTGACCCTCCCGCCACTCATCGCACCACGCGGTAGGAGATGTGCGTGGCGAACGGGGACTGGAGAAGGCGCACGTGCTCGAGGGTCACCGCCTGGTCGAACTCGTCGAACAGACGCTTACCGCCGCCGAGCACGACCGGCGCGATCGAGATCGCCAGCTCCTCGACGTGTCCGGCGCGCAGCGCCTGCCGGATCACGTCCGCTCCGCCCATGATGAACACGTCCTTGTCGCCGGCCGCCTCGCGGGCCTGGGCGATCGCCTGGTCCAGCCCGTTCACGAACGTGAATCCGGCGTCAGCGGGGGCGTCCTCGGGCCGGTGCGTCAGGATGAAGAAAGGCGCCCCGAAGGGATTCTGGCCGCCCCACGCCTGCGCCGCCTCGTACGTGTTGCGCCCGCCGATGATGGCCCCGACTCGGGCTATCCCCGCGTCGAGGAACTCCTTGTCGGCCCCCGTGGCCTCGCCTGTGGGCTCCTCGTCGTAGCTCCACGGTCCGCCGAACACCCAGTAGTGCAGCCGCTCACCGCCATCGCCCAGGCCGCGGCCCGGCCCGTCGCTCGGCCCGGCGATGTACCCGTCCAGCGAGGTCGTGATCCCTGCGGCCACCTTCGTCATCGGTCTCCTCCTCGGTGGTCACCATCATCAGCCATGACCGAATGGCCGATCGAAACTCATCGGCGCAGGGTGCCGGGACCCTCGGACCGGATCGTCCGGCTCAGTTCCTCGCTGGGGCGATGGAGCTCAAGCCAAGCGCGTCCTCCTAGAGCGACAGCTGATTGGTCTGCGGGTTCAGGAAGTCGAGGTGGACCATCGGCCCCCGAACCTCACGCGCGCTCACCTTCCAGACGTACAGCCCCCGCCTGGCGTCGCTCTCGTAGATGAGCCCGTTGTACCAGTAGGACGACCAGTCGCCACCGCGGAAGTTCGTGCGCCCGCCGGGGCTCGTGTCCGACGGGGGGTCGAGCGGATCGGGATCCATCCACGCCACCTCGTACGCGTTCGCCGGATCCGTGAAGTCCACGAGCGCGGTGCCAGACTGGTACGAGCCGTGCACGAGGAGGTTCCTGGTTGGATGCGGGACGACGTTGTAGTTGTGGATCGTGCAGTTCTCGTACTGCGACTGCGGTCGCGGCAGCACGTACTTGCCGATGATCTCGCCGGTCTCGGCGTCGTGGAACCACGCCGTCTTCATCTCCTCCGTCTGGACGAGCCCGCCGGCGAGCGGCGCGCCGGTGGCCTGGCAACGCGGCTGCGTACCGCCGCCGGGCTCCCAGCCGGAGACGATGATGGAGCCGTCCCATGTGAACGCCGCCGAGTGGAAGCGCTCGACCGTCGGCGCCGTCGTCGTGTACAGGTGGACCGGGCTCGCCGGGTCGCTGAGGTCGAAGACCGCGATCCCGTGACCTGCGCAGACGCCGCGGTTCACGTCGCCGAGGATGACGCCGAAGTCGTGGCAGATCTGGACGGGCTCGCCCTCGTGGTCGCCGAGGTCGAAGGAGCCCAGAACGCTGGCGGAGCCAGGGTCGTCGAGCGGAACCTCGACGATGTCCTCACGGTTGAACGGCGGGCCCGGGCAGCGGTTGCCGTACTTACCCGGGTTCACTTGGAGCCCGTTCCCGCTGACGCTGTTGTAGATCAGGACGCGTTCTCGTTCCAGATCCGGTACCACCGTGTGCGTGTGGGATCCGCAGTCGAGCGGGACCGACGCGACGTGCTGGATGTCATCGAGGTCGCTGATGTCGAAGATCTGGATGCCCTCGAACCCGGTGCAGGGGGACGTCGCTGGCAGGCAGTCGGCGCCGGTCGGATTTCCGCTCTGGCTCTCGGCCGTGCACCCGTCGGTCCGTTGAGGGGAGTCCACTGAGCGGAACACCAAGCTGCCCCAGATGCCGACGTCGCCCTGGGGGCTGACGCACGCGAAGAACGCGATCTCGCGCGGGTTCCCCGGCGCCCGAACGTCGATGACCCGGAAGCCGTCGTAGCGGCCCTGGATGGCCGTCTTCCCCCAGAACGCCAGGTCCGTGTTTCGGGTATCCCACGGCACGGTCCCGGGACCGACCGGCGGGGGCCCCGTCACGGCGCCGGGGCGGAGGCTGGAGCCGAGCAGATGCATGTTCTGGGTGTGGGGGCGGTCCGGCGTGTCGTCCGGCGGCACGGCCGCCGCCCCGTACGGAACGGCGAGGGCCAGGGCGACCGCGACGGCGACGGCGGAGGCCGTCCGAACGGGGCGCTTCCCGGGACGCATACCGGCTCCTTCCTCTCTGAGGGGGACCGCCGAGATGGGCGGTACGCCCCACGGTTCCCGAATGAAGAGGATTATGGCATTCCAGCCACCCACGTCAAATCGACGCTATCTGATCGAGGCTTCGAACAGCTCCCACTCCCCCGGAACTCCCTTCAGGCCGACCGAGCCGAGGGGGGTGAAGGCAAGGTCGATGCCGGTGGCGAGATCCCGGACCGTCCGGGTCACGATGACTCGACCATCGCCGGCCTCGATGAGAGCGCGCGCAGCGATATGAACGCCGATCCCTCCCACATCCTCGTCGCGGATCTCGATCTCTCCCGTGTGAATCGCCGCGCGCATACCGAGTCCCAAGTCGGTGAGCCTCTCTTGGAGCTCGAACGCGCATCGGAGCGCCCGGGTGGGCGCATCGAACGTGGCGAGGATGCCGTCGCCGGTGCTCTTCACGAAGTGGCCGCGGAACCGTTCCACCGATGCCCGCGCGACTCTATCGTGACGATCCAGGAGCTGACGCCAACGTCGGTCGCCGAGAGCGGCGGCGCGTCCGGTCGAATCCACCATGTCGGTGAACAGGATCGATGCCAGCACACGATCCGCGTTCTGCGCGGCTTGCAGCGACTTGATCTGCTTCTCTGTCCAGGCGAACGTCTCCGCGTACTCGCTCGAGGGGCTCTCGCCGGCCGGCTGGTATGAGAGAAGGACGATGCCTGAGCTGAACGCCCGCGTGCCGACGAGTCGCAGATGTGAGGTGTCGCTCTCGTCTCTGAAGAGACGTTTCCCGCTCCCCAGCACGACCGGGAAGACCAGGAGTCGGTACTCATCGATGAGGTCATGCTTCATCAGCGCGTTGACGAGGTCGGCACTGCCGTAGATCACGATGTCCCCACCGCGCTGCTGCTTCAGTTTGGAGACCTCCTCAGCGATGTCTCCGCGGAGGATCACGGTGTTGTTCCACTCAGCCTCCTTCAGGGTCGTGGACACGACGTACTTCTCGATGCTGTTCATCCTGCTGGCAAACTCCGGATCTCCGGGCGCGGATGGCCAGAACGTCGCGAAGATCTGATAGGTCATGCGTCCCAGGAGAATGGCGCCGGCCGCAAAGAGTTCCTCGGCCTTGAACCTCTGTTGGTCCTCGCTGGCTCCCAGCAGGGCCCAGGCGTTCCTTCCGTCCTGATGCTCCTCATGCCCTGGTGCCTCCATCACACCATCCAGCGTGACGAACTCGGATACGATCACCCTTCTCATAGAGAGCCACCGGGATCATTCATATCCAACGCCGCGGGATCAGCCGCCGAAGAACTCCATCAGCACGGGGGCGAGAGCGTTCGGGTCGACATTGTGCTCCTGACCCTCCAAGGTCCGGCGCTGCCCATGGGGGAGGACGTCCACCAGCGCTTGCGCCGACTCGGCCATCCCCGCAAAGCTCGCTCCCCCGTCCATCACGAGAGTCGGAACCGTGACGGCGGCGGCCCGCTCGGTCGGCAGCGAGTAGTCGCCCATGATGATGGCGTCGTACTCGAGCGTGTGCGCCAGGGCTTCTTGGGCCGACCAGAACGGGGCGTTGCGCGCACCGGCCACGAACTCGGGCGGCAGGCCGACGACCGTGGACATGAAGAACTCGACCGCGTCGCCTCGCCGACCCGCCGCCACCAGCTCGTGGAAGGTCTTCGCCGTGTCCGCCGGGGGGCGGCGGCTCTCGTCGAGCATGAAGGGCGGCTCCCACAGTGCCAGCCTGGTGACGGGCAGCCCACTCGCCGCCGCCTCGAGGGCCAGGACCCCACCCGAGGACGTGCCGTACAGGGGCGCCGATCCACCGGCGGCACCGATCATAGCGGCGATGTCCTCGACCTCGCGCTCTACCGCGTACGGAGACGTGTCCCCGCTGTCCCCTCGGCCCCGACGGTCGTAGTTGAACACCGTGAGTTGCGGTGCCAGGAGAGTCGCCAGTGGCGCGTTGGCCATGCGGTCGGTCGACCCGCCGCACACCAGGATGACCGGCGGGCCTTCGCCAGCCGATCGAAGGCGATCGTGGTGCCGTCGTTCGAAGTGACCTGGTTCATGGGATCTCCTTTCCAATCCTCTCCCACAGCCGGAATCCGGACAAGTCCCCGAGACCGAAGCGAGGCGCTCGCCGCGATTCCCTCTTACCCGGCCGGAGTCACCCGGACCCGGGCAGCGACTGATCGAAGCGGAAGAGGTTCGCTGGGTCATATCGCGCCTTGACCCGCACCAGCCGCTCCACGTTCGGTCCGTAGTAGGCGTCCGCCCAATCCTCGAGGTCTGGGTCGGCGAAGTTCTGGAACACCCGCCCGGAGCCCCAAGGATGCACCGAAGCCCAGGAGCGGTCGGCCTGCCGGTGAGCGGCCTCCCTCTCGCCCGCCGAGGCATCGGGCTCGACGACGACCGCGTGCTTGAGCTGGAACAGCTCCTCTCGATGGACGAATGCGGTGGCCTCGGGGGGCACGCGGTTGTAGGCGCCGCCCCAGGGCATGAAGTCGAGCTCGCGGGATTCTCCTGAGGTTCTTCCCTGCACAAAGGTCTCCACCAACGCAGCGATGGCCTCGGTCGGCAGCGGTCGTCTGAAGTACTCCGACTTGGAGAAGAAGTAGACCGATTCCGACGGCTGCGCGATCACACCCTCGCGCTTCGCGTCCTCGGCCTCACCGAGTTCCGCCCAGAACCGTCTCGTCTCCCGAAAAGACATGTACCTCTGTGACGACGAGATCGGGTCGGAGTCCGCCCGCGCGACCAGCTCATCGAGCAGCTCCACCGCATCGGAGTCTGTCCCGAGCAGCGCGCCGTACACGTCGACGGACGGGGGCCGGTCGAGGTCACCGGTGGAGGTCACCTTCAGGCTGGCGGCGAGCTCGTCGGGTCCGCTCGGCGCCCACGCTTGCCAGGCCCCGATGACGTCGGCGGCCAGCGAGAAGGGCCATGCCAGGTGGAAGTTCGTCGCTTCCGGGGCGGGGATGGTCCGGAACACGAGCGATGTCACCACGCCGAGGCTCCCGGCGCCGGCGCCTCGGAGCGCCCAGAACAAGTCCTCGTCGCGGTGCTCGTCACACTCGAGGATGCGGCCGTCGGCCAGGACGATCTCCGCCCCGATCAGGTGATCGGAGGTCACCCCATACTTCCTGCCGAGGATCCCCAGCCCCCCGCCGAGCGTGAGACCGGCCACCCCGACGTCAGGGCAGGTCCCGGCGGGGATGGCGAGGCCATGCTCCTGCAGCGCCTCGTACACGTTGCCGAGCCGGGCACCGGCACCCACGGTCCCCACGCCGCCCGACGCGGACACCGATCGCATGGGGGTGACGTCGATGACCACGCCTCGGGTGGAGGAGTGTCCGGCGAAGCTGTGCCCTCCGCCGCGCGCCGCGATCTCGAGGCCGTGTCGGCGAGCGAACCGGATCGTCTCGGAGACGTCCTGCGGGGTCGCGCACGACACGATGGCCCTCGGCTCCACCTCCTTGAACCGAGCGTTGAAAGGCCGCCGCGATGCTACGTACGCCGGCGAGCCGCGGACAGCGACGTTGCCCTCGATCACGTTCTCGAGCTGTTTCCAATCGGGCATCTTGCTTGCCATCGTGCCGACAGAGTCACATCCCAAGCGCATCGCGCAGGAACCGAAGCTCGAGCAGAAGCAGGTTCTCGGCCACGACATCCTCCTTGGCCATGTGGCTGGCTCCCGAGAGCGGCAGGAAGGTGTGCGGGCGGCCCGCCTCCATGAATGCCCGCGACAGCCGGAGGGAGTTGGCAACGAACACGTTGTCGTCGGCGAGGCCATGGATCAGAAGGATCGGACGCTCCAGCGCCCCCGCCTCATCGAGGAGCGAATCGCGACGGTAGGCCCCTGACTCCTCGTCGGGGTGGCCGAGGTACCGCTCGGTGTAGTGGGTGTCGTAGAGGCGCTGGTCGGTGTCGGGAGCCCCGGCGATGGCCGCGTGGAACACCTCAGGATGGCGCAGCACGGCCGCCGCCGAGAGGTGTCCACCGAACGACCACCCTCGGATCGCCACCCGGGTGAGGTCGAGGAACGGGAACCGCTCCGCCGCCGCGTGCAGGGCGTCGATCTGGTCCTCGAGCGGCGGCGCGAACAGGCTCCGGTGGACGGCGCGCTCCCACGCGGTGCCACGGCCGGGCGTCCCCCGACCGTCCGCTACCAGGACGGCGAAGCCCTGGTTGGCGAACCACTGCGATTCGAGGAACCCGTCGCGGGCCCGGACCACCCGCTGGAACCCCGGCCCGCCGTACGGATCGAGGAGGACCGGGAGGAGCCCCTCGGGCTCCTTGCCGCCGGGGAGGAGAAGGACGGCCCGGAGGTCGCGCGCCCCCGCGAGGAAGAACGTCGGCTTCGCATCAACCACGGGGGTCTCGGCGTGGGAGGCGATCGTGGCCAGAGCTCCTCCGCGCCGGTAGACGGTCGTGGTCGGGGCCTCCCCGAGCGTCGCTGAGGTGATGACGAGGACGGTCCCCTCCGACGCAGCATCGTGGACGCCGGGGGCCTCAGTGAGGCGCTCGACGGCCCCGCCGGGCGACCACCGCCAGATGTGCTCTTCCGTCGGGTCCCCCGAGGCGACGAACACCACGCCGGCATCCGTGTGGATGATCCGACGCACCTGGAGACCGGGAGGCGTGACGGGCGTGCCGTCGACGGCGAGCCGTCGCGTGTCGTCCGCGTCCACGGTGCACACCAACCGGCCATCGTCCGTCCAGGCGGGCGAGCCGCGCACGAGCTCGACCCAGGCATCGTCACGATCCTCGCGGACGGAGGTCGTCTCCCCGCGCTCGTCGACCGTCAGGGTCCGGGTAAGCCGCTGGTCCCGCGACTGCACCAGGAGCGTGAGTGCCGTTCCCTCGCTCCAGACCACGCGGGCCAGGTACTCGAACCGCACCCGGTCCCAGTTCACCTCTACCCGCGAGCCGTCGAGGCCCAGCACATGAAGGGTCACGTCCGCGTTCCGCGTCCCGGCGGCCGGGTATCGGACGGCGCGGGGCGTCCCATCGGGATCGACCGGGTCGAAGATGTGCCATGTCGCTACCTGGCCCTCGTCGACCCGCGCGGCCGCGATTCGGCTCCCGTCCGGGGACCACCAGAACCCCTCCGAGCGATCCATCTCCTCGGCAGCCACGAACTCGGCGAGCCCCCAGGACACATCCGGATCGTCGTCGGCGGCGAGCACCCGATCCTCGCCCTACTCGATGACTCGTAGGGCGCGAGCGGCGACGTAGGCCACGCGCCGGCCGGTCGGGTCGATCCTAGGATCGAAGACGGGCCCGACCGCGGGCAGCTCGCGCGATCCCCCGTTCACGAGGTCGGCCGTAAACAGCTTCCCGCCGATCGAGAAGGCGGCCACGGAAACCGCCCGGTCCGTCGAGTAGTCCACGACACCCCCGGCCCGTTCCCGGACCCGCTCTCGCCTCGCCACCTCCTCGGGCGGCAGGTCGGTCTCGCGGGCATCTTCCCGGCGGGGGTCGAAGAGGAACCGCTCCCGAGCCGCGGGCAGGTCAAGGACCCAGAGCCCGGTCAGGGAGTCGTCCCCGGCGAAGGAGCGGAGGAACACGATCCTGGAGCCGTCCGGCGACACCGTGAACCCTCGCGGCCGGCCTAGGATGAACCGCTGCGTCCTGGCCTGCTGCCTCGGAAACGAGTCCCGGCTCGGATCGTCACTCGCGGAGGACGGCTCGCCATGTTCGGGAGACCGCATCCCCGTAGCGTACCCATGGTCTGGCCACGCAGACGACTCAACGAACGGCTTTGTAGATCTTCACCGGCCAGGCGATTCCCTTCAGATCGAACATTTGCCTACCTCGACCAACCGGAACCCGTCAGGGGTCACCTCACGCCATGCGTCCTCGCCGATGAAGACCTGATCCGCACCGGCCTAGAGGAAGTGGTCGTTCCTTGTGCGAGCCCTGCTGGAAGCGGGCCGACAGGCGCCTTGATCTGGGGTTTCTCCTGTGGGCGCTGGTGGTATCGAACCACCGACCTCCGCCTTGTAATCGCGCTTCTTGGCAGGCCCTCCACCTGGTCAAATACCCATCGGCGCAGGTGAGAGCAACATCAGCATCCCGAATCGCTGCGGTCCCTTGCCGTCGGCTTGAATGGGTTCTGCGTACTTTTTTTTTTGCTTAATCTGCTTGGTCTCCGGAAAGGACAGATCCGCTTTGCCGATTCGGAGGGCGGGCGCTGTCCACCGAGGCTCTCACCGCGGTGCCAAGGGTCAGCAGGACGTTCTGGCTGCCCGACCGGTAGCCCTCGAGGTCGACAGTTACGAATCGGAACCCCGCCTCCTTCAGGGCGCGGACCACCTCCTCGCGGCGACGGAGAAGCGCACCCACCTCCTGAAGGTCAACCTCAATGCGGGCGAGGTCACCTCCGTGGTCGCGGACCCGCAGGTTTCCGGAGAACCCGAGACCGCGAAGGGCCTCCTCGGCGCGTTCCACTCGTGCGAGGGCCGCCTCGGTGACCGGCACACCGTAAGCGATCCTGGAAGACAGACACGCGGCGGCGGGCTTGTTCCAGGTGGACAGGCCGAACGTCCGTGAAATGCTTCGGATCTCTCCCTTCGACAGGCCGGCCTCGACAAGGGGAAAGCGCGCGCCCCGGTGGAGGGCCCTCGCCTGCCCGGGGCGGTGATCGCGGAGATCGTCGATGTTGACGCCGAGGAGGACCGGCCCCGAGAATTCGTCCCTCGTCAGGAGGGCGTCCATGAGCGCCTCCTTGCACCAGGCGCAGCGGTCCCCCGCGTTCTTCGCGTAGCGCGGATCAGCCAGCTCCGAGGTCGGGACCACGCGGTGTGGTATGCCGTGCTCCCTGGCGAACGCGGCGGCCTCGGCGAGCTCCCGGCGGGGCAGCGAGGGCGAGTCCGCCGTCACGGCGACCATGTCGTCGCCGAGGGTCCGGTGAGCCACGAAGGCGAGGAAGGCGCTGTCCGCGCCGCCCGAGAAGGCTATGGCGGCGCCCCTGAGCCGCCTGAGCACTCGCTCGAGCGTGTCGAGCTTACTCGGCGGAGTCGCCGTCGTCGCCACCGAGGGGATTCTACGGCGGGACAGCGGGCGGCATGGGTACCATGTCCCGGCCATGGACGTCGATGGATTGCGGGACCTCTTTGATCGCGTGGCCGGTGGGGAGATCAGCGCCGAGGAGGCCGCCCAGATCCTCGCTGAGATGTCGTTCGTCGATCTCGGCATGGCGAAGATCGATGCCCATCGGCATGTCCGCACCGGCCAGCCCGAGGCGGTGTTCGGGCCAGGGAAGGCCCCCGACGAGTGCGCGCGCATCGCCGCGTCCCTGGCCGACGCCGGATCTCGACCGATCCTGGTGACCAGGGCGACGCCGGCGCAGCATCGCGCTGTGCGAGGGGTCCTTCCCGAGGCCGTCTACCACGAGACAGCCCGGCTGGTCGTGGCCGGGCCGGTCAAGGATGAGCCAGCCGGCGCTGTCGCCGTGGTGTCGGCTGGAACAGCGGACGGTCCGGTCGCCGAGGAGGCGGCCATCGTGTCTGAGGCGCTGGGCCTCAAGGTGGACCGGATCGTCGACGTCGGGGTGGCTGGGATCCATCGGGTGGTCGCCTATCGAGACGATCTCGAAGCCGCGGACTGCGTCATTGCGGTGGCAGGGATGGAGGGGGCCCTTCCGTCGGTGGTGGCCGGCCTGGTCTCGACCCCAGTCGTCGCCGTGCCCACCAGCGTCGGCTACGGGGCGAGCTTCGGCGGGCTCGCAGCGCTGTTGGCGATGCTCTCATCGTGCGCCCCCGGAGTGGTCGTGGTAAACGTGGACGGAGGATTCAACGCCGCCATGGCGGCGCACCGCATCCTCCGTCGCGGACAGTGAAGCTCGCCTACCTCGACTGCTCCGGCGGGATCTCCGCGGCCACCCTCCTGGCATCGCTCCTCTCTGCCGGCGGGGATCCGTCCGCCATCCGAACGACAGTAGGGACGCTCGACCTGCCGGCGTTCGAACTGCAGATGGACGAGGTGCACGTTGGCTCAATGGTGGCGATACGCTTGACCGTGACGTCTGAGGAGCGGACGGCGAGCCGGCGGCTCGGCGACGTCGAACGGATATCCGCTCTGCCCGGCTCGGTGACTCCGCGAGCCGTGTGTCGACGGAGGTCTACCGACGGCTGGCCCGGGCTGAGGCCCGGGTCCACGGCACCACGACAGAGGCAGTGGTATTCCACGAGGTTGGCCAGGTTGAGTCCATCGTGTGCGTGGCTGGGGCGGCGGTGGCCATGGAAACGCTCCGGGTGGACACGGTGGTCGCGTCCCCGATCTCGACAGGTCGAGGCACGGTCCGGACATCGCACGGCGTCCTACGGGTGCCGGCACCGGCGACCGCGGAACTGCTACGCGGTCTGCCGAGCATCGTCGGCGGCCGGAAGGGCGAGCTTACAACGCCAACTGGTGCAGCCTTGGTCGCGAGCCTGGCAAGCGAAATCGGGCCCGAGCCCAGCATGACGGGGGTCGCCGCCGGCTTCGGAGCGACGACGCTGGCTGGAGGCACGACCAGATTGACTAGGGTCGTGCTGGGAGAGACCCCCATGGGCTGAAGGCGGTAATCGCGGGCTGAGCCGCAAACCGGGCGCCTTACTCCTTCGCGTCGGCCACGGGCGTCCGAGGCTCCAAGGGCATATGCGTCCAGTCGTGATCACGGCCCCTCGGCCAGGGAGCAGTCGTGGTCGGTGCTTATTCGGTGAGCGAGAAGGCGCGGGAGCGACGTGCGCTTTGATCTGAGGGCGTGGCCACGACGTCTGACGCGTCAAAAGGTCCTGCTTGGGGTTTCCCACCGATGCGACTCGGGGTAGGCAACGAATCCCTTACACCCGTCCAACGTCGTCGATGGTGGGAAGGACGTCGAGCGGTCCGACGCAGAACTCACCGCCGTCCAGCACGTCCTCGAGGATGGAGGCCTGGCGCCGGAGCCCGGACCGGCAGACCTGGCGGTGGCCGGGCCGGGGTGGTGATCGCTGAGCCACCCGCCGGCCGGTGTCCGCGTCCCGGGTGTGGGAGCGGGACCACTTCCCGGACCCGGCGGGACCGCCCCCGAGCGGCCACAGGATCGCGGTCCGGAGCTTGCCAGCCAGGATCGACGCGTTGACCCGCGATCGCCTGATGATCACGTTGCGTGCAGCCCGACGCCGTTAGGAAACTCCGGACCCTACCGACACGACCGAACGGCGTCGACTACACTCGTCCGTCATGATCGCGGCGCTGCGAGACCGCGTTCTGTCGATCGGGGCGGACCATGCCGACTCGACTGACCTGCGCTTCCGCAAACGGCTGCTCGTCGGAATCGCCATGTTCATCCTCCCAGTCGCATTCCTCTGGGGCTTTCTCTATTGGGTTATTGGCGAGGAGGCGGTCGCGCTCACGCCGTGGGCGTACGTCTCCGGATCGATCCTCAGCCTCGCCGTCTTCGCCCGGAACCGGAACTTCGCCTTCCTACGGACGGCGCAGTTCCTGCTGATCCTTGTCGCGCCCGCGCTCGGGACCATCATGCTCGGCGGCCTCGACGACTCAAGCTCGGTGGTCGTGTGGTCGCTCCTTGCGCCACTCGGCGCGGTCGCCTTCGACCGCCCCAGGCGAGCCTGGCCGTGGTTCGCGGCCTTCGTCGTCACCCTCGTGCTCGTGCTCGTTCTATCCGAAGTCGTCCGGCCGGACGGCGCCAGCTTGCCCGAGGGTTTCGTCGGGACCTTCGACGTCCTCAACATCGTCGGGGTATCGCTCGTGGCGGTGATGTTGCTGGTGACCTTCGCGCGGGGACGGGACACCGCACAGGCCCGCGTCGAGGCGCTCCTGCTGAACATCCTCCCCGAGGAGATCGCCCAGCGCCTGCAGGCCGAGCCCAACGCGATCGCGGACCACTTTGACGACGCCAGCATCCTCTTCGCGGATGTCGTCGACTTCACTCGGCTTGCAAGCCGACTCGACCCACGCGAGGTGGTCGGGATGCTCGACCGTCTGTTCACGAGTTTTGACGAGCTCGTCGACCGCTACGAAGTCGAGAAGATCAAGACGATCGGCGACTGCTACATGGTCGCGGCGGGCGTTCCCCGGCCCCGGCCCGACCACGCGCACGCGCTTGCCGGGCTCGCGCTCGAGATGAAGGACTGCGCCCGGACGTGCCTTCCGGGAAGCGACCTCCGGCTCCGGATCGGGATCAGCTCGGGCCCGGTGGTGGCGGGCGTGATCGGACGCCGCCGCTTCCTCTACGACCTCTGGGGCGACACGGTGAACATGGCGAGCCGTATGGAGTCGCACGGGACATCAGACGAGATCCAGATCACCCGCCCCACCTGGGAGCTGCTGCGCGACAACTTCGTCACCGAGCCGATCGGGCTCATCGACGTGAAAGGCAAGGGCGAGGTGGAGACCTGGCGGCTCGTCGGCAGGGCTGACGGCTAGGCTGAGAAGCAGGATACCTGGCACCAACGCTGTGGTGGGCGCTGGTGGTCGAACCACCGACCTCCGCCTTGTAACGCCCAGGGGTGGCAGCGGATGCGGGCCCCGGTCCACCCAGACCAGCCGGGCCGGATCGACCTCTCCGAGCAGATGCTGTGGGCCTACTTCCCCGACGGGACCCTGCGGGAGCGGCACGACCGCGACGGGAACCGGGTGTTCTACGAGTACGACCAGAACAACAACATGGTCCGGGCGGTCGACGCCACCGGGGTGGCCGACGAGCGCGACGGGCCCATGGAGATCAAGGCCGTCTACGACTGGGTGGACCGGGTCACCAGGGTGGAGGACAAGAAGTCCATCGAGGGCACCTACCGGACCACCACCTACCGGTACGACCCGAACGGCAACGTGGAGGAGCGGACCGACGGGAGCCGAGTTAATACGTTCACCTACGACCAGGCCGACTGGCTGGAGAGCCACGTCAACAAGGGGGACCAGCCCGGGTGCGCCGATGACCGGCGGGTGGAGAACGTGTGGGCCGCTACCGGGTGGGAGCTCTTGCGGACAATCAAGCGCGGGAACGGCTCCTGCACCTGGGACACCAAGCAGACCACCGCCTGGGACTGGTTCCCCAACGGGCTGCTGCGGACTCTGAGTACCAAGAACCACCTCAACGAGGTCCTGGAGTCCCACGAAGTATCGTACCTCGACGACAACGGGATCTACCTCAACGGCCACAGGACGCGAGATGTGTTCACCCTGGACGGGCCGAATCCCGGCGGAGCCCCCGATCCGTGCTTCCCGGCCGCGTGCACCGCGGCCTGGCGGTACGACCCCCGCGACCGCCTGGTGTTCCACGACAACGGTAAACAAACCCTGACCGACTACGACCTCGATCCGGTAGGGAACATCGAGACCGAGACCATCACCGAGAACGACATCGTCACCGGTACCCGGACCTTCTCCTACCAGGGGACCCGACTCCAAAGCCTCACCGAGGACGGCCAGACCGCCAAGTATTTCTACGACCCCACCGGGGCCCTGGACTGCGTCACGACGGGATCGGGCTCAGCGGCCGACTGCTCCCCCCCGACGGTTCCACGGCGTCCCCCAACCTGCTCCAGGACTACAGCTACGATCCCCTGGACCGGCTGGTCGGCTCCCGCGAATACTCCGGCGGCCAGCGGACCGACTGGGCCCGGTACGTGTACGACGCCCTGGACCGGGTGGCCCTGGAAGAGGAGTCCCACGGGTGGCCGTCCCCCGGGACCACGGCGTTCTCCTATCTGGGCCTGTCAGGCCTGGCCACCAAGGAGACCCAAACCGACCACCTCCCGGGCACCAAGACATACTCATACGACGCCTTCGGACACCGGGTGGCCATGACCAGGACCGAGGGTGGGGGCTCAACCGAGGAGTTCCTGTACGCGTACGACGTCCATGGCTCCACCTCCCTGCTGGTCAACGAGACCCCGAACCAGTTCGGCGCCGCGGGGAGGGCGGCCGCCTCGTACGCCTACGGGCCCTACGGTGAGCGGGACGACGCCATCAGCAAGCAAGACGACAGTACGACGAACCCGGTCAACCCGTACCGGTACAGCGGTCGCCGCTTCGACTCCGGATCCGAGACCTATGACATGGGGGCGCGGCGGTTCGCGACGGGAGCGATGCGGTTCCTCCAGCAAGACTTCCTGAGCTTCGCCCTGGGGGACCTGTCCCTGACCCTAGACCCCCTGACCCAGAACCGGTTCTCCCTGGCCGGTGGGAACCCGGTCTCGTTCGTGGAATGGGATGGACACAGGCTGGCGCGAGGTGGAGGCGGTGGTTCGGGGAGCTCGCCGAGCCCATCAGAGAATCCCGAGGCCACGCGTGCGACGTCCTTTAGCCCGGCAGGCCAATCAGGGTACCAACCCCTCGTGTCTGCTGATTCTACTCAGCCGGTTTTGTGGCAGACTTTAGATCGAGGGGAAATCGGTTTTTGGAGCGTCAGGATCGAGGCCCGAGGTTCAGTCCAACAGGGAATTGAGGACTATCTGCTGAGTGCCCGTTTGGAAGGATTCTCGCTGGTTCTCGCCTCGGGCGGTCAGGAAATCAAACGTGACCTGGAGATTCTGCCTGAGACCCTAAGCAGGGGTGTGATATTGAAGGAATCGGCTTCGGGACTCGGCGCTGCCGTAGCGCGAGAGTCTTTCGCATTCGCTCCGATTGAAGAGATCGGTCCTCCCGGATTCACTCCCCAAGCTCGCGGGAGAACAGAGTACCGAACGTGTTGCAGGAATCCTGGGACCACAACAATTACAACTACTATCACCAACGTACCGGGCGTGTCAGAGCGAGGCGGGTTATCGTATGAATTGCGCGTCACGGTAGCACCACTTCATTTAAGCCCCGACACACGGCCAGCGATTCCGGATCCGCAGACATCGTCACAGTCATACAGGCGCCTTTTTGCCGCAGCTGCCAGGCTGGCCCCAGGACCTTTGTGGCTTCCTCCTTCACAGGCCGTTTCGGCGGATCAGTATTGGCCGCCTCGATTCGGATGATCCAGGCGATGGTCCCGCTCGATCCACGCTCGCCGGGCCGCCGGTTTTCCCTGGCGGGTGCCATGTTGGCGCTCGTTGCGTTGGCGAGCTGTGGGCAAAGGAATCCCTCCAACGGTAGCCCACTTAACCCCGCCGGGCTAGAGGTCGCAGGCTCGTTCGTTCAAGCCGTCATCTCGGGGGATGGGGACGAAGCGGCCCGCCTTCGGATTCCGAACGTCGCCACGACCGACCTACGGGAATTCGCGGAAGAGAACTCTCGAAATGACTTACGTATCGTGGGGACTCCGAAGATAGTCGAGAACCGGGTGAGATATCAAGTCGTCGGGAGAGAACTGGGGGTACACCCAGCACACATACGAGCCAGCTTCCGCGTATGGATGGTCAAGACCGAGGCCGGATGGCGGGTGTCGGACTGGTGGTATCACATACAGATGAGGACATTCCTTGACGAAGAGATCGTACCCTCCCCCGAGGCTCAGTGATGCCAGCCTGGCCAGTGTCGTCCGCTCCCCAGATCGAGACGGCTGATGTCCCGCAAGACGCTCGCGTGTGAACGCCAGCCGGAAGGTTTGGAACGCTTTGCGTCGGCCCCTTGAATGCGCCGGAGCCTGGCTCAAGGGACCCGGACGGAAACATCCTCACGGTCTGGCAGACGATCGAAAAGGCGTTGTTGTCCTGGGTTCCTACGACAATGAACTCCGCCCCATCGGGGCGGGAACGGCGATCGGCAGGCCGGTGACCAGGGCTTTCGCTGGTCAAGAAGAGGCCCCAGGGCCGCATTTCACAATTTCTCGCGGAACCTGTGCGGAATCTGCCGAAGGGTCCGGGGCCCATCTCCAGCTCGCAAAACCGGCCGTGACCTGCAACTTCGCTCGTGGGCGCTCCAGGAATCGAACCTGGGACTTCCGCCTTGTAAGGGCGGCGCTCTCCCCCTGAGCTAAGCGCCCGAGGGGCCTATGGTAGCGTGACCCGGCCATGACCGACTTCGAGACGCTTCGGTACGGCGTCCACGACGGGGTGGCCACCATCGAGCTGGCCCGGCCCGACAAGCGCAACGCGATCAGCGCACAGATGTTCTCCGAGCTGGGGGACGCGGCCGAGGCGGCCACATCGGATCCCGGCATCCGGGCCGTGCTGGTGCGGGGGGACGGCCCGTCCTTCTGCGCCGGGATCGACGTGACCCTGCTCGGCCAGCTCGCCGGCACCCGGGGCGCCCGACTCCGCTCGTTCATCCGGACGGCCCAGCGCCCCTACCTGACGCTCGCCCAGATGGACAAGCCCTCGGTGGCTGCGGTCCAGGGCCACGCCCTCGGCGCCGGGTTCCAGCTGGCCCTGGCCTGCGACCTCCGGGTGTGCGCCGAGGACATCCGGTTCGCCATGCTCGAGGTGCGCTTCGGCCTGGTCCCCGACCTCGGGGGCATCCACCGGCTCTCCCGCCTGATCGGTCCTGCCCGGACCAAGGAGCTGGTGTGGACCGGGCGGACCGTGGAGCCGGAGGAGGCCGAGCGGCTCGGCCTGGCGAACCGGCTGGTCCCCGCGGAGACCCTGGCCAAGGAGGGCGAGGCCCTGGCCCGCGAGGTGGCGGCCTCTCCCCCGATCCCGGTCAGCCTGACGAAGTCGTTGATCGGACGGGCTGCCGAAACCTCGCTGGAGACCGCCCTGGAGCGGGACGGCCAGGCTCAGGCCACCTGCCTCGACACCGAGGACCACCGCGAGGCGGTGGCCGCGTACCTCGAGCAGCGTCCTCCCCGGTTCCAGGGCCGCTGAGCGCCATGTTTGCCCTGGGGCTCCCTCGGGCAAACCAAGCACGCCGAAGGAAAGGAAGGAGGCAGCATGCTGGGGCAACTCTTGGCGCAGGGCGGTGGCGAGATCACGTTCACCCCGAATCTCACCGGGTTCGTCTCCCTGGGGGCGGGGATCCTGATCTTCCTGGTGCCCAAGGCCTTGAACTACATCGTGGCCGTATACCTGGTGGTGGTGGGGCTGATCCTGCTGTTCAACGTCCAGATCTGAGCGAGCTCATCCAGGGGGCCGGGACGGCCGATACCCCAGGTCGTGGACCGAACGACCTGGTCGAACACGTGGCGGTTCGTGGCCGGTCTTGCCGCCTGCTTGGTGCTGGGATGGTTCGCCTTCGTTCGAGGTGAGCCGGTGCCGCTCCTCCACCTCGTCGACCTGGGCGTCCACGAGCTGGGCCACCTCCTCACCTACGTCTTCCCCGACCTGATCACGGCGTTGGCGGGCTCGGCCTTCCAGGTCCTTGTCCCGGTGGGTCTGGCCACCGGTTTCTGGCTCGGCGGCCGGGACCGAATGGCCGCGGGGCTCTGTCTGGCCTGGGCCGCTTCCTCGGCCCAGCAGGTGGCGGTGTACGTGGCCGATGCGCCTTACCAACGGCTCCCCCTGATCGGCGGGGAGCATGACTGGGCCTTCATCCTCGGCCGGCTGGGGATCCTGGACCGGGCCGAGGGCGTGGCCACCGCGGTCCGCGGCCTCGGGCTCGCCCTCCTGCTGGCGGGGATGGTGGCCTGTCTGTGGGGCCTGGCCCGGGCGAACCGGACGGCGGTGACCCCGGGACCTACCCTGGAGCCGGCCGGCCGATAGTCGTCGATGACTGGCGGGCGGCCCGACCGCGGCCCGCGTGCTTGCCTCGGTCGCGCCCCGCTGCCAGAATCGTCGCCATGGATGCGTACGCTCGTCCGCAGTCCACGGCCCGCCGGGCCTTCGCGCTCCTGGCGGGCCTGGGGATCCTCCTGCTCCTGTCATCGTGCGCGGCCGGGCCGAACCCGGCCGTGGGATCGGGCGAGGACCCCGCCGGGTTCTGGCTGGGCCTGTGGCACGGCATCATCCTTCCCGTCACCTTCGTGATCTCTTTGTTCACCGACACCGTGAGCGTGTACGAGGCCGTCAACGACGGGAACTGGTACGACTTCGGCTTCTTCCTGGGGGTCCTGATCGCGCTCGGCGGAGGCGGATCGCAGGCCAGACGACGGGGATGACCCCGCCTACCAGACGTCCCCGGGTCGCCAGTCGCAGCTGATCGGTGCCGAGAGATCGAGGTCCGGCGAGGACGGTGTCAGCCGCACCAACACGGCGCCGTCCTCCTCGGCGGTGCGGATGAGTCCAGTCTCCGTGCGGACGAACGTGGGACCCCCCCACACCACCCACCCCAGGCGCTGGTAGAAACCGGGGCGGCCGGTGTCCAGCGCCCCGAGCGGGAACGTCCGGTCGATGTGTGCGTTGACCTCGCGCATCACGGCGGTGCCGTATCCCCGCCGCTGGTGGGCGGGCCAGGTTGCCACGGCCTCGACGTAACCGGCGGCCAAGTGGTTCTCGCCGGCGTGGAGCTCGCGCTCGACCACCGAGGCGTGGGCGCGGATCTCCCCGTCCTCCTCGAGGAGGAAGTGGATACCACCCACAGCGTGGTCCCAGTCCTGGTCGGTGAAGATCTCCTGCTCGTCTGCCCACGCTGCGTCGAACAGCTGCCGGAGCACGGCCACCTCCCGAGGACGAAGCTCCCCGCTCGGGACGCCTCGTACCACGGCAACCATCGCTTTAGTCGAGGCAGAACGTGCGGACCTCGACGATCCCCACGGGCGGGCCGGGGAGCGTCCCGGCCCAGGCGCTGGCGTCCTCCTCGGTCTCGAAGTACACCCCCACGCTCAGGGGTCCGGCACCGGGCCCCAGCGCCTCACGAGCCCCGTCGTCGCAGTTGACGTTGGTCGGGCCGAAGAACTCGATCCCCCGTTCCTCGGTGAGGTACGCGATGGCGTCCTCCAGGTCGGGACCTTCTCCGGCGGCCAGGTAGACGGCCCAGTACGTCCCGCCGTGCTCCGGGGCCACCGGGGAGGGCGTCCCCGGCGGCGTGGGCGTTGGCGTGACCGACGGGGATGCGGTCGGTGAGACGGGCGGAGGAGCTGCCTCCTCGGGCGGATCGGACGAGCACGCCGCCGCCAGGAGCAGGACGACGCCCAGGACCGCGGCCAGGAGCGGCGCGAACGCCCGTCGCTGATGGCTTCTGGGGTGGATCGGTCGGCCTCCCGTGCTTCGGCCAGGAGCCTAGCCTACCCGGGCCCCGTCCTATTCTGGCGCTCGAGGCATCACCTGGCTGTGAGACGATGGGTGCCGTGAACGAGGCGAGGCATGCGCGGTTCCTGCCGGTCTCCGAGGAAGCGCGGGTCGCGCCGATCGAGCTGTACTTCGACCTCGTCTTCGTCTTCTCGCTGACCCAGGTCACCGCCCTGATGGCCGACGACCTCACGGGGCGCGGGATCGTGCGCGGGCTGATCGTGCTCGCGCTCCTCTGGTGGTCCTGGGTGGGCTACGCCTGGCTCGGCAACGTGGTGCAGGCGGATGAGGGCCTCGGCCGCGTGGCGATGTTCGGAGCGATGGCCGCGATGTTCGTGCTCGCCCTGACGGTCCCGGAGGCGTTCGACGACATGGCCGGAGGGCTCGACGGGCCCATCGTGGTGGCCTTCGCCTACTTCGCGGTGCGAGTGCTGCACCTGGTGATGTTCTTCGTGCTGTCCAAGGAGGACCCGGGTCTGCGGCGTCAGCTCTGGCGGTTCTCGCCGTCGGTGCTCGGGAGCACCGCGGTGCTCTTGGTGGCGTCGCAGCTGGAGGGAACCGCGCAGACCCTCACCTGGGCCGCCGTGCTGATCGTCGACTACGTCGGCACGATCCTGGGAGGCGCCTCGGGATGGAGGCTCCGCTCGGCATCCCATTTCGCCGAGCGCCACGGCCTGATCGTGATCGTGGCGCTGGGTGAGTCGATCGTGGCCATCGGCGTGGGTGTGGCCGGGATGCCGATCTCCTGGCCGATCATCGCGGCGTCCATCCTCGGGCTCGCGGTGGCGGGATCGGTGTGGTGGGCGTACTTCGACGTGGTGTCGATCGTGGCCGAGCGCGAGCTCCGCAGGCTACGAGGAGAGGCTCGGGCCCGACTGGCCCGCGACGCCTACAGCTACCTGCACTTGCCGATGGTGGCCGGCATCGTGCTGCTCGCCCTCGGCATCGAGCAGGTGCTGGAGTCCGTCGGGGACACCGGCGCGCACGGACTCTCCGAGCCGCTCGCCACGCTGCCGCTGGGCGCGCTGTACGGCGGCATGTCCCTGTTCCTCCTGGCGCATTCGGCCTTCAAGTTCCGCACCTGGCGCCGGGTGACGGCGCGGCGGGTGGCGGTGGCGTTGCTGCTGCTCGGGCTGGTCCCCCTGGCAGCGGAGCTGGCGGCGCTCACCGCCCTGGGGCTGCTCACGGCCATCGTGGTGGTGATGATCGCCTCCGAGGCGGTGAGCTACTCGGAGCTCCGCGAACAGGTGCGCCACGAGGAGGGCCCGGAGGTCCACGTGGGCGCCGAGCACGCTGATCCACATCCTCGGGGTGGCTGAGCCGCCGCGATCCGCGTCAAGCGATCTGTCTAGGGCGGTACGGACCCTGTCGTGATTCACTTCACGCGTTGGCCGCCGATGTCGGAAGGGCACGTTCACGGTCTCGTCCGCCCCGGGGTTCGGACGCCATCCTCCACCGAAGAGCTGCCCCTCCTCGCTGAAGGCGCCCTTGAATGTTGCGTCCAGCGGACCGTACGAGACCGAGATCGTCACGGTGGCGTGTCGTTGTCTGCCATGGTTCCTCCTCCCATTCGGTTCGGCCCTGCGTGGGGCCCAAGGCGGGAGGGTACCCGACCTGGCAAGCCGGGCTCGCGTGGGGTCACTCGCTCTTATCCCCGTATCCTGAACATGCCGATGGCTGCGCCGCTACCGACCGGGACCGTCACCTTCGTGTTCACCGACATCGAGGGGTCGACGCTGCTCCTGCGGCAGCTGGGGGACCTCTACGCCGAGGTTCTCCGGGATCACGGGCAGATCATCAGGTCCGCCCTCGAACGTGAGGGAGGCGCCGAGATCGGGACTGAGGGTGACTCGTTCTTCGCGGTATTCCCCTCTCCCGCGGCGGCGGTCAGGGCGGTCATCGAGGCCCAGCGGGCACTGGCCGCCCAGTCCTGGCCCCAGGGCGCCGAGGTCCGCGTCCGGATGGGACTCCACACCGGCGAAGGCACTCGGGCGGGTGACGGCTACATCGGCATCGACGTCCACCGGGCGGCTCGGATCGGCGACGCGGCGCATGGAGGGCAGGTCCTCCTGTCGGGCCCCACCGAGGCCCTCATCCGACACAACCTTCTCGAGGGGATCCACCTTGTCGACCTGGGCGAACATCGCCTCAAGGACCTCCCGAACTCGGAGCGACTGTTCCAGCTCACGATCCGTGGACTTCCCGAGGAGTTCCCACCGCCCCGCTCCCTCGACGCCCGACCGAACAACCTGCCCGCGCAGATGAGCACGTTCATCGGCCGCGAGGACCTGATCCGCGAGGTCGGCGAGGCCCTCGAGGCCACGCCGCTCCTCACACTCACCGGGCCCGGAGGCACCGGAAAGACCCGCCTCGCGCTGGAGGTCGCGCACCGGCAGCTGCCCTCCTTCCGAGACGGCGTGTGGTTCGTCGACCTATCGGCGGTCACGGACCCGTCCGTGGTTCCCGCCGAGATCGCCGCCGCGCTGGGAGCCACGTGGGAACCGGGAGCATCCACCCTCGAGCAACTGGACCACCACGTGCGCGACCGCACGCTGCTTATGGTCCTCGACAACTTCGAGCAGGTGCTCGACGCGGCCCTCGCGGTGGAGCACCTCCTGTCGCGTTCGATCGGCCTGAAGGTCATGGTGACGAGCCGCTCGGTCCTGTCCATCTACGGGGAGCGCGAGTATCCCGTGCCCCCGCTGCGCCTCCCGGAGCCCGCCCACGCGCCAGGCCTCGAGGCATTGTCGCGGTCCGAGGCCGTGTCCCTCTTCCTCGATCGAGCCCGGGCCGTGCGTCCGGACTTCGAGCTCACGGCGGACAACTCTTCCGCCGTGGCGGAGATCTGCTCGAAGCTCGATGGTCTCCCGCTGGCGATCGAGCTCGCGGCCGGGCGGGTGAACGTGCTGAGCCCACAGGCGATCCTCCCGCGGCTCGAGGAGCGCCTCTCGCTCCTGACCTCCGGGCCGCGGAGCCTCCCCGAGCGACAGCGCACCCTTCGCGGTGCGATCGATTGGAGCTACCGCCTCCTCAGTGACCCCGAGCGGCGCCTGTTCGCGCAGCTCTCGACGTTCTCGGGCGGCGCCTCGCTCGAGGCGATCGAGGCGGTCGGCGAAACCAGCGAAGAGGGCCGGCTGCTCGACTTCCTCGGCACGCTCGTGG
>JBOGVU010000036.1:0-24633 GCA_050692915.1 Actinomycetota bacterium | reverse complement strand
CGTGTCGCCTCATCGCCGGAAGCGGCCGAGGCGTCGCCGGAGGAGACCCCTTTGGTCGACGAAGGCGGCGCCGCGGCCGTCTCAGCGTCGGGATGGGGCGACTCGGGGTCGGGGTGGACCTTGCGCTTGTCCGTGACCCGAATCTTGGGCCGGTCTCGGCGCTGGTCGCGGTGGCGCTCCGTCATCCCGTCGCCTTGACCTGGATCTTCCTCGGCTTGGCCGCTTCCTTCTTCGGTACCTCGATCGTGAGCACGCCGGCGTCGAAGGACGCCTGGATCCCCTCCGGATCGGCCGACGAGGGGAGCGTGATGCTCCGGGCGAAGGCGCCGAAGCGACGCTCGATCCGGTGGAAGTCGTCCTCCCGCTTCTCCTCGTAGAACCTCCGTTCCCCCCGAATTCGCAGGACGGAGTTCTCCACCGAGATTTCGACATCATCCGACCGGAGGCCGGGAAGCTCGGTCGTGATCACGAATCGATCCTGCGTCTCGGCCACGTCGACCGGCGGCACCCACGCCGCCGCGCGCAGCTCTTCGCCGCCCTCGACGCCGTACGTACGGCCGAACAGCCGATTGAGCTCGCTCTGGATCGAGGACAGCTCCCGGAACGGATCCCACCTGCTCATTGCCATCTACGACCCACCTCCTTCGTCAACAACCTCGCCCTCGACGACGTC
This sequence comes from Actinomycetota bacterium, assembly GCA_050692915.1. Taxonomy (GTDB): domain Bacteria; phylum Actinomycetota; class UBA4738; order UBA4738; family CALAEC01; genus CALAEC01. The sequence continues at coordinate 23,960 of JBOGVU010000036.1, read as the reverse complement.
ATCGCCGCCCGGCTGGGCCGACTCGCTGCCGCCCGCCGCGGCGGCCTGGTCCTGCTGGGCCTGTTGCTGGTAGACCGCCTGCCCAACCCGCTGGAACGACTGCATCAGAGCGTCTGTGACGCTCTTGATGCGTTCGGTGTCGTCGCCCTTGAGGGCTTCCTTCACAGCCTCGATGTCCTTCTCGACCTGGCCCTGGTCGTCGGCCGAGACCTTGTCCCCCAGCTCGGCCAGGGTCTTCTCGGCCTGGTACACCAGGTTGTCGGCGTTGTTCCGGACCTCGGCGGCCTCGCGCCGCTTCCGGTCCTCGTCGGCGAACTTCTCCGCCTCCTGCATCATCCGGTCGATCTCGTCCTTCCCCAGAGCCGTGCCCCCGGTGATGGTCATGGCCTGCTCTTTCCCGGTGGCGGTGTCCTTGGCCGAGACGTTGACGATGCCGTTAGCGTCGATGTCGAACGTCACCTCGATCTGGGGCATCCCTCGAGGGGCGGGCGGGAGGCCGGTGAGCTGGAACCGACCCAGGCTGCGGACACCCGGCGAGTACACGGTCTCCGCCTCGCCCTGGAGGACGTGCACCTCGACCTGGGTCTGGTTGTCGTCCGCCGTGGTGAACACCTCCGACTTCTTCGTCGGGATCGTGGTGTTCCGCTCGATCAGACGGGTGAAGATCCCGCCCTTGGTCTCGATCCCCAGCGAGAGCGGGGTGACGTCGAGGAGCAGGACGTCCTTCACCTCGCCCTTCAGCACCCCGGCCTGGATGGCCGCTCCGATGGCCACGACCTCGTCGGCGTTGACGCCCTTGTGGGGCTCCTTCCCGCCGGTGAGCTTCTTGACCAGCTCCTGGACCATTGGCATCCGGGTTGCTCCGCCGACCAGGATCACGTGGTCGATGGCCGACACGTCCTTCCCCCAGTCCTTCACGGCCTGCCGGAACGGCCCCTCGAGCTGCTCCACCAGCTCCTCGCTCATCCGCTCGAACTCCGATCGGCTGAGGGACATGTCGAGGTGCAGCGGGCCCTCGGTGATGAACGGCAGGTTGATCGAGGTCTGCGACACCTGGGAAAGCTCGATCTTCGCCTTCTCGGCGGCGTCCTTCAGCCGCTGTAGGGCGATCCTGTCCTTCGACAGATCGACGCCGTGGGCGTTCTGGAACTCCTTGACGATCCAGTCGATGATCCGCTGGTCCCAGTCGTCACCGCCGAGCTTCGTGTTCCCGGCGGTGGACTTCACCTCGAAGACGCCCTCGCCGATCTCCAGGAGAGAGACGTCGAACGTGCCTCCCCCCAGGTCGAAGACCAGGATCGTCTGGTCGGTGCCCTGCTTGTCCAGCCCGTAGGCCAGCGACGCGGCCGTGGGCTCGTTGATGATCCGGAGGACCTCCAGGCCGGCGATCTGCCCGGCCTCCTTGGTGGCCTGGCGCTGGGCGTCGTCGAAGTACGCCGGGACCGTGATCACCGCCTGGGTCACGGTATCGCCCAGGTATGCCTCCGCGTCCCGCTTCAGCTTCGTCAGGATCTGCGCGGACATCTCCTGCGGCGTCCACGCTTTCCCGTCGATCTCCTGGGTCCACGAGGTCCCCATCTCGCGCTTGATCGACCGGATGGTCCGGTCGGGGTTCGAGATGGCCTGGCGCTTGGCCAACTCACCTACGAGGATCTCACCGGTCTTGGAGAACCCCACCACCGACGGGGTCGTTCTGGACCCCTCGGCGTTGGGGATCACCTGCGGTTCGCCGGCCTCGAGCACGGCGACCACCGAGTTCGTGGTCCCCAGGTCGATTCCCACGGGTCGCGGCATAGATAGGCCTCCTGTTCCGATTCTTTGGATGTGCTCAGATGATAAAGGTTGAGTGCATGCGTGTCAACCCCTGCCCCTCTGGCGAGCTCACATAACGCCGACCGCCAGCCACACACCCTGGTGGTCGAGGAGCCAAGGGGGGCCGCCGAGCTGAGCCCGTTGCGCTTTCGAGCGGTCCTGCCGTAGCCTGCCAACCGCGATGGGCCCGATCGTGTTCCTCCTCCTCCTGGCGGTGGCCGGCGGTCTGTTCCTGACCCGGGCGTTCACGCTGTGGCAGCTGGTGCGCCTGGGCAGGCCCGTGCAGCGGCTGGACGACCTCCCCCGCCGGGTGCAGACCGAGGCGGTGGTCGTGCTCGGCCAGCGCAAGCTGCTCCAGCGCCTCGGCCCCGGCCTGATGCACGCCTTCATCTTCTGGGGCTTCCTGATCCTCCTGACCACGATCGTCGAGGTGTTCGGCGAGGTCTTCGACGAGAACTTCGCCATCCCGTTCATCGGCCGGTCCGGCTGGCTCGGCCTCATCCAGGACGCCTTCGCGGTCCTGGTGTTCATCGGGATCGAGATGGCGGTGTACTTCCGGAAGGTCCGGCGGGACGAACGGTTCCGGGGGAGCCACCTGGAGGAGGCCGACTTCATCCTGCTGATGATCCTGGGGATCGTGGTCACCCTGGTGGGCCTGAACGCTGTGAAGATTGCCCAAGGTCTCAACGAGTCCCCTGTCGCCTGGACACCGGTCTCCAGGCTCGCCTCGCTGGCGTTCGAGCCGATGAGCCCGGGCTGGCAGGAGCTCTTCCACGGGGTGTTCCTGTGGGCGCACATCGCCCTGATCCTTGGCTTCCTGGTGTACATCCCGTACTCGAAGCATCTCCACATCATCACGAGCTCGATCAACGTCTTCTTCACGAACACGAAGCCCATGGGGAAGCTCACCCCGCTGCGGATCGACCTCGAGTCCATGGAGGACGGGGGGTCACTGGGCGCGGCCACGCTGACCGACCTCTCCCAGAAGCAGATCCTGGACACGTTCACGTGCACCGAATGCGGGCGCTGTCAGGAGGTCTGTCCGGCCTGGAACACGGGCAAGCCGCTCTCCCCCAAGCTCCTGATCATGAACCTGCGCGACCACACGTTCGAGCTGGGCGAGCGGATCCTCGACGCCCGGGCCGAGGGGACCGAAGCCGAGGCGGTCCCCCTGAACCCCGACGTGGTCGAGGACGAGGTCGTGTGGGACTGCGTCACGTGCGGGGCGTGCATGCAGGAGTGCCCGGTGAACATCGAGCACGTGGACCATATCGTGGACATGCGCCGTAACCTGGTCATGGGCGAGTCCAGGTTCCCCCAGGAGGCCGGCCTCCTCCTTCGGAACCTCGAGTCGACCAGGAACCCCTGGGGGGTCCCCCAGGACCAGCGGGCCGACTGGGCCGATGGGGTCGGGATCCGCATCCTGGAGGACGGTCGGGCGCCTGAGTACCTGTACTGGGTGGGGTGCGCGGCGTCCTTCGACGACCGGGCCAAGCGGATCGCCCAGACTACTGCGCGCCTGATGCAGAAGGCCGGCCTCCGGTTCGCCATCCTCGGGGCCCGGGAGCTGTGCACGGGCGACCCTGCCCGGCGGATGGGCCACGAGTACCTGTTCCAGCAGCTGGCCGAGGAGAACGTCCGGACCCTCGGCGAGGTCGGGGCCCAGAAGATCGTGGTGAACTGCCCGCACTGCTTCAACACGCTTCGAAACGAGTACCCGGACTATGGCGGGAACTACGAGGTGATTCACCACACCCAGCTGTTCGCCCGGCTGATCGCCGAGGGTCGGCTCCGTCCCACCGAGGAGGTCCGGGCCCTGGTGACGTACCACGACCCCTGCTACCTGGGCCGGCACAACGGCGTGTACGACGAGCCGCGGAAGGTCCTCGACGCGGTGCCGGGCGTCCGTCAGGTGGAGATGCCGCGCCATCGGGAGCGGGGGTTCTGCTGCGGGGCGGGCGGCGCGCGGATGTGGATGGAGGAACACATCGGCAAGCGGATCAACAGCGAGCGCACGGACGAAGCCGCGGCCACCGGCGCCGAAGTGCTCGGCGTGGGGTGTCCCTACTGCCTGGTGATGCTGGACGACGGGGCCAAGGCCGCGGGCGACGGCCTCGAGGTCAAGGACGTGGCCCAGGTCGTGGCGGAGTCGGTCGGGATCGAGCAAGCCAGGACGGTCCGTCCCGAGCCCCAGGCCTAGTCGTCCCGGACGAACTCCTCGAAGAACCGGCTCGGCGTGGGCCCGCGCTGGCCCTGGTACTTGCTCCCGGCCCCGGCCGAGCCGTAGGGAGCGTCGGCCGCGGTTGTCAGGCGGAAAAACGAGATCTGCCCGATCTTCATGCCGGGGTAGATCGTGATCGGCAGGTTGGCCACGTTCGACAGCTCGAGCGTGAGGTACCCGTCCCATCCCGGATCCACGTAGCCGGCCGTGCTGTGGATGAGGAGCCCGAGCCTTCCCAGCGAGGACTTCCCCTCCAGCCTGGCCACCAGGTCCTCGGGGAGCCGGATCCGTTCCTTGGTGGCCCCCAGCACGAACTCGCCCGGGTGGAGGATGAACGGATCGTCGTCCTTCACCTCGACGACCTCGGTGAGACCCTCCATCGGCCGCTTGACGTCGATGTAGGGGTACCGGGCGTTGTGGAAGACGCGGAACCTCGCGTCCACGTGGAGGTCCACGGAGGACGGCTGGATGCACGACTCGTCGAAGGGTTCGATCTCGATCCGGCCGGACGCGATCTCCTCGCGGATGGTGTGGTCGGAGAGGATCATCGGGTCGGCCTCGGCATCGGCGGGAAGCCTACTACAGGGCACCGGACCCACCCTGGTCGCTATACTCGGTGCTCGCTGCGGATGTAGTTCAATGGTAGAACGCGAGCTTCCCAAGCTCGAGATGGGGGTTCGATTCCCCTCATCCGCTCCAGCCTAGGACTTGCTTCCCTTCCCCTTGCCATGCGGCTCGATCGCCCCGTTCCCCGACCCCGTGTCCTTGTCGTCCTTCGGACCCTTCCCCGGCCCCTCGGCCTTCTCCCCCTTGGCTCCGCCCTTCGGACCCTTGGACCCCTTCGGTCCATCCGATCCGTCGTCGGGTCCGCCGCCCTCGTCCTGCTCGGACGACCCCTTTCCCTTCGCCTTGCCCGTCACCTTGCCAGGTGCGGGCTCGGAGCTCCCCGGGGCCTCCTTGCTCACCACGACCTCGTCGGGGGTCGGAACCGGCTCGGGGACGGGAGGCGGTGCAGGGGCCACGGCCTCGCCCTCCTCCTCCTGCTCAGGCGGTTCGCCGGCTTCCCGATCGGTCTCGGCCGGGGGAGGCGACGGCACCTCGGGGATCGGAGGGAACGCTGCCTCGGGCGCGCCGTCGGTAGCGGGAGACTCGGATGGCGACGGGAAAGAGCTCGGCACCGTGAACGGGCGTCCCTCGACCCCTTGGACCAGCGACTCGGTCCTGGCCCGTTCCGTCGAGGGTCCGACCAGAGGGTTCCTGCCCACCAGCACGAGGGCCAGCAGCGACCCGAAGAACGAGGTCGCCAGCAGGACAGCAACGGCTGAGGCGCGCTTCCCCAATGATCTCCCAGCTAGAGGACTCACTTCAGATATCGGCATCCCCACGGCCCTGGCTTGAGGCATGTCGGCCGAAAGACCGACACGATAAGGACCGCTAGGGACGGGCCTCACCTAGGTAGAGGGGCGCGGTCGGGCAAAGCTCCTGAAGCGGGCAGATCTCGCACCGAGGACGACCCGCTCGGCAGACGCCCCGCCCGTGGCGGATCAGGCCGACGTGCATGGAGACCCGCAGAGAGGCCGGGACGAGATCAGCCAGGATCCGATGGGCGGCCGCGGAGGGGGTCCGGGGAGCCAGGAGGCCCAGCCTGGTGGCCACCCGCGCCACGTGGGTGTCCACGGGGAGGGCCGGTCGGCCCAGGGAGAATGCCAGCACGCAGGCGGCCGTCTTCGGCCCGACGCCGGGGAGGGACAGCAGGTACCGCTCCACCTCCTCGTCGGTCGCCTCCCGCATCCAGCCGAGGTCGAGGCTCCCCTCCCGGCTACGGATCTCGCGGAGGACGGCGATGATGCGGGGAGCCTTCGTGTTCGCCAGCCCGCCGGGGCGGATGGCCGCGGCCACGCTTCCGGGCCGGGCCGAGGCCACCGCGTCCCACGTCGGGAACCGAGCCCGGAGGCCGGCCCAGGCCCGGTCCCGGTTCACGTCGCTGGTGTTCTGGGACAGGATCGTGAGCACGAGCTCCTCCAGCGGGTCGAGCCGCCGAGGGGGGTCGAGCGGGCCGTGGGCCCGGGCCAACCGCCGGTGGATCTCGCGAATCGTTCGCCGATCCGGGGGGCCGCCTGCGGGCCGGCTCACTGCTCCCGAGCGTAGTTCCGGAACAGCGTGAGGTGCTCGAGCCAGGTCAGGGTGATCTTCCCCACGGGACCGTTGCGGTGCTTGGCCACGATGATCTCGGCGATGCCCTTCGCCTGGACGTCCTCGGACAGGGGGTCCCGATGGATGAACATCACGATGTCGGCATCCTGTTCCAAAGCTCCCGATTCCCTCAGGTCCGCCAGCTGGGGCTTCTTGTCCGTGCGGCGCTCCGGGTCGCGGTTGAGCTGGGACACCGCGATGATCGGCACGTCGAGCTCCTTCGCCAGGAGCTTCAGGGACCTCGAGATCTCAGCGACCTCCTGCTGACGGTTGTCCACGCGATGGTGGCTGGTCATGAGCTGGAGGTAGTCGACGATGATCACCCCCAGGCCGAACTGGCTCTTCATCCGGCGGGCCTTGGCCCGGATGTCGACGATGGTCACGTTGCCGCTGTCCACGATGAACAGCGGGGCGGGGTCGAGGATCTCGGCCGCTTCGACTATGCGGCCCCAGTCCTCGGCGGCGACCATCCCGGCCCGGACCTTGTGCCACTGGACCCTGGCCTCCGAGCACAACAGGCGCATCCCGATCTCCACCCGCGACATCTCGAGTGAGAAGAGCGCCACGGGGACCTGCGACTCGACCGAGATGTTGCGAGCCATGTTCGTCACCAGCGAGGACTTCCCGATCCCCGGCCTGGCCGCCACGATGATCAGGTTCCCCTTCTGGATGCCCTGGAGCATCTCGTCGAGATCTCGAAACCCGGTGGGAACCCCCACCATGCCCGTCCGCTCGTGGATCCGCTCCAGGTCCTCCATGCTCTGGTGGACCAGCTCCCGCAGCGTCACCACCTGGTCGCGCTCGTGGCGGCGCGACACCCCGTAGATCCGGCCCTCGGACTCGTCGGCGAAGGATTCCGGGTCCTCGGGGATCTCGAAGGCCCCGTGGAGGATCTCCCCGGCCGCGCTGATGAGCCGCCGGAGGAGGGCGTGGTCGCCGACGATCCGCGAGTAGTGGCCGGCGCTGGCCGGGGTCCCGACCTGCTCCACGAGATGCTGAACGTACAGCGGCCCCCCCGCCGACTCGAGGGTCCCCCGGCGCTGGAGCTCCTCCTTCGCCGTGACCTGGTCCACGGGCTCGCCCCGGGCGTACAGGTCGGTGAGGGCCTCGTAGATGGCGCGGTGGTTCGACCGGTAGAAGTCGTCGGCCCGCAGCCCGAGGTCGGCGACCTGGGCGATGGCCTCTCCAGAGAGCATCATGGCGCCGAGGACGGCCTGTTCGGCTTCCTCGTTGTGCGGCGGGACCCGTTCGGCCCGTCCGGAACGAACCTCGTCAGCCCTGGTTGCCATGGAAGCCCCCTCTTCCCGCGAGCACGTGGCACCGTACCCGGGGGCAGATGTGGGCAACAAGGACCGCAACCTGTGCAGAAGCTGTGGAGAGGTCCGAAGCCGCAGGTGAGCCCGATGTTTTCCTGTCCGACTTTCTCACCCGACCAGCGTAACGACCAGGAGTGACACGAACCCACCGCAGAGATCCCAGCTTTTTGCGCGGCGCCTGTCGACTTGGCCGCCTCCGGGTGGCGCCTGCAACGGCGCGGGTGCCCACCGTCCCTCGCAGGGGCTCGGGACGGTCCCCCCGCGCCTGCGCGGCGCCAACCAGCGCCAGACCATCAAGCCGTGATCACCGTGCCGCTGCGCGGCGCCGCGTAGGCCGGGGGGGTGCCGCGGCGAGCGTGTCTGCGAGCCGCGGAGGGGACCCGGCCGTCAACAGGCGCCGCGGATGGAGCCCTCAACTAGCGGGGACGACGTCGAGGGTGAGGGTGGCGTTGACCTCGGGGTGGAGGTGGATCCGCACCTGGTGGGCGCCGACGCTGCGGATCGGCTCGTCGAGGTTGATCCGGCGGTGGTCGACGGTCTCCCCGAGCTGCTCGCTCATGGCCTCGGCGATCTGGTGCGCGGTGACCTGGCCGAACAGCCGGCCATCCTCACCGGCCTGAACGCCGATCCGGACGGGGGTCTTGGTCAGGCGGCCGGCAACCGCCTCGGCCTCGGCCCGGTGGCGCTTGAGCTGCTCGTCCTGCCCCGCCCTGACCCGCTCGGCGTGACGAAGGGCACCCTTGGTAACCGGAGCGGCCAGACGCCGGGGGATGAGGTAATTCCGGGCGTACCCGTCGGCGACCTGCACGACGTCCCCCGGCTCCCCGAGCCGATCGATCTGCTTCTGGAGGATGACCTTCATCGGCTGGAGAACGGCAGGAGCGCCATCTCCCTGGCGTTCTTCACGGCCTGGGCCACGTCCCGCTGATGCTGGGAGCACGTCCCGGTAACCCGGCGGGCCCGGATCTTCCCTCGGTCCGACACGAACCGACGCAGGAGCGAGGTGTCTTTGTAGTCGACGTACTCGACGCGGTCGCGGCAGAACACGCAGACCTTCTTGCGCTGCTTCTTCTGCCAGCCCTCGTCCTTCTTCTCTCGCTCTCGCTCTCTCTTCCGTTTGCGCGCCAGCGCCGATCCCTCCTTCTAGCCGGACTCCACCGGCGTCTCCTCGGTGCCGCCACCGCCGCCACCGTCACCGGTGCCGACGCTGACGTTCTCGCTCCAGTCGCCCCCGCCATCACCGGAGCGCGACTGCTTTTCCACCTTCGCGGTGGCCCACCGGAGGCTCGGCCCGATCTCGTCGGCCTCGATCTCCACGGCGGACCTGGTCTCGCCCTCCTGGTTCTCCCACGACCGCGACCGCAGCCGGCCCGTGACGACCACGCGGGTGCCCCGCGTCAGCGACTCGGCGGCGTTCTCGGCCAGGGTCCGCCACGCGTTCACCCGGAAGAACGACGTCTCGGCATCCTTCCAACCGCCCGCTCCGTCGGGGATGCGGCGATTCACCGCCACCCGGACGTTGGCCACGGCGGCCCCGTTCGGCGTATACCGTAGCTCGGGGTCGTCCGTGAGGTTCCCCACGATCGTGATCTGGTTGTCACTCGCCATGATCGATCACCACCTTGCCTCGGTCGTCCCCCGACCGGAGGCGAGCCGGCCGTGGAGGGGAAGTTTCCGCCTCACGCAGCTTCCGTTCGAACGATCTTGAACCGCACAACCTCGTCGGCGAGGGAGAGGACCCGGTCGAGCTCCGCGAGGGCCGGCGGCTCGGACTGGAACGACACGACGACGTACTGTCCCTCGGACTTCCTGTCGATCTGGTAGGCGAGCTTCCGCCGGCCCCACTGGTCGACGGCGCCGACCTCACCCTGATGCTCCGACAGGATGCCCTTGATGCGCTCGATCACCGTGCCGACCGTCTCCTCGTCGGCCTCGGCGTCGACGATGACCATGATCTCGTACTTCCTCAAGCCACCTCCTTCGGTCTCACGGCCCCCGGGGGAGCAGGGGTGGACGACCCATCCTAGCACCGCCCGGTCCGAGCCCCACCGGTGCTCCCAACCTAGCAGCGGGGGGTGACACGGACGGTGGTCACTCCTGCGGGTCGAGGATGAAGGAGGCGAAGCGCCAGGCGTCCCACAGGTCGGCCAGGGCCGAGGCCCAGCCGCCGGGGCCCTGTGTCCGGAAGTCCACGTGGCGGAACGAGCGCACCGTGATCAGGCGGGTGCCGGGCAGCGCCTCGGTCAGCCGTAGGGCCTCCCCGTACGGCACGGCCGGGTCGTCCGTCGAGTGCATGGCCACCACCGGGACCTCGATCGCGTCGGTCACGGAAGACGGCGAGAACCTCTCGAGCACCGCCCGGGCGTCCTGGCCCAGTCGGGCCGCCAGGTCGTCCACCAGCGCCGGGTCCCGGTTCGCAAGCAGGTCGTGGAGGGCCCGAGCCTCCGGCGGCAGCGCGGCGGGATCCCCGCCGCCGGCCAGCGCGGCTCGAAGATCGGCACGGGCGTCCGCCGGCGCGAGGTCGATCGCGTACTGCTCGAAGACCTCGCGAGAGAGCGGGTGGCCCTCCCACGGCACAGCCTCCCCGCCCACGATCGATACCCCGGTGGTCATGGCCTGGATCACCCCGATCAGGTCCCAATAGGCTCCGAACACCGCCATCTGGGCCACCCGGCCCCGGGTTCGAGGGTCTGTCGAGGCCATCAGCGCGAGCGAGCCGCCGTAGGAGATGCCCAGCACAACGACCGGCCCCCGCGTGCTCGGATGCTCGTCGAGGGCGACCACCGACCGAGCGATGCGGTCGAGGTCTTCCCGGTCGAAGCGGCGCTCAGCCAGGATGAGGTCGGGGACGAACACCACCCGGCCGGCCCGGGCCAGCGACCGGGCCAGTCGCGCCGCCCTTGGGTCGTCCTTCCCTCGAGGAGCCGCGCCGAGCACCAGGAGGATGGCCGGCGAGCGGCGATCCGGCACGTACAGGTGTCCGGTGACGCCGTCGAGCGTCGCGTCCTGACGGGCGACCGCCGGGGCGAATGGACGAGGGAACGACAGGCCCACCGCCTCGGCCAGCACGGCCGCGGCCTTCCCCCGAGCCTGGACCGGCGGCAGCAACCCCAGCCCGGTCACCCCCACTGCGACCACGACCGGCCATGCCCACCGGCGGCCCCGTCCTCCGGCCACATCGGCGGCAGGCTACCCGGTCAGGAGTACGAGTGCGCCTCGTCCGGAAACGTCCCGGCCTCGACCTCGTCGGCGAAGGCCCGGACGGCCCGGCCGATCTCCCCGCGGAGATCGGCGTAGGTCTTGACGAACTTCGGGTACTTGCCACCGCCGAGACCGAGCATGTCGGTGATCACCAGGACCTGTCCGTCGCAGTGGGGACCGGCCCCGATCCCGATCGTCGGGACCGACACGGACTCGGTCACCCGGCGGGCCACCTCGGTGGGGATGCCCTCCAGGACCAGAGAGAAGATCCCCGACTTCTCCAGGGCCTGGGCGTCCGCGAGGAGGCGTTCCGCGGCCTCGTCCTCGCGGGCCTGGACCCGGTACCCCCCCATGGCGTGAACCGATTGTGGCGTGAGCCCCAGGTGGCCCATCACCGGTATCCCACGGGAGACGAGAGCGTCGGCCAGATCGAAGTGCGGCCCCTCCAGCTTGACCGCGTGCATCCCCGCCTCCTTGAGGAACCGGCCCGCGTTGCGGATGGCCTCCTCCTGGCCGGTCTGGTACGAGAGGAACGGCATATCGCCGATCAGGAGGGCCTCCTTGGCCCCCCGGGATACCGCCCGGGCGTGATGGAGCATCTCCTCCATCGTCACCGGGAGGGTGTTCTCGTATCCGAGGACGTTGTTGGCCACCGAGTCCCCGACCAGAAGCACCGGGATCCCTGCCTCGTCGAGGATGCGAGCGGTGGGGAAGTCGTAGGCCGTCAGCATGGCGAACCGCCGGCCCTCTCGCTTCCACGCCGCCAGATCGTGGATCGTGGTCATGGCTCGCGCCTCCTTCCGTGAGTGCACGTCCGAATGAGATTGTACGCTCGCGGCGGTTGACCCACGCTACGCGGAGGGGAACTCGAGCGTGATGCGGTCCCGGCGGGCTTCCAGGACGAAGCAGGTCCGGTCCGCCAGTCCGAGGCCCCAGGACACCTGGGCCTCGAAGTCCCCCAGGTGCTTGACTTCCTTCAGCGTGCCGTAGCCGGGGGTGAACTCCTTCGGGCCCGTGTACACCTCGACGAACTCCTCGCCGGAGAGGTCCACGCCGATCGCCTGGAACGAGACCAGGAGGAAGGCCTCCCCCTCGACCTCGACGGGCCGGCCCTCGCCATCGGTGATGAGCTCGTCCACGAACGAGATGTGGTGCCAGGGCGGGCGGTTCGGGGCTGAGCTCTCCGGCTCGAACTCGAACGTGATCCGGTCCACGCCGTCCTCGGACTCCAGCTCGACCTCGGTGAACTTCGGCAGGTTCGACGGGTTGCCGCTGGTCACGGCCTCGCACGTCGAGGCGGGGCCCTCCGGGCTCTCCGAGGGCGACTCGGCCTCCGCCGGGCTCTCCCCCGGCGGCTGTCCCGCGACCGTGGGGTCGCGCTGAGCACACCCTGCCACCAGCAGGGCGGCGATCACGGCGGCGGCGGCGTTTCGCACCCCACCATAGTAGGCGCAGTCGGCACCCTCGGGGCGTATCCTTGCCCCTGCCCGCGGACGAGGAGAGCCAGCATGCGCGCGTACGGCCTGTTCATCGACGGCGAGTTCCTCGACGCGGCCTCCGGGGAAACCTTCGAGACCCACGACCCCTCCACCGGCGAGGCGGTGGCCACCGTGGCCAGAGCCGGGGCCGAGGACGTGGACCGGGCCCTGGCCGCCGCCCGGCGGGCCTTCGACCAGGGGCCCTGGCCGACCATGAAGCCGCAGGAGCGGACCCGGCTGATGCTGCGAGTGTTCGACCGGCTCGTGGAGGCTCAGGAGGACGTGGCGGCGCTGGAGACCGCGGACGCCGGCCACACCGTGCGGATGTCGAACCTGTTCACGGTGCCGTACTCGAACGAGTTCTGGCGGTACCTGGCCGAGGCGGCCGGCTCGATGAGCTACGTGGAGCCGGTGCCCCGCTACGACTTCCCCACCGCGGCGTGGGAGTTCGTGGAGCGGTCGCCGTTCGGCGTGTGCGCCCAGATCATCCCGTGGAACGTCCCGTACATGATGGCCGTCTGGAAGATCGCCCCGGCCATCGCCTCCGGGAACACCGTGGTGCTGAAGCCGGCCATGGAGACGCCGGTCACGGCCATGGAGCTGGCCGGGATCATCGCCGAGGCCGACATCCCGCCCGGCGTGGTCAACGTCCTCCCCGGGCCGGGCGCCCCCGTAGGCGAGGCGATGGTCACCGACCCGCGGGTGGACAAGATCGCGTTCACCGGCTCCACCGAGGTGGGCCGGCGGATCATGCAGCTGGCCTCGCCGCGGGTGACGTACGCCACCCTCGAGCTCGGGGGGAAGAGCCCGACGCTCATCCTCGACGACGCCGACCTCGACGTGGCCGTGCCCGGCTCGCTGTGGGCCATGTACCTCCATCAGGGCCAGATCTGCCAGGCCGGGACCCGCCTGCTGGTGCCGTCCTCGCTGTACGACGAGGTCACGGCCCGGGCCGTCGAGGTAGTCGAGGGGTTGACGGTCGGCTCGGCCCACGACTACGCCTCGGACCTTGGGCCGGTGCTGAACGAGTCCCAGTTCCGGACGATCGAGCGGTACGTCGAGCTGGGGAAGCGGGACGGCGCCAAGCTGCTCACCGGGGGCGAGCGGATCACCGGCGACGAGCTCGATCGCGGCTTCTTCGTCCGGCCCACGATCTTCGGCGAGGTCGAGAACTCCATGAAGATCGCTCAGGAGGAGATCTTCGGTCCGGTGCTCAGCGTGATCCGGTACGACTCGGTGGACCAGGCGGTGCAGATCGCCAACGACAGCATCTACGGCCTGGCCGCCGGTGTGTGGTCGCGGGACATCCCCCGGGCGCTCGAGGTGGTTCGCCGACTCCGGGCGGGGACGGTGTGGGTGAACGACTTCCACCTGATCTCCCCGGCCGCCCCGTTCGGCGGCTTCAAGCAGTCAGGTGTGGGCCGGGAGCACGGCGAGTGGGGGCTGAAGGGCTACCTGGAGACGAAGGCCGTCCACGTCAGCCAGGTGCCGGCCCAGGACCAGAAGTTCTGGTTCCAGATCCTGGGGCTCTAACGGCTCAGCTGGCGACGGGTGGACCGGGACTACCCGCGTCCCAGGCGTCCTCGAGCACGACCAGCGCGGTGTCGAGATCACGTTCGAGATCGCCGTACATCGCGTAGTTCACCTCAACCACCCGGTTCTCGTGAACCCACCAGGCCACGGTGCTGTCGGACGATCGCACCCCAGCGACGATCTTCGGCTGTTCCGCCACCCTGAGCGGTTGGGCGCCGAAGTCACACACGAAGGTTCGGTATGCGTTCCCAACTCCGGCCTTGGCCGCATCCACGCTCGGAAGCTCGTACACGTACATCGTGAAGCCACCGGCCATGGTGGTGCTGTTGAAGGTCCGGGCGTATCCCTGCAACACGCCCTGGAGTGCCATAGCCTTCTGCCAGGGGCGAGTGAAGTCCGACCCGGGACCGTCGAATCCGAGCCCGTACCTCGCCACCGGGGACGATGCGAGCATGTGATCGGTCAGTCGAAGCGGGAGCGGGTCGTCCCTCGGCTCGAGGGACCCGAGAACCGTTTCCTCCGCCCCCGGACCGCAAACATCATCGACCTCCACAGCGCTGAACGACCAGTCGGAGCGGGTCGGAGACCGGCCCGGATCGCCGCGGGAAAGCATCCACACGCCGATTCCCACTCCCAGCGCCAGCAGGGTCAGGGCGGCGAAGGCCAGCGCCATCCGTCGCCTCGGCGGAGGGGCGGCGAGCGGCGGGCCGGTCCCGGCGGGATCCATCGATGAGAGCATCGTCCTCCCTTCGGCTGGCTTGAGGCAGATACCTCGGGGGCACGGCTATCCTGAGGTGGTGAGGATCTCCGCGTCGGAACGGTCTGAAGCGGTGGTTCGGAAGGTGGCCGCCTCCGGCCGCGCTGACCTGGTCATGGTCCTGGGGACCGGGTGCTGCGACTCCACCGCGCCGTTCCTGTACGACCGTTACTACCCGGGCCCCGACGTGGTCGAGGTCGGACAGGTCGGCGACGTGCCGGTCCTGGCCCATCGGTGGCTGGCCGACCTGTACGCCGAGGGCGACGGCCTGGAGATCGACGTGGACCGGGACGCGGTGAGCGACTCGTTCTCGCTGGAGACCGAGCACGGCTGTCGACTGACTCTCCGGCTGGCGGAGTCGGCCTCTACTCCTTAGCCCGCGCCTCGGCTGGACCCACCGCCGCCGCCTCCGCCGCCGCCGCTGAACCCTCCTCCCCCACCCCCGCCCGAGGATGACCCGCCCCACCCGCTGGACCAGCCCACGGCGGCGGCCGCTGCCGGGGCGACGTGGGCCCGGCTGGACGTGCTCCAGTGCCGGTACGCCGTGAATCCCTCCAGGCCCCGAGGGCCGCCAGGCCAGGGCTCCGGGATGTCCTCGGGTGGGAGGATCTCCCGGACCTGCTTCTCCACCCGGTCGGCCACGTCCAGCGCCACCGCGTCGACCAGGAAGCGCTCCCAGACGATCACCGCCAGGGCCGGGGCGTCGTCGAAGGTGGCGAAGTCCTTCAGGAACCTCCGGAACGCGGACCACCGGGCCACCCGCTCCCGGAGCCTCGGCGGGAGACGGGCCGGGATGAGCCGTCCGGCCACCACGCGGCTGACGACCCCGACCCCGACCAGCCACAGAGCGAATGGGCCCACGAGCCCGTCGAAGAACGGCTGGCCCTCGAGGGGACCGACCGATCTCCAGTAGCCGTACGCCGCAGCACCGAGCGTGACGACCGACAGGAGCGTCCGCTCGACCCGTGAACGCCCCTTCACGACCTGCGTCACGAACCGTTTCGTGCGCGTCCCGGCCTTCTTCCACCAGTCGGTGAGCTCCGTGGCTCGCCGGCCGGTGTTCTTGATCGACTTCATGGATACCGGCCCCTCGCCGTCACCGGTGAACAGGAATCCGACGAACTCCCCGTCCAAGCCGTCCGGTCGATTCAGGAGGCGGAGCATGAAATCCTCTGGGTCCGACACCCGGCCCACCGCCTGCACCTCGATGACTCCCGTGCGAGCCAGGTGGAGCAGCTGGGCCCGGTAGGCGTTCTTCGGCTGGAGGCTCCCTCGATACGCCGACCAGAGCATCGCCAGGTCCACGGGGTGGAGATCCTCGGGAGGGTCCTGAAGGTGTCGCGGCACCCCGAAGACACGGTCACGACGTCGGGCCACCATGACCATGCCGATAGCGAACAGGGGGACCAGGACCAACAACACCCATACCAGCGAGGTCTCCAGACGCTGCTGACGTCGGAGCGCATTAGCGTCCTCGGCAAGCCTGCCCTCCTCCACCAGGATCCCCGCCCGGCCGGGGCCCGATTCGAGCGGAGCCAGCGGCACGGCCTCCACCGGGAACAGGATCGAGCCCTCCACGAACGAGAACGGTCGGAGGTCACGCACCGTGAGCTCGACGGTCTGCGGGTCCGGGATGCGGACCTGTCCGGCCAGGGGCCCGTGGCCCCACGCCAGCGTCTCCCCGTCCCGCAGCGGGCGGGTCTCCACCGCCTCCGGCCCAGACGCGGTCCCTGGCTCACACGGTCCCTGAGGTCGGTCGACGGGCCGTCTGGGCGTCCCGGGAAGGTGCACCCGGATCCGAACCAGATCCGTGGCCTTCTCCTGGTCGCCGGCGATGAACAACCACAGGAGATGGGCGGCATCTTCGTATGCGTCGACCGCGCACCTCGCCAGGTACCGGATCCGGAAGGTGCGGCGCTCATCACGGGCCGTGACCCCCCACGTCGTCGAGGCTCCCTGCCCGGACGGCACGAGACTCGCGGCGACCGGGTCGCCGTCCTCCGTCACCGTAAAGTCCTCGATCAGCTCAATCGGCCAGTCGACGGCGTACGACACGAACGAGAACTCGCCTTCGAACGCCCAGGTGGTCCGGTCGTCGATCTCGAGGGTCCCGTCGGGGTGGACGGTGGCGTCGATCAGCACCTCGGGGAAGTGGTAGTCCTTGGCGACCCCGCGGGGGGCGTTGAGCGCGGCGAGGGCGATGAGAGCGGTGGGGGCGGCGATCGCCACCGCCCACACGATCTTCGCCCCCCTCGACATCCCGGAGCAGTGTAGGCGACGGTGATGCGATGATGCGGGACGTGCCCGAGCACGCCCGTTCGAGCGGCCGCGGCCTGGTCGTGACCGCCGCGATCGTCACCATGGCGGCCGGCTTCCTCCTGAAGGCGCCATGCCTGGAACCGTGGGACGACGGGCGCCAGTACAACCTGCTGTGCTACTCGGACGTGGCCGCCCTGTACGCCTCGGACGACCGGGACCGGGGGCTCGACGAGGACCGGGTCCCGTATCTCGATGGCCAGAACGAGTACCCGGTCCTCACCGGGCTGACGATGTGGGTGGCGGCAGTGCCGTCCGGCTCCTACCAGACGTTCGTCGTGTGGAACGCCCTCCTCCTCACTGCCGCGGCGGCGGCGACCGCGTGGGCTCTCCACGCGTTCACGGGCCGTCGGGCGATGTGGTTCGCGGTGGCGCCCACGCTGCTGGTGTACGGCCTGGTCAACTGGGACCTGGTGGCCGTGGCCCTGGCCACCGCGGCCACGCTGGCCTACCTCCGGGGACGGGACGGGCCGGCCGGGGTCCTGCTCGGGCTGGGGGCGGCCGCGAAGCTGTACCCGGCCCTCCTGGTCATCCCGTTCGCCCTGGGCCGCCGGCGTGAAGGCCGGGCCGGCGACGCCCGGCGGCTCGCCGTCGCGGCGGCCCTGACCTGGGTCGCCGTCAACCTCCCGTTCGCGCTGTTCGGCTTCGACGGGTGGTCGGAGTTCTTCCGGTTCAACTCCGGTCGGGGCGCGGACTGGGACAGCCTGTGGTTCATCGGCGCCCGGCCGTTCGGCCACGTGTGGGACACGGGCGTGCTGAACGTGCTGTCGGGCGTGGCGTTCGTGGCGGCGGCGGTGGGGCTGTGGTGGGCGGCGTCGCGCCGACCGGGGTTCCGGCCGTGGACCTTCGGGTTCCCGCTCCTCGTGGCGTTCCTCCTGACGAACAAGGTGTACTCGCCGCAGTACGGGCTGTGGCTCCTGCCCTGGTTCGCGGCGGCGGTGCCGAGCCTCCGGCTGTTCGTGGCGTTCGAGATCGCGGACGTGGCCGTGTTCGTCACCCGGTTCCAGTTCTTCGCGCAGCTCTCCGGGGAGGGCCCGGGCCTGCCCTTCTGGGCGTTCGAGCTCGCCGTCCTGTTCCGGATGGCGGTGCTGGTGGCGGCCGTGGCGGCCTGGGTTCGGGCCCAGTCGAGGCAGCCGGCCCCGGTCCCGGCGCTGGAGGCGGCGTGAGGACCGCGGAGCGCCCGGCGGCGCGGCCGGAGGACGACGCCCGGCGGGACACCGAGCGGGCCAGGATCCGGAGCGGGCTCCGCTACTGCCTGTGGGTGTTCCTCGGCCTCCGGGTGTGGCTGTCCGTCGTGGCCCTGGCCGGGGTGGGCCTCCTTCCCGCGATCGACAACGCGGTGGGGCCCCAGGGATGGCCGGCATCAGAGGTCACGCCGGGCTGGCACAACCTGGTGACGGCCTGGGAGCGATTCGACGCGCTGTGGTTCCTGCGCATCGCCACCGGGGGGTACGTCGACGGCGACGGCAGCGCCGTGTTCTTCCCCCTGTTCCCCCTGTTGATCCGGGGGCTGTCCCCGCTGCTGGGAGGCCATCCGCTGGCCGCGGCGTTCCTGGTCTCCAACGCGGCCGCCTTCGGCTCGATGGCGACGCTGTACTTCCTCACCGCCGGCGAGTTCGACGAGCGGACGGCTCGCCGCGCTGTCCTGTACCTCGCGGTGTTCCCCACGTCGTTCTTCCTGCTGGCGCCGTACTCGGAGTCGCTGTTCCTGCTGCTGGTGCTGGTCTCGCTGTGGGCCGCGCGACGGGGCCGGTGGTGGGCCGCCGGGCTGGCCGGCGCTGGTGCCTCGGCCACCCGCAACCTCGGGGTGCTGCTGGTGGTCCCGCTGGCCGTGGAGGCGATCCACCAGTGGCGGGAGCGCCGCGACCGGCGGGCCCTGATGGTCGGCCTCCTATGGTCGGCCGTGGCCGCCGCCGGGGCGGTGGCGTACCTGGCCTACTGGCAGGCCTCCGCCGGGGACGCCCTGGCCCCCATCCGGCAGCAGGAGGACTGGCAGCGGGAGGGGTCCTTCCCCCTGGCCACCCTGGTCCGGGGGACCGTGGAGGCGTTCCGGTTCGTGGGCCAGTACCCGGGCGGCTACCACCTGGTTGACTGGCTGGTGGCCGTCCCGGCGGTCCTGGCGGTGGTCTGGGTGGTCGTCCGGGCCCGGCCCGTGTTCGCCGCCTACGCGGTGATCAGCGTGGCCGCGCCCCTGAGCTACGTGTTCCTGCCCCGGCCGTTCATGTCGCTCCCCCGGTTCCTCCTGGTGGTGTTCCCGATCCTGTGGCCCTGGGCGGTGGTGGGGCTCCGACGGCGGGGGATCCACGAGGCCGTGGTGGCCGTGTCCGCGGGCCTCCTGGCCCTGCTCACGGTGCTGTTCGTGAACTGGTACTACGTGTTCTGAGGCCCCCTCAAGGACATCGGCCGGACGGCCGAATCACCGTATGGATGCGAGACGTCGACGCCCTGCTCAAGACCCTGGCCGAACGCGAGGGCTCCGACCTTCACCTGAAGGTGGGATCCCCGCCCCTATTGCGGTTCGACGGCGTCCTGACCCGCGTGGAGGGGGAGGAGCCCCTCCGGCCCGAGGAGACCGAGGCCATGGCCCACCACCTCATGGCCGAGGATCGGTGGCACGACTTCCTCGAGCGGAGCGAGGCGGACCTGGCGTACTCGCTGCCCGGCGTGGCCCGGTTCCGGGTCAACGTGTTCCGGCAGCGGGGCTCGGTGAGCGTGGTCCTCCGGCTGGTCCGGGTGGGCAGCCCGTCGTTCGAGGAACTGGGACTGCCGCCGGTGGTCCGCGACCTCGTCGATCAGCCCCGAGGTCTGGTCCTGGTCACCGGGCCAACCGGTTCGGGGAAGACCACAACGCTCTCCGCCATGATCGACCACATCAACGCCACCCGCCCCTGTCACATCGTCACGATCGAGGACCCCATCGAGGTGGTGCACCCCGACCGCATGGCAGCGGTGAACCAGCGCGAGGTGGGCGTGGACACCGACAGCTTCATCACGGCCATGCGGGCGGCCATGCGGCAGGACCCGGACGTGATCCTCATCGGCGAGATGCGGGACACCGAGACCGTCCAGGCGGCCCTGGCCGCCGCGGAGACCGGTCACCTGGTGCTCTCGACGCTCCACACCATCGACGCAACCGAGACCGTGAACCGGATCGTGGACTTCTTCCCACCGTTCCAGTAGCAGCAGATCCGGATGACCCTGGCCGGCGCGCTGACGGGCATGGTGTGTCAGCGGCTGGTCCCTCGCGCCGGGGGCGGCCGGGTGCCGGCCCTGGAGGTGTGCGTGAACACCGGCCGGGTGGCCGAGCGGATCGTGGACTCCGAGAAGACCTACGAGATCGAAGAGGTCGTGGCCGACGGCTCCTTCTACGGCATGCAGACCTTCTCCCAGGCCCTGGTGACCCTGGTCCGGGACGGCGTCGTGACCGTCGAGGACGCCGTGGAGGTGGCCTCGAACCGGCACGACTTCGAGCTGGCTCTCCAGAAGGCCGGCATCACCGTCCCCGTCTGAGCCGATTTCCGTCCGCCCGACCGTCCCGGCTAGGATGACGCCGACCCGGGGAGGTCGAGTGACGATCAGGGTGGTGCTCGGGGACGACCACACGCTGGTGCGCCAGGGCCTCCGCCGTTCCATGGAAGCCGACGGCGACCTCGAGGTCCTCGGCGAGGGTGCCACGGGCGCCGAGATCGTTCAGGTCGTGCGAGAGACGAACCCCGACATCGCGGTCCTCGACATCCGGATGCCGGAGATGGACGGGATCGAGGCCTGCCGGGTCATCACCTCGGACGGCGGCCCCACCCGGGTGGTGATGCTCACGGCCTACGACGACCGTCACTTCGTGGTCGAGGCGGTCCGGGCCGGCGCCCGCGGATACGTCCTCAAGACCCGTGACGCGGAGCACCTGATCCGGACGGTCCGCCTGGTGGCCGACGGCAACATGGTCATCGACCCCGAGCTGGTGGTGGCCCTGGCCGAGGAACTGTCATCGGCCCCGGAGCGCGACCACGGCGCTGAGACGCTCACCGAGCGAGAGCTGGAGGTCCTCCAGCACCTGTCGTTCGGATACTCGAACCGGGAGATCGGCGCGCGGCTGTTCATCTCGGCCGACACCGTGAAGACCCACCTCGAGCACATCTACCAGAAGCTGGGGGCCACGGACCGCACCGCGGCGGTGGCCGAGGCCATGCGCCGCCGCCTCATCGAATAGCGGCTACGGCGGCGGCGTTGGTGACGTCGGAGGAGGCGTGGTGGGCGGCGGCGTGGTGGGCGGGGGCGGCGGGGGCGGCGGGGGCGGCGGCTCGGTCGGCGAGGGCTTCGGGGACGGCTTCGGGGACGGCTTCGTGGACGGCTCCTCCTCGTACTCCTCTTCCTCCTTGGCCTCCCCGGTCGAGGACGGTGCGGGGACCGGGGATGCCTTCAGCAGCTCGCCCGTCAGCTCGGGCGTGGCGAACGGTTCCGCCTCGATGTCACCCGCGATCTGGAGGAAGAAGTCGTTCCAGATCGGGGCGGCCACACCGCCGCCTGTGGCCCCGGGCATGGGGATGCGTCCCGAGGGGTGGCCGACCCACACGCACGCGGCCACCGCCGAGGAGGACCCGCAGAACCACACGTCGGAGTCGTCGTCGGTGGTCCCCGTCTTCCCGAACACCTCGAACGGGAGCCCGTCGTTCGCCACGGTGCCGGTCCCGGAGGAGACCACGGCCTTCATGGCGTACACGGCTTGGAGGGCCTCGTTCTCCTCGAAAATCTCCCGGCCCTTGTTCGTGTTCTTCTCCAGTCGCTCGCCGTCGGAGCCCTTGACCACGTGCACCGGGGTGGCCGGGTGGCGGACGCCGAGGGAGGCGAACGTGGCGTACGCCTCGGTCATCTCCAGCGGGGTGACCTCCATCGTGCCCAGCGTGATCGAGCACGGGACCGCCCCGCCCTCGATCTCCAGCGGGCTGCGGATGCCCATCCTGTGGGCCACCTCGGCCACGTTCTCCGGCCCGACCTCCGTCACGAGCTGGGCGAAGATCGTGTTCACGGAGCCGGCCGTGGCCGAGACCAGGTTCATGGTCCCGGCGCTGGAGTCCGAGTAGTTCCCCGGCTCCCATCCGGGACACCCCTTGTCGGAGAGGTCGATCTGGCTCGGGCCATTGAACACCGAGTTCAGGGAGATCCCCTCGTCGATCGCGGCCATCAGCGTGAACGGCTTGAACGCGGAGCCCGACTGCCGCCCGGTCCCGCCGTCGCCGGTGGCCAGGTTCACCTGCTCCTTCGAGAAGTTCTTCCCGCCCACCATGGCCCGGACCTCGCCGTTCCTGACGTCGATGGCCACCAACGCCGCCTGGGGCGTCCCCGGCTCCAGGGACAGGTTCATCTCGATGGCCTGCTGGGCGGCCTCCTGCCACTCAGGGTTCAGGGTTCCCCGGACCCGCAGGCCTCCGGTGAAGGTCCTCCCGCCGTACTCCTTCTCGAGGTACCGGCGGGCGTAGTCGATGTAGTACGCGTCGTGGCGGCGTTGCCACGCCGGCCGGGCCCGCTCCACCTCGAACGGCTCGTCCGCGATCTCCTCGGCCCGGGCCTCCGTGATGAAGCCGGCGGCCACCATCCGGCCGAGCACGTAGTTCCGCCGGCCGAGGGCGGCTCCCTCGTCCTCCACCGGGTCGAACGCGGCCGGGTTGGCGATGATCCCCGCCAGCAGGGCCGACTGGCCCAGGTCGAGGTCTCCGGCATGCTTGCGGAAGTACGTCTGCGCGGCGGCCTCCACGCCGTACGCGCCGTTCCCGAAGTACACGGTGTTCAGGTACCGGCGAAGGATCTCGTCCTTCGGCAGCGCCTGCTCAACCTTGATGGCGTACAGGATCTCCTTGACCTTCCGCTCGATCGACACATCGGTGCCGACCTCGGGGAACACGTTCCGGGCGTACTGCTGGGTGATGGTGGAAGCCCCCTGCTCGATCTCGCCGCCGGTGAAGTTCGCCCACGCCGCTCGGACGATGGCGAACAGGTCCACGCCACCGTGGGAGTAGAAGTCCTGGTCCTCCGCGGCGATCACGGCGTTGCGGAACACCTCGGGCATCTGGTCGAAGTCGATGGCAGTGCGGTCCACGCCGGCCTCGAACGTGGTCATGAGCCGCCCGTTCATGTCGTACAGGTAGGAGGTCTCTTCCTGCTGGATGTTCAGGTTGAGCGGGAGCTGGGAGTACACGTAGGCCAGCGCCCCGAACAGGATCCCCGCCCCGGCGAGGGGGACGGCCCACAGCCACCAGAACCGGAGGAGGAAATGGCGCTTCGTCCGGGTCCGGGCGGCGGTCCGTTTCTTCTTCTTCGGGGCGTGCTTCCGTCCGTTCCGTCTGGGGAGACGCTTCTCGGGCAGGGTCTTGGTGGCCACGACCGACTGATTGTACCCAGGGACCCCGCCGAGAACCGAGCTACAGGAACCCCGAGGCCGCGGCCTCGGCCACCACCCGGGCGGCCAGGATCCCGGCGGCGAGCTCGAGGGCCAGGACCACGCCCAGGTCGAGCCCTCGGCGCCAGGCCACGGCCGCCGCGGGGGCCGGGCGGGCCATGGGGCCCCGGGTGGTCAGGCGGGCGCCGGCCCCTCGAACGGCTTCGGCGAGCCGGCCGGTGGCCGCGGGGACGTGGGGCGCCGAGGCGTCCCGGAACCCCCTCCCCAGCAGGATCACCACGGCCACCAGTGCGGCGGCCTCGCCGAGGACCAGGACGAGGTTGCGACCACCCATCGCCGGGAGCCCCGGCGCGCCGGTGGAAGCCAGCACCAGGGGCGTGCCGAGGTCGGCCTCGATCCGCAGCCACCATCCCACCGCCAGGCGCACCGGCTGGACCCCCACGTACAGGAGGGCCAGCGCGGTCACCGCCGCGGGGATCGATCGAAGGGGCCCCGGGCGGGCCGAGCGGATCGCCGGCACCGCGGCCAGCCCGGCCAGGGTCAGCCCCACCGCGGCGCCCCCAAGGACCAGGAACCACGCCGGCGAGGCCTCGGCCCGCAGGCCGGCCAGAGACAAGGTGAGCCAGGTGCCGGGGAACCCACCCCCCGGAGGGAAGCCGAGGATCGAGAGCGCGGCGGCGGCCAGCGCGGCGGCCACCAGCCACCGCCAGCCGGCGCGGGCGGGCCCGGGCGGGGCCCGACC
>JBOGVU010000035.1:0-25313 GCA_050692915.1 Actinomycetota bacterium | reverse complement strand
GGCGAGGGTGGGGTGGCCACCCTCGGGGGCGACGAGGCCGGCCCGGGCCCGGAGGCCTCCGTGGATCCCGAGGAGGCGTTCCTGGAGTTCGCCGAGTGTCTCCGAGAGCAGGGGGTCGACGTGGGCGATCCGGGCGAGGGTGAAGGGATCCTCATCGACGCGCGGACCCAGGACCGCGAGGCGTTCCGGGAGGCCGAGGAGGCCTGTGGCCATCTCATCGAAGACGTCGTTCAGGACGCGGCCGAGCGGATCCCCGAGGAGGACCGCGAGCGGCTCATGGAGCAGCAGCTGGCCTTCGCCGAGTGCATGCGCGACCAGGGCATCGACTTCCCGGATCCCCAGTTCGGCGAGGACGGCCTGTTCGAGGTGGGGCCGAGTGAGGGCGTGGATCCCGAGGACCCGGCGTTCCGCGAGGCCATGGAGGCGTGTGACCACCTCTTCCAGGGCCCCGGAGGACTCCGGGAGCGAGGACCGTGACCGTCGGGCGCTGGATCGCGGCGGCGGCCGCCGTCGCCGTCCTGGGCGTTGTGGTCTGGTCCGCCACCGCCGGCGGGGAGGAGACAAGTGGGAATGTCGAGGCCGTCCGGACCGCCGCCGAGGTGGAGCGGCGGGACCTGGTCGAGCGGGAGACGTTCGACGGCACCCTTGGATACGCGGACGCCAGGACGGTCTCGAGCTCCCTGTCCGGCACCCTCACCTCGCTCCGGAGCGAAGGCGCCGTGGTCGATCGGGGCGAGGCCCTGTACCGGGTGGATGGGACCTCGGTCCGGCTCCTGTTCGGCAGGATCCCGGCCTGGCGGACGTTCGCGGCCGGGATGGAGGACGGCCGCGACGTCCGTCAGCTCGAGCGGAACCTGGTCGCCCTCGGCCACGACGCCGACGGGGACCTCGAGGTCGACGACGAGTTCGACTGGGCCACCGGGGCGGCCGTCGAGGCGTGGGAGGAGGACCTGGGGCTGGACGAGGACGGGCAGATCCCGATAGGAGAGGTGGTCTTCCTTCCGGGCGCCGTTCGGGTCGGACAGCACCACGCGGCGGCGGGGGCCTCGTCCGGACCGGGCACCCAGGTCATGGACGTCACGTCGACCGAGCAGGTGGTCACGGTCGAGCTCGAGGCCGATCGGCAGGAGCTGGTCCGGCGGGGCGAGCGCGTCCGGGTCACGCTGCCCGGCGGGCGGTCCGTCGGTGGTCGGATCAGCGAGGTCGGTCGCGTCGCGGAGGTCGACCCGGAGGAGGAGGACGCCGAGCCGCACATCGACGTCACGATCTCCGTGCGGTCCGGCCCCCGCCTGGACCAGGCCCCGGTCGAGGTCGACATCGAGGTCGACCGGGCCGGCGGCGTCCTGGCGGTGCCGGTGCCCGCGCTGCTGGCCCTGGCCGAGGGCGGCTACGCGGTCGAGGTCATCGAGGGCAGCGGGCGCGGGCGTCTGGTCGCCGTGGAGACCGGGACGTACGCCGACGGCTGGGTCGAGGTCGAAGGACCGGGGCTGGAGGCGGGGATGTCCGTGGCGGTGCCCGAGTGACGCCCGTGGTCGAGCTCCGGGGCGTATCCAAGGTGTATCCCGGCCCCCTGGAAGTGCTCCGCGGCGTGGACCTGGTCATCGAGCCCGGGGAGCTGGTGGCGGTGGTGGGCCCCTCCGGGTCCGGGAAGTCCACCCTCCTCCACGTGATGGGGACCCTGGACACACCGACGGCCGGGACGGTCCGCATCGAGGGGCGGGACGTGGCCGGGATGGCGGACCGCGGGGTGGCCGCCCTCCGGGCGGGCCAGATCGGCTTCGTCTTCCAGCGGTTCTTCCTCCTGGAAGGGATGACGGCCCTGGAGAACGTGGCTCAGGGGCTGCTGTACGGGGGAGTTCCCGCCCGGCGGCGGCTTCGGGAGGCCCGAACGGCCCTCCGGCGGGTGGGGCTGGGGCCCCGGCTCCGTCATTCCCCTGCCGCGCTCTCGGGCGGGGAGCAGCAGCGGGTGGCCCTGGCGCGGGCCCTGGTATCCCGGCCGTCGCTGGTCCTGGCCGACGAGCCCACCGGGAACCTCGACTCGGCCACCGGCGTCGAGATCGTGTCGCTGCTTCGGTCCCTGAACGAGGACGGCACCACGGTGGTGGTCGTCACGCACGACCCGACCGTCGCGTCCGCAGCGCGCCGGCGGGTGGAGATCCTGGATGGACGGATCGAGCACGACCTCCGGGTATCTCGATGACCGCGGTGACGCGGCTGGCGCCGGCGGACGTGCTTCGGGTCGGCCTGGTGGGCGTCCGGACCCGACGGCTCCGGACGGCGCTGGCGGCCGCGGGCATCGCCATCGGGATCGGGGCGATGGTGGCCGTCCTCGGCATCTCGGAGTCGAGCCGGGCGGCGCTTCTCTCCCAGCTCGATCGCCTCGGCACGAACTTGCTCGAGGTGGGGCCCGGCCAGACGTTCCTCGGCGCGGACGCGGAGCTGCCGGAGGAGGCCACTGCGATGATCGCCCGCATCGGGCCAGTTCGGTCGGTGGCCTCGGTGAAGAGCGTGAGCGCCACGGTTCGCCGGACCGATCAGATCTCGGAGCTGGAGACAGGGGGGATCGGCGTTCGGGCGGTCGACGTCGCCCTCCTGAACACGCTGGGAGGCTCGGTCCGCGACGGCGCGTTCCTCACCGAGGCCACCGCGGGGTACCCGGCGGCCGTCCTCGGTTCCGTCGCCGCCGAGCGCCTCGGTCTCGACGGCCTCGCCGGCGAGGTCCGGGTATGGATCGGGGGCCGCTGGTTCACGGTGGTGGGCATCCTGCGGCCGGTGGCGCTGGCGACCGACCTGGACCGTGCGACGCTCATCGGGTACGCCGCCGCCGAGACCTACCTCGACGAGGACCGCTCGCCGTCCACGGTGTACGTGCGCACCGATCCGGAGGACATCGACGAAGTCCGAGCGGTCCTCCCCGTGACGGCCGACCCGGAGACCCCCGAGGAGGTCGAGGTGAGTCGCCCCTCGGATGCCCTGGAGGCACGCGCCGCGGCCGCGGCCGCTTTCACCTCCCTGTTCCTGGGGCTCGGCGCCGTGGCGCTCTTCGTCGGCGGCATCGGCATCGCCAACGTGATGGTGATCTCGGTGCTGGAGCGGCGGTCCGAGATCGGCCTCCGGCGGGCCCTGGGTGCCACCCGGGGCCACATCCGCCTGCAGTTCCTGACCGAGGCGGTCCTGCTGGCCGGTGCCGGCGGGCTTGCCGGAAGCCTTCTGGGCGCGAGCATCACCGCAGCGTACGCATCCCAGCGAGGATGGCAGGTGGCCTTGCCCCCGTGGGTGCTGATCGGGGGGACGGTCGTGGCCGTGGCGGTGGGCACGCTGGCCGGGCTCTATCCGGCGACCCGGGCCGCCAGGCTGTCCCCCACGGACGCGCTTCGATCCGCGTGACGGCGAAGCCGTCACTATCCTGCCACGGTCATTTCCCTCCAGCCGATCCCGGATCCTTCGAGAAGTTCGGGTCGAACCGTAGGCCGAGAACGTTCCCGAACGGATCCACTACCGAGGCGATCATGAATCCCCTGCTGAGCTCCGTGGGAGGCTGGAGCCCTGTGGCCCCCAGGGAGAGCAACCTTTCGAATGCCGCGACCACGTCGTCGACCTGCCAGTAGGTGACGGTGCCAGCCGGGCCGGTTCCCAGGCCGTCGGGCGCGAGGTTGCGGTCGGTGACACCCAGCTCGCTCTGGTGATCCCCGACGCGGAACCCGACATGCCCGGGAGGGAGCCCCGCGTCCTCGGAGCGGAAGTACGGCTCCATGCCCAGCACGTCCACGTACCAGCGCTCCGCTTCCGCCACATCGTCGACGAAGAGCTGGAGAGATGTCAGGCCTCGGAACATGCCTTGCTCCTTTCGTGAGCGGAGGCAGAAGGATTTGAACCTTCGAGGCCCGTTCCCGGGCCTACGCGCTCTCCAGGCGCGCCCGTTCGGCCGCTCCGGCATGCCTCCGTGAGCGATCGATTCTAGTGGCGGAGGCGGTGCGATTTGAACGCACGAGGAGCCTCTCGACCCCTAACCGCTTTCGAGGCGGTCCCGTTCGGCCGCTCCGGCACGCCTCCGGAACCAGTCTAACAACGGCTACGGGCCCCTCCGGGAGGCGAAGAAGCCCCTGAGCAGGTCACCGGCCTCCTCCGCCAGCACCCCGTAGGCCACCTCGACCCGGTGGTTCAGCCGGGGGTCCCGGACGAGGTCTCCCAGCGAGCCGGCGAAGCCCGCCTTGGGGTCGGCGGCCCCGACCACCAGGCGGTCGATCCGGGCCAGCACCACGGCACCGGCGCACATGGCGCAGGGCTCCAGGGTCACGTACAGAGCGCACCCGTCCAGGCGCCACGACCCGGCCCGCTCGGCCGCCTCCCGGATGGCCAGGATCTCGGCGTGTGCAGTGGGGTCGCCACGACGCTCCCGCTCGTTCCCTGCTCGGGACAGTACCTCCTGGCCCCTGGACACCACGGCCCCGATCGGCACGTCCCCCCAGCCCTCGGACCGACGGGCTTCCTCCAGCGCCAGCCGCATGAGCCGCTCGTCCGCTTCGGCCACGGCTCGACCCTACCGTCCTGGGGGACCCTCAACGGCATCCCCCATTCGTCCGATACCTCTTGTGATGAAGGCGAAGGACGACGTCCTCGTCGAGTTCCTCCTGCGGACGGTCCGGGTCACCGTGTGGTCCACCTTCCTGGTAGTGGCGGCCCTGGCGGTCTCCTCGATCCTGCCCGGGTCCGGCCCGAACCCCCCGGAGCTGACCCTCCTGCTGGTCGTGGCCGCCGGGACCGGGCTCGGGGCGGCCCTGGTCCCCTGGGACGACCTCCTGTCGACCGGCAGAGGACAGCTCCTGTTCTACGCATGGAACACGACCTACATCGTGATGATCAGCGCCGGAGTGGCCGTCAACGGAGGCGGCAGCTCGCCGATCGCCCTGCTGTACGGGCTGACCACTGTGTTCGCCGCGATGGCCTATCCGATCCGGATGCAGCTGGCGTTCCTGGGGTTCACGCTCCTTTCGTACCTGACGGCGCTACGGCTGGCCGGATGGGAGACCACGCCGTCACAGGTCTTCCTGCAGGTGGCCGCGCTCGGCGCGCTGGCGTTCCTGTCCGGGTTCCTCTCCCGCGAGCTCACCAGGCAGATGCGAGCCCACACCAGGGCCAGGGCGGAGTCCGAACGACGGGCCCGGCTGCTCGAGGTCGTGGCTCGGACGGGCCGACGGGTCAGCTCACTCGACACCGAGCAGGTCCTCGAGGCCGTGGTGGGCGGGGCGTCGGCCCTGGGGTTCGAGTCCGCCACCCTGGCCGTGTACGACGACGCCGGGGAACGGTACCGGGTCACCCACGCCAGCGGCCTGCCCGAGGAGTACGTCCGGACCATCCATCCGGCCGACGCGGGGCTCCCTGGGATCGTACGGGAGCGCCAGGCCACCGTGGTCGTCGACGACAACGCTGAGCTCCTCCACGATCAGGGATTCCACGCCGTCCTGGCCACGCCCGTGTGGGTCCAGGGCCGGCTCGACGCGGCCCTGATCGCCGGCACCCGCGAGCGCCGGGACGTCACCGAGGAGGACGTGGAGGCCTTCGAGCTGCTGGCGGCGCTGGCCGGTCGGGCGCTGGAGAACGCGAAGCGGTTCGAAGACGAACATCGGGCCGTGCAGCGTCTGGCCGAGCTCGACGGACTGAAGAGCGATTTCCTGTCGAACGTGTCACACGAGCTCCGGACACCGCTGACCGCCATCCGGGGCATGGGGCTCACCATGGAACTGCAGTGGGAGAAGCTCGACGAGGCCACCAGGCGCGAGCTGCTGTCCCGGTTGAACGCGAACGCCGAGACGCTCCATCAGATCATCACCACCCTCCTCGACTTCTCCCGGCTGGAGGCCGGCCGCCTCGACGTGAGGGCGGAGACGATCGAGCTCCGTCCGTTCATCGAACGGGTGGTGCATCGCCTCGGGATGCTCGTCGACTCCCACCGGACCACGGTGGAGATCTCGGCCGGGCTCACCGTCCGGGCCGACCCGCTCCTCCTCGAACGGGTCATGGAGAACCTGCTGTCCAACGCGGCGAAGCACACGCCCGAGGGAACGGCGATCGAGATCGCCGCCCGGTACATCGAAGGAGACGTGGAGATCTCGGTGGCCGACCAGGGACCGGGCATCCCCGCGGAGGAGCTCCGCTACCTCGGAGACCGGTTCTTCCGTGGCGGCGACCCGAACGCTCGGCGGACCAGGGGGACCGGCCTGGGGCTGGCCGTGGTCCGGGAGATCCTGAAGCTGCACGACACCGCGCTCGAGATCGAGAGCCAGGAAGGGCGGGGGTCGAGGTTCAGCTTCTTCCTCCCGGCCGTCCGCGCTGCCGCGGCCACCGCTTAGCCTCCGGCGACCTCGCGGAGGCGGCGTTCCAGGAATCGCCGCTCCACCTCGTTCGAGGCCAGCGCCAGCGCCCGGCGGTAGGCGTCGGCCGACTCCTCGAGTCGCCCCAGCCTGCGGAGGAGGTCGGCCCGGGCCGAGTGGAACAGGTGGTACCGGTCCAGGGCAGCGGCCAGGGGGGCCATCAACGCCAACCCGCTATCGGGGCCCTCGGCCATGGCCACGGCCGCGGCCCGGTTCAGGGCCACCACCGGGGTGGGCTGGAGCTCGGCCAGCCGCCCGTACAGCAGCGCGATCTGGGGCCAGTCGGTGTCCTCGGGCCGGGCGGCGGCGGCGTGGAGAGCGGCCACGGCGGCCTGGATCTGGTACGGCCCCGGGCGGCCCAGTCGGAGCGCCCGGTCCACCAGCCCCGTGCCCTCCTCGATCTCGGCCCGGTCCCACCGGGACCGGTCCTGATCCTCGAGGAGCACCAGCTCGCCCTGGGGCGACACCCGCGTCTCCCGCCGGGAGTCCTGGAGCAGCATCAGCGCCAGGAGCCCAAGGACCTCGGGCTCGTCGGGCATCAGCTCGGCCAGGACTCGGGCCAGCCGGATCGCCTCGGAGCACAGCTCTCGCCGGACCAGAGCGTCGCCACCGGTGGCCGCGTAGCCCTCATTGAACACCAGGTACAGGACGGCCAGGACGGCCCGGACCCGCTCGGGCAGGGCGTGGTCGGGGGGGACCCGGTACGGGATCCGGGCGTCCCGGATCTTCCGCTTGGCCCGGACCAGCCGCTGGGCCATGGTCGCCTCCGGGACCAGGAAGGCCCGGGCGATCTCCGGCGTGGTCAGGCCACCCAGCGTGCGCAGGGTCAGGGCCACCTGGGCATCCACGGCCAGGGCCGGGTGGCAGCAGGTGAAGATCAGCCGGAGCCGGTCGTCGGGGATGGCGCTCTCGCTCACCGGGTCTCCCATGGCCTCCAGGGCGGCCAGCCGCCGGAGCGTCTCCGCCCGCTCGGCCAGCCGCCGGTCCCGGCGGAGACGGTCGATGGCCCGGTTGCGAGCCGCGGTGGTGATCCACGCCCCTGGGTTGTCCGGGACGCCGTGGGTCGGCCACCGCTCCAGGGCCACGGCGAAGGCGTCTTGGACGGCCTCCTCGGCCAGGTCGAAGTCACCCAGCGCCCGGATGAGGGCCGCGACCGCCCGACCCGACTCCTCCCGGAACAGGCGGTCGACGACCCCCGCGGCTACTGCGGCGGCTCGAACTCCTGGATGGGACGAACCTCGATCGTGCCGACCTTCGCCCCCGGGCACTTCACCGCCCACTCGATGGCCTCGTCCTCGTCCTTCACGTCCAGCAGGTAGAACCCGCCGAGCTGCTCCTTCGTCTCGGCGAACGGCCCGTCGTTCACGGAGGCCTTCCCGTCCGCGACCCGGACCGACTTGCCGGTGGCCGTCGGCTGGAGGGCCTCACCGGCCAGCTTGACCCCACCGGCCTCCTGGAGCTGGGCCTCGTACTTCCACCACTCGGCCATGGATGCGTCGATGGCCTCCTGCGGCGCGTCCGCGAAACCGGACTCGTCACCGTAGATCAGGATGGCGTACTTCATCCGTCCTCCCTCCGACAGGGCGGCGCTCCTCGCCGCCGTTCATCTGTACGACGAACGGGACCGCCCGGATTCGACATCTACTCGCTCGGAGGGCCGGGGGCCACGGGCCGGACCTCGATGGAGCCGTACGCGGCGCTGGGGACCCTCGCCGCGATCTGGATGGCCTCGTCGAGGTCCGCGGCCTCGATCACGTAGAACCCCGCCAGCTGCTCCTTCGTCTCGGCGAAGGGACCATCGGTCGTGACCACGTCGCCGTCCGGCCCCCCGTCGAGGCGCACGGTGGTGGCCGTGGTGATCGGCTGGAGCTCATCGCCGGCAATGATCCGATCCCCGAACTCCCGGCCGAACCGCGCGTACAGCTCGTACGTCTGCTCGACGGCCTCGGGGGTGGCCCGCTCCCTGGCATCCTCGGGCGTGTAGATCAGCAAGGCGTACTTCATCGTTCCTCCTCGGTCGCAGGCGGCGCCGCTCGCCGCTCTCACCCTATCGACGAACGGACCTCCCCGATATCGACCAGCAGAGCAAGCCCGGTCCGAGGGCCCGGCCACCCTGTCGCCGGGTGCTTGCTGCGCTTCCCCAGCCGGAGTAGGTTCCGGGCGGGATCCCGGACGAGGGGAGGACCGGATGTCGTTCGACGTGCTCGGCGATCTCAACTGGCTCGCCGTCATCGTGGCCACGCTCGCGTACTTCCTGCTGGGGGCGGTCTGGTACGCCCGGGCCGTGTTCGGGAAGGCCTGGCAGCAGTCCAGCGGCATCACGGTCGAGGAGGGCCAGCGCCCCGGAGCGGCCTTCTACATCATCCCGCTGACCACGTGCCTTCTGATGACGCTGGCCACGGCGATGATCGCCGCCTCCACAGGCTCGTCCACGGTCGGCGACGCCATCGTGCTCGGCCTGGTGGTGGGCGTCGGCTTCGCGGCGTCCCTGAGCCTGCTGGGGTCGGCCTTCGGGAACTACCCTCAGCCGGGCGTGTACTTCGCCATCACCGCCGGCTACCACCTGGTGGGGCTGATGGGGGCCTCGCTGATCGTGACCCTCTGGGACTAGGAGGCCAGCCGGCCCAGCAGGGCCACCATCCCGAGGTCGTCCGGGGCGAGGTGCTGGAGCATGACCCGATCTACCCCGGCGCCCTCGAGCTCGCGGATCCGCTCCCGGGCCTGGTCCACGGTGCCCACGACCCACGTGTCGGCGCGCCCGCGGACGAAGGCCTCGGGGTCGCCCGTCTCGCGGACCGTGGCCATCACCGCCCGGGCCCGGTCGAGGACCTCGGCCCGGTCCTCCCCCACCACGGACCCGGTCATCAGCGAGAATCGCAGCGTGGCAGGATCGCGGCCCTCGGCCTCCCAGGCGTCCTCCACCCTGGCCCGCAGCCGGGCGCACTCGGCGGGACCGGCGGAGATGGTGTTGTACTCGTCGGCCCACCGGGCGGCCAGGGCGGCGCTGCGCCGGCCGCCGTGCCCGCCGACGATCAGCGGCGGGTGGGGGTCCTGCAGGGGCCGGGGCAGCGCGTGGAGGCCTTCGACCCGGTAGTGCCGCCCCTCGAAGGTGAGGGGCGCCTCGCTCCAGGAACGGTGCACGATCTCGAGCTGCTCGGCCAGGAGCTCCATCCGGACCCGGTCCTCGGGGTACTCGAACCCGTAGGCCCGGTGCTCCGGGACGTGCCACCCGGCCCCGAGGCCCAGCTCGACCCGGCCGCCGGAGATGTGGTCGACCGTTGTCACCTGCTTCGCCAGGACCGAGGGGTGCCGGAACGTGACCGGTGAGACCAGCGTCCCCAGGCGGATCCGGTCGGTGATCGCCGCGAGCCCGGCCAGCGTGGCCCACGCGTCGAGGGAACCCCGGGCGGGATCGATGAACACCGAGAGGTAGTGGTCGGACCGGAACAGGCCGTCCAGCCCGTGCTCCTCGCACGCCCGGGCCAGCGCCACCCACCGCTCCCAGGTGACGTCCTCCTGCCCTTCTACCATCAGGCAGACCCGCACGGGGGTCAATCTACCCGGGAACCGAGCCTCCGAGCTACGGCTTCCGAGCCTTGACGATCACCCCGGTGGCCACGTGGTCGTGGTGCTCGGGCGGGATGGTCCGGCGCATGACGGCGATGACCTCCGGCGTGAAGAGTGGATACAGGACAGCCTCCCCGATGCCGAACGGCCGGTGCCCGCCCACCCAGACATCGCCGAACCCCACCTTCTCGAGCTTCCCGGCGAAGACACGCTCCGCTATGGCCCCGGACACTCACCCGGCCCAGGCGCTCTGGTCGTTGGCCACCTCCGGGGGCAGGTCGCCCTCCACGGTGAGATCCGCCAGGCAGATCCGGCCCCCAGGCCGAAGGACCCGGAAGATCTCGGCCAGGGCCCGGCTCTTCCTCGCGGACAGGTTCAGGACGCCGTTGGAGATCACCACGTCCACCGACTCGTCCGGAAGCGGGATGTCCTCCATCTCTCCATAGAGGAACTCGGTCCAGCCCTTAACCCCCGCCTCGGCGGCGTGGCGCCGCCCCCGCTCGCACATCTCCTCGACGACGTCGAGCCCGATGGCCTTCCCGTCCCGTCCCACCCGCCGGGCGGAGAGGATCGTGTCGATCCCACCACCGGAGCCCACATCGAGGACGACCTCCCCGGGCTGAAGCAAGGCGTACCGGACCGGGTTTCCGACCCCGAGCGCCCACTGCACGGCCCCGGGTGGAACCTCCGCCAGCTCCTCCTCGGAGTAGAGCCGGCGAGCCACGGTCTCCCCCCCGCCGGTGGAGATCGAGGAGTACGCTTGCCGAACGCCCTCCTTGACCTGGTCCTGGAACATGAGATCCCGGGCCATGACTCCCCCCTACAGGTCTTCCACGAAGCGCTCCAGCCGGGCCTTCACGTCCGTGGGAATCTCCTCGGCTCCCCGCGAGGCCAGGAACCGTCTGAGCTCCTTGGCGAACTCCAGCTCCCCGCAGCACGTTCGGCAGAACGACAGGTGCCGCTCCACCTTCTCGTGATCTTCGGGCGAGATGGCGTTGTCGAGGTAGTCCCAGAGGTGACGGACTGCCTCGGAGCATGGGATCAGGCTCTGCTTCTCGCTCATGCGACTGTCCCCCTGAGGAGGAGTCCCGTCTCCTCCCCGTACGACCACATCTCCTTCTCGAACCGCTTCCTCCCTCGGTGGAGCCTGGCCAGGATCGTCCCCAGCGGCGCGTCGAGCATACGGGCGATCTCCTTGGTGGCGAACCCGTCCATGTACCGGAGCACGAGGGGCGCCCGGTAGATCTCGGGCAGGCGCATCAGAACCTCCCGGACGTCCTCCTTGGCGAAGGCCTGGAGGAAGTCGTGGTGGAGGGTATCCGAGTACGGGAGCGGGTCCTCGTCCACCAGGATCCGGTAGAGCGAGAACTCCTCGACCTCCTCCACCGGCAGCTCCTCCACTGATCGAGCCTGCTTCCGGAGATAGTCGCGGAACACGTTCACCAGGATGCTCTTGAGCCACGGCCCGGCCGCCCCATCCTCTCTCAGGGTCCCGAAGGACCGAAAGGCCCGAAGCAGCGCTTCCTGCACCAGATCCTCCGCCCCATCCCGAACCAGCCGTCGAGCCAGCGAGTACAGCGCCGGCAGCTCCCTCGTTGCCAGACGCTGGAACGACTCCTTCGTCCGGTCCCCAACCTTCACCATCGGCCCGTGGGTCTCCACGCCTGGCACCCTAATCCGTATTGACGAACGTGGGGACGAACTTATTGCATCGCCCCGCATCGGCAATCCCCGGGTGGGCCCGGTCGTCTCTCGTGGGTGAAAGGAGGTGGGGTGCATGACCACAATGGCGGCACCACACACGGGGGAGGAGAGCACCGAGGCGGGCCTGCGAACCGGATCCTGGTTGATGGGGCTGGCGGCCGTGGGGTTCATCGGGTACGCGGTGATCTTCTTCGTCCTGAATTTCACCGACCAGTTCCTGGAGCTCGGGATCGGTCCCCAGCAGGTGGACGTGGGGCGCCAGGAGATCCTGGCGTTCAGCCCGTCCCTGTTCCACTACGTGAGCCACCTGCACATCGCGGTGGCCGGGTTCATCGCGGCCACCGGGCTCGCGGTCGTGTTCCTGGTGGCGTACGGGGTCCGGCGCGGGGAGCTGTGGGCCTGGGTCGGAGCGGTGGCGGCACCGGCCCTGGGACTGGCGGTGGCCCTCCCGGCCCACTACCCAAACGGCTTCGATACGCTGGGCCACCTCGGGCTCATCTATCTCGCCACGGCGATCTTCGTGGCCGGAGCGCTGCTCACGCTGCGAGCGATCATGGCCCAGCGTCGAGGGTGAGCGCCGAGACGGGCGGGGCCGACCCGGGGCCGGCCTCGCCCACGCTCGGACCCGGGATCGAGCAAGGGGGAAGGGTCATGGAGGCGGAAGCGACGACCATGTGCGCCAAGTGCGGCGGCCTTGCGGACGGCTGGAAGTGCGCGATCTGCGGATCGGTCGCCGGGCAGCACGACCCCGGCCACCTCCATGTCGGCTCCGACCGTTACTGCACGTTGCGGTGCGCCGGCTGCGGCCAGGCCGACGTCCACTGCACCTGCGTCTGAAGTCGCTGAAACGCCGGCCTTCAGGCCGGGGCGAGGACGACCCGAGCCCCCCGCAGGGTCACGGTCCCCACGTACACCTGACCGCTATCCGCGGGAACGGCCAGCGGCTCGCCGTTCACCTCGAGCCGGACCGCGCCGGCGTTCCCCAGCACGAGGTGAAGCCGGCGAGGGGCCTGGAACCGCTGGACCGACCAGGGCTCCAGCGTCTCCTCGAGCAGGACCCGTTCCCCTCGGATGACCCTGACCCAGGCCGGGGCGCCGGTCACTCGGAGGACCAGCCGGATCCGTCGAGGCTCCTCAGTCGGCGACGGGGAAGCCGGCGGCGGGCTCGCCGATGCCGCAGGTCGCGGCCCCATCCCCCGCAGCGCCCCCTCGTTGATGGCCTCCTGGGGGACGTCCTGGCGAACGTTGATCCCGGTGAGGGCGGCCAGGGTCACTATGGATGCCCCCACCAGCCCCCGGCCCAGCCACCGGGACGGCCGTCGCTCGATCGGCGAGGGCCCGCCGATCAGGGGCCGGTCCGGCTGCGGATGGGTGATGCGGTACGACTCCACCAGGGGCCTGGCGTTCAGGCCGAGATATCGAGCGTACTCCCGGAGGAAGATGCGAGCGTAGATGCCCCCGTGATGGTCGTGGGGTGGGAGGTCTCGCTCCAGGGCCTCCAGACAGGACCGGTCGATCTTCGTGTCCTCGGCCACTCGATCCAGGCTCAGCCCTCGGTCCGTGCGAGCCTGGTGCAGGCGTTCCCCGACGCTGGATCTGGAGGCTCTCAGAGCCATCGTGCCCGTTCTCCGGCTCCGGCGCCCTCCCCCGATCCATCATAGGAACCCTGTCAAGGAGAGCGGTCCACCCGATGTCGGGTCTCCAGCCGGGAGCCGAGCTCAGTCCTCCACGGCCGGGATGATCTGGGCGGCTCCGCCGCTCGGTGTGAAGACAGACTCGTGTCCATCCTCCCACCGGATCCGGTACCGCACGCCGATCTCGCCCTCGACCACCTCGAGGATCTCGCCCTCCCGGGGCGCGGACCCGACCGTCTCCGATTCGACGATGATCCGATCGCCAACCTTGCCGGACATGGCCCCCTACATGTATCCCTTCGCCGGCCTGGTGGCAACCCAGACGCCGCTGGCCTGGGCTACTCGTCGATCAGGCCGGCGTGCTTCGTCAGCGGGGCCTTGGTGATCGGCTCCTCCCGAAACAGGTCCTCGGTCCTGACCTTGACCGACTCGTTCTGGCTCCCCGCGGCGAATACCACGGTGTCGTGGGTCAGCACCTCCGGATCGACGTAGGTGGGCACCTTGAGGAGCGAGCCCAGCGGGGGGAAGGCCCCCAGCTCGAGATGGGGGAAGTCCCTCTTCAGCTCCTCCTCCGAGGCGAGACGGACGTGGGCGTCACCGGTGGCGGCCCGCACCAGCCGGATGTCCACCCGGCGGGAGGCGGGAAGCACCGCCAACGCGTGGCCGGAGGCCGTATCCAGAACGACCGTCTTCACGACCTCATCGGCGGCGATCCCCAGAGCCCGCGCCTCGTCGATCGACGTGTACGTTCGCTCGTGTGGGATCGCCTCGAAGGGAACCCCTCGCGTCTTCAGGAACTGGGCGACGTCGGCCATGGGCTGCCTCCTTCGACCACCTTGTTCCTTGAGCGTACTCCTACCGGCGGCGGCGGCGTCCCATGACCCCGCCCCCGCGAGACTGAAACACCAGCCTGGGCGGAGCGACGGTCATGCCTTCCTTGGTGAACTCGTCCTCGAGCTGGAGACGGGAGGCCATCCGAGAGATGTCGCCCTGGTCGGTGGGGAGGACGAACGTCACGCCGGTGCCGGCCCGGCCGGCTCGGGCGGTCCGGCCCACCCGGTGCACGTAGCTCTTGTCGTCCTCGGGCGGGTCGTAGTTCACCACGTGGGTGATGTCGTCGAGGTCGAGGCCCCGGGCGGCCACGTCCGTGGCCACGAGGGTGTCGATGCCCCCGGACTCGAACCGGGCCAGCGTGCGCTCGCGGGCCGGCTGGGTCATGTCGCCGTGCATGGCCGCGGCTCGCACGCCGCGCTGCTTCAGCCGGCGAGCCAGGCGGTCGGCCCCCCGCTTCGTTCGAACGAACACCAGGTGGCGTCCCGACTCCACCGCCAGGAGCTCCACCAGCCGGTCGACCCGGTCCTGGGCGGCCACCGGGATGAACCGGTGGTCGGCCTCGTCTACGGTCTGGCGGGGGGCCTGGACCTCGTGAAGGACCGGCTCGGTGGTGTACGCCCGGGCCAGCCGGCCCACCTCGCCGTCGAGGGTGGCCGAGAAGAACATGGTCTGGCGCTGCTTGGGGATCCGGCGGACCAGCCGGTCGACCTGGGGCTGGAACCCCATGTCGAGCATGCGGTCGGCCTCGTCGAGGATCAGGATGCGGATCCGGTCCAGCGAGACCATCCGCCTGTTCGCCAGGTCCTCCATCCGGCCCGGCGTGGCCACCAGGATGTGGGCCCTGGCCGCGGCCTTGCCCTGGGCCGGGATCGACACGCCGCCGTACACGGCCGCCACCCGCAGGCCCTTGGCCTTGGCCACGTCGCTCATCTCCTCCACCACCTGGGTGGCGAGCTCGCGGGTGGGGACCAGGACCAGGGCGGCCGGCCCATTCGAGTCAGGCCGGAGGCGCTCGGCGATGGGGAGGCCGAAGGCCAGGGTCTTGCCGGACCCGGTCCGGGACCGGGCCAGGACGTCCCGGCCGGCCAGGGCGTCCGGGATCACCAGCACCTGGATCGGGAACGGGGCCCGGATATCTCGGCGGGCCAGGGCATCGACGGCTGGCGCGCCGACGCCTAGCTCGGGAAACGTGGTGTTCATGCTCGACTCCTTCGTGGTCGGAGAGGATTCTGCGAACCGACCCTCAGGAGGAGCGGAAGCGAAGCCTCACGGGTGGCACGGTGCCATCCCTTGAAGTGCAAGTCTACCAGGTGTTTCGTCTCACGCGGCCCCGTCGACGATCTCGCGGCCGCTGATTGGACCATCGACCGAGACAGTGACCGACTTGAGGACGGCGATCTCGATGCACACCTCGGCCGTGGGAACCCGGCCCACGAAGAGCGTAACGGTCACGGCGTCCCGGGACTCCTCGACCTCCACCCGGTCCAGGCCCTCGCACTCCTCCACCCCTCCGTAGAACTCCAGCCGGAGCCGGCGAGGGCCGACCTGCTCGGCCCGGTCCCAGACGTGGGGCCGGATGTCGACCAGGCCGGGACGGGGCGACACCCGGAGGGCGGTGGGGCCGGGCTCGGGGGTGCCGGGCGTCGAGGTGACCGGCGAGTCGGGCCCGGGGCCGCCGGGGGTGACCGGCGTGGCCCGGGCGCACGAAACGATAGCGAGCAAGAGGATGGCCGCGATCGCTCTCATCGAGGGTTCGACGATCGGACCGGCCCGAGTGTTCCCACGGCGTGACGAGGAGCCAGCTCCCGGGCCAGGGCCAGCGTCTCCTCGGTGAGAGCTGCTTCCTCGAGGTCGAAGCGAGCGGCGAACCCGTCAAGGATGGCCGTCTCGGCCTCCTCCCACGTCGTCCCGGCAACCTCGTCCTCCAGGCTTCCCACGGTGGACGGATCCCACTCGAGCTCCAGCGCCTCGTACACGGGGAGCAGGACCTCCCGGACCCGGTCCCCGCCGGTGACGACCACCACCCCGCCGACGTGCGCGCCCCCGGCCACCACCCGCTGGCCCACACCCATCAGCTTCGTCCTCCCCCGGGCGTTGACGCTGTGCTCGCCGGGACAGTACTCGCCGGGCACCTCGCCGACACGAGCGTCCACACCGAGCGAGCGGAACGCCTCGGCCATGATCCCGGCGATCTCCTCGAACCGGGGCCTGATCCCTTGACGCGGCGACGGGTCGGGGATGGCCCAGGAGAACGCCAGGGTCCCCCGGTGGAACACGGCGGCCCGACCCCCGGCCAGCCGTTCGATGGCCCCGAAGCCGAGCGCCCGGGCCGCGGCGACCGCCGGTCCGAACCCGGGCGCCACCCGATCCCGAGGGCCGAACGCCACCACGTCGGCCGGGCGATGGAGCCGGAGCGTCTCGGGGATCTCGCCCCGAGACACCAGTCGGAGCGCGGCGTGGGACACCGCGGTGTCCATCTCATCGGGCTCGGGGAAGCCCGCCCGGATCACCTGGATGCGCCTCACACCGCTCAGATCACGTTGTACTCGGGGTGCAGGTCGCCGGAGGCGAACCGGTCGAGGCGGAAGGGGTCGATGTCCACCGTCCGGGCTCGCCCGTCTACGATCTCCTCGGCCATGAGGAGCCCGGCCGCCGGACCGTGCATGAACCCGTGGCCCGAGAACCCGGCCATCACGTAGAACCCCTCGACCTGCGGCACGCGGCCCAGGAGGGGGTGGGCGTCGGGCGTCACCTCGTACAGCCCGGCCCAGTTCGTCAGGAAGCCCGCCTCCCCCAGCAGTGGGAACCGGCGGACCGCGGCATCCATGTGCCGGGCCTCCCACTCGGGGTCCACGTCCAGCTTGAAGCCCGGGGTCTCGGCGTTGTTCGACTGTCCGGTGAGGATCCCCGGCCCCTCGCGGTGGAAGTACAGGGAGTCGGCAAAGAAGATCACGAACGGGAAGTCGGGCCGCAGCTCCGGGATCGGGGCGGTCACGATGACCTGGCGGCGGATCGGCTGAATGGGGATGTCGACGCCGACCATCCGCCCCAGCTCGGGAGCCCAGGCGCCGCAGGCGTTGACCACCACTGGGGTCTCCACGACGCCGTTCGGGGTCTCTACGGCGCCGATCCGACCGTCGTGGACTCGGATGCCGGTGGCCGGCGTGTCGGTGAGGATCGTCACGCCGTGACGCCGGGCTCCCGCCGCGTACCCCTGCACCACGCCCGAGGGATCGGCCAGGCCGTCCCGATCGTAGATCGTCCCCGCCAGGACGCCGTCGAGGTTCAGCTCCGGCACCAGGTCCGCGCAGTCGCCCGGCTCCAGCCACTTGGTGTCGATCCCCAGGCGGTGCTGCAGGGCCACGTTGTCCCGGAAGGTCGGCAGCTCATCCTCCCGGGTGAGCAGGAACAGGTACCCGCAGAGCTTCAACCCGATGTCCTGGCCGAGCTCGTCCGGGAACCGCTCCATCATCCGGATGCTCTCGATCGACAGCCGGACGTTGATCTCCGTGGAGAACTGGTGGCGGATCCCCCCGGCGCACTGCCCGGTGGACATCTGCCCCAGGAACGGCTCCCGCTCCAGCAGCACGACATCCTTCACACCACGCTGGGCCAGGTGGTAAGCGGTGCTGGCCCCCATCACGCCGCCGCCGACCACCACGGCGTCGGCCGTCCGCGGAAGCTCCCCTCCGGCCACGGTCACACCAGGTCGGCCACGGCCTCGGCCAGGGACTTGCGGATCCCGATCACGAACGGGACCTCCTCCTTCACATATCGCCGGGACTCGGAGTCGCGGAGGCGGCGGATGCAGTCCACGATCCGGTGGAGCTCGTCGGCCTCGAACGCCAGGATCCACTCCCAGTCGGTCAGGCCGAACGCGCTGGTAGTGTTGGGCAGCACGTCCGGGAACTCCCGGCCCATCTCCCCGTGCTCGCGGAGGAGCCGGGCCCGGTCCTCGGCCGGCAGGAGGTACCACTCCGGGGTTCGCACGAACGGGTACACGCACAGGTATCGGCGGGGGTCCTCGCCGCGGAGGAACGCCGGCTGGTGCTGGGGGTTGAACTCGGGCGGGCGGACCGCCCCGAGGAACGCGTGGGTGAGCTCCAGCGAGCGGCCCAGCGCGGTGCGGCGAAGCGAGGCCGACAGCGACTGGAGGTCGTCCGGGGAGCTCGACACGAGCCACATCAGGAAGTCGGCGTCCGGCCGGAACCCGGCCGCGCTGTAGAACCCTCGCACCGACACCGACCCTGCCACCTGCTTGAAGGCCATCTCCCACTCGTGCACGGCCTCCTCCACCGACACGAACACCTCGCGGGCCCGGCGGAACACCGGGTAGAACGCGTACACCACGTCGTCGGTCACGAGTCATCCTCCTGATGGCCCAGATGGTCGGTCACGACGTCGGCCACCGCCCGGAGGAACGCCGGGTCGGCGTTCATCGACGCGGACCTGACCAGCCGGATGCCGGCCTCTTCGGCCGCGGCCCTCGCTTCGATGTCAACGTCGTACAGCACCTCGAGGTGGTCTGCGGTGAAGCCGCACGGGCTGGACACCACGGCGGTGTGCCCGTCGGCGGCGGCCTTGGCCACCACCTCCTCCAGCGGCGGGCCCAGCCACGGCTCCGGGGTCCGTCCGGCCGACTGCCACGCGGTTGCCCACCGCTCCAGGCCCAGGCGCTCGGCCACGGCCTCGGCGGTCTCTCTGAGCTGGTCGGGGTACGGGTCGCC
This sequence comes from Actinomycetota bacterium, assembly GCA_050692915.1. Taxonomy (GTDB): domain Bacteria; phylum Actinomycetota; class UBA4738; order UBA4738; family CALAEC01; genus CALAEC01. Next base: position 6,476 of record JBOGVU010000035.1, on the reverse strand, counting down.
CTCCTCCACGATCCGGGCAGGGAGGCTGTGCGCGGAGAAGATCACCAGGTCGTTCGCCCGCTCCTCCTCGGTCAACGACGCCCGGGCCGCCGCCGCCCGATCCGAGAGCACCGACACGAACGAGGGGTGCACGTTCCACGACTGGATCACGTGGATCTTCAGGGCCCGAGGGTTCCCCGCCCGGACCCGGTCCACGTACCCGCCGATCGACATCCTCGCGTAGTGGGGGGCCAAGACGATCCCATACGCCTCCGTGATCCCCTCGGCCTGCATCCGGACCACGGACTCGGTGACGAACGGCGGCGAGTGCTTGTACGCGACGAACGCCTTCCACGTCCTGCCGCCCCGGGCGTTCAGCTCGGCCTCCAGGCCGGCGGCCTGCTCCCGGGTGATCCGGTCGAGTGGGAACGTGTTGCCGATGGCGGCGTACCGCTGCTTCAGCTCCTCCAGCGCCTCGGGTGTCGGAGCCCGGCCCCCGCGGATGTCGGTGTAGTACCGCTCCACGTCCTCGGGACCTGCGGCGGTCCCGTACGCCATCACCAGGAGGCCGGTGGGCTCGGTCATCGGGCGGTCCGCTCGTGCACCAGGTCGACCAGCCGGGCCAGGTGCTCCGGGGGGGTCTCGGGGAACACCCCGTGGCCGAGGTTGAACACGTGCCCGGGGCGCCCGCCGGCCCGGGCCAGCACGGCCTCGGCCTTCCGCTCCACAACCTCCCACGGCCCCAGAAGCGCGGCAGGGTCGAGGTTCCCCTGGATCCCGGCGGCGGGCCCGATCCGGTCCCACGCCGCATCGAGTGGGGAGCGCCAGTCCACGCCGACCACGTCGGCCCCGGCCTCCCGCATCATCGCCAGGAGCTCCCCGGTGCCGGTGCCGAAGTGGATCAGCGGCACCCCCGCGCCGGCCAGCCCCTCGAGGATCCGGCGGGACCAGGGCAGGACGTGCTCACGGTAGTCGTCGGGGTCGAGCGCCCCGGCCCACGAGTCGAACAGCTGGATCGCGTGGACGCCCGCATCGGCCTGGGCCCGGAGGTACGGCAGGACCACGTGGTCGGTGAGGGCCACCATAAGGGCCCGCCAGGTCTCCGGCTCGCGGTGCATGAGCACCTTCGTCCTGGCGTGGTCGCGGCTCGGCTTTCCCTCGATCAGGTAGGAGGCCAGCGTGAACGGCGCCCCGGCGAACCCGATCAGCGGCACGTAGAGCTCGCCCAGGAGGATCCGGATGGTCTCGAGGGTGTACGGGACGTCCTCGGGCGGTTCCAGGGGCCGGAGGCGGGCCACATCGGCATCGGAGCGGAACGGCTCGGCGAGCGTGGGGCCCTGGTTCGCAACGATCCGCACGTCCACCCCCACCGCGGCGAGGGGGACCATGATGTCGGAGAACAGGATGGCGGCGTCGACGTCCATCCGTCGGACCGGCTGGAGGGCCACCTCGGCGGCGGCCTGGGGATCCCGGGTCAGGGTGAGGACGTCGGTGTCGCCCCGGAGCTTCCGGTACTCGGGCAGATACCTCCCGGCCTGCCGCATGAACCACACCGGCGTGGCGTCGACGGGCTCGCGGCGGCAGGCCAGCAGGAACCGCTCCCGGACGCGGGTCGTGGTGCCCATCGGGCGCAGTGTATGCCGCTCATCGCACGGCGTGGAGGGTCCCGGTCATCTGAGCGGGGTGGAAATCGCAGCGGAAGAAGTAGGCGTCCTCCCGGAGCCGAGGTATCTCGATGGCGGCCTCCTCCCCCGGGAAGGTGGTCTCGCTCCGGACGAGGAGGTTCGGCGGGGAAAGCTCCTGCTGATTCGGGCCCGGCTCCTCCAGGTAGAGCGCGAAGTTGTGGGGTTCCAGGTCGAGGCTCTCGAGCGTCCCGGTGACCGCTCGGTCTGCCGGCACCGCCAGGCACCTCGATCCGAAAGAGAGAGCCTCGACCCGGAGCTCGAGCGTCCTCGATGGCTCGCACGGGGGGCCGGCGCGCTCCGGCTCACCGTCGCCACCGGGGCCCGCGCAGGAGGCGAGCACGAAGACCATCAGGGCCGCCGGGCCGGGGCGGCGCCATGGGCTTCGGAGTATCCCACCGCTTCACTCCGCAGAAGGGCAGCGTGCGCCCGCGGGGCCCTGTGGTAAGGAAACCTGCCACGTGGAAAGGATCCATACCACTGGTCAGAAGGGAAAGAGAAGGTGCTGATCGAGATCACAGGGGTCCTCCGGCCGGGGTGTGCCCCCGGCCTAGGCGTCGAACGCCGCGGCCGCGGCCTCCAGGCGGCGGCGGTCGATCACCCGTCGCTGACGACGGGCCCGGGCGATCAGATCCCCGAGATCAAGTCCCAGGTCGATCCCCTCGTCCGCCAGCCGCTTCAGGGCCGTCCACAGGGCCCGCTTCGTCTCCACGCCGGAGGACAGCAGCTCCAGCTCGATGACCCGGCTGAGCGGCGAGTACTCGAAGAGCCGGCCGTTCAGCTTCAGCCGCCCCACCTTCTCCAGGGCCCACGCCACCGGGGCCTTCACCGGGCTCCGAGGGATGCCCAGCCGCTCCATGAGCCCCTCGAGCGCGACCCGGTCCTCCTCGATATCCCGGACCAGCCGCTCGAGGTCGGCGGCCAGCGGGGTGCCGCGGTTGTTCCGGAGGGCCCGCCTGGCCAGCTCGATGCCGCCTATGGCCCCCGCTAGGTGGTCGTTCAGGTAGATCCCGAGGAGCTGCCGGTTCACGGCTCGTTGATTCCCCGGTGGTGGCAACGACAACCGCTTTAGGCGAAGAAGATCTGGGTCACCCAGACAAGCCCGCCCTGCCGAACGACGCCGACGCCGACCCGACGGAACTTCGGATGGAGGATGTTGTCGCGATGCGGGGCGCTGACCATGAGCTGGTCCTGCACCGAGTCCCGACTCGGGCCGTAGCCCACGTTCTCCCCGAGCTTCCGCCAGTCGCCGCCGATCGCGCAGGTGAGGCAGGAGTGGAACAGCGTGCCGCGGCTGGCCATCTCCTTGCTGTGGCGGTGGGCGATTCGCGACAGCCGCTCCGAGAGCGAGAGGAGCCGGACGCCGGCTTGCGCGCGAGCCTCGTTGATCATCGCGTGTACCGCCTTCTCGGCGGTCGTGGTCGCTCCGGCGGAGGACGGGAATCCGACGAGAACCGCAAGGACCAGTGCGACGAGGGCACGCCAGAAACCCCGAGGGGAGCGGGCGGTCGCTGGGCCGGGGAAGCGTCGCACCGGCCTCGAATCTCTTGCCAGAGTGCGATGTCATTCAAGGGGGGAGATCGACTGAGTCCGGCCGACCGACACGGGAAGGCATTTGGCCGACACGGGGAGTGAGGAACTGAGCGTACCCGGAGGGTGACATCGTCCCAGGTCAAAAGGGGTATGGATGGGTCGGCGTAGACTGGAAGCAGAGCGATGAGGGAGAACTTCGGACCGAACACCTGGCTGGTCGAGGAGCTGTACCGGCAGTACGTCACCGATCCGGACTCGGTCAGCGAGCTGTGGCAGGAGTTCTTCGCCGACTACAGCCCGCGATCCGGCGACGGCCGGGGCCCCGCCCCGGAAGAGCCGCGGGAGGAGCCCCTGGCCCCACCCCCGGGCCCGGAGCCGGCCCGGCCCGAGCCCCAGCGGCCCCGTGAGCCGAGGCCCCAGGCCGCTCCGGCGGCGCCCCGAGGCGCCGAGCCGCTCTCCGGCGTGGCCAAGGTCATCGCCGAGCGGATGGCCGAGTCCCTCCAGGTCCCCACGGCCACCTCGTTCCGCCAGGTCTCGGCGAAGCTCCTCGAGGTCAACCGGGAGATCCTCAACAACCACCTGAAGCGCGCCGGCGGGGGGAAGATCTCGTTCACCCACCTGATCGCGTTCGCGGTGACGCGCGCGCTGAAGGACCACCCCGGGATGAACGTGTCGTACGCGGAGACCTCGGACGGCAAGCCGGCCCGGGTCGCCCACGAGCACGTCAACCTCGGCCTGGCCGTCGACGTGAAGCGCGAGGACGGCACCCGGACGCTGCTGGTACCGAACATCAAGGAGGCCGAGGCCCTCGACTTCGCCGCGTTCCACCGGGCGTACGAGGAGCTGATCGGCAAGGTCACCTCGAACACCATCTCCCCCGACGACTTCGCCGGCACCACAGTGACCATCACCAACCCGGGCGTGGTGGGGACGGTCCAGTCGGTGCCGCGGCTGTTGGCCGGGCAGGCCGCCATCATCGGCGTGGGCGCCATCGCCCACCCCGCGGAGTGGGCGGGGGCGGACGAGGACACCCTGGCCGAGATCGGCGTGGGCAAGACGCTGACGCTCACCTCCACCTACGACCATCGGGTCATCCAGGGCGCGGAGTCCGGCGAGTTCCTGGGCCGGGTGGAGGCGTACCTCCTCGGCGAGGACGGCTTCTACGAGGACGTGTTCGCCTCGATGAGCGTGCCGTACGTCGCGGTGGAGTTCCGGACGGACCAGCGCCCCGCGCACCCGACCGCCCTCGAGGTGGCCGACCGGCACATGCGGCTCCGCCACCTGATCCAGATGTACCGGGTCCGGGGTCACCTGATCGCCGACCTGGACCCGCTGGAGCAGCTCGAGCCGGACATCCACCCCGAGCTCGACCCGGCCACGTACGGGTTCACGATCTGGGATCTCGATCGAACCTTCGCCACCGGCGGGTTCGGCGGGGAGGGGGAGATGAGGCTCCGGGACATCCTGGCCCGGCTCCGGGACGCGTACTGCCGCACCTCGTCCGTCGAGTACATGCACGCCCAGGACCCCGAGCAGAAGCGGTGGATCCAGGAGCGTGTGGAGGGACCGACCGAGGCGCCGACCACGGAGGAGCAGCAGCGGATCCTCCAGAAGCTCGGCGAGGTCGAGGCCCTGGAGCAATTCCTCCACACCAGGTACATGGGCCAGCGCAGGTACTCGCTGGAGGGCGCGGAGTCGATGGTCCCCATGCTCGACGCGATCCTGTCCGGGGCCGCCGACGCCGGCCTGGTCGAGTCGGTGATCGGGATGGCCCACCGAGGCCGCCTCGACGTGCTGACCTCGATCGTGGGCAAGTCGTACGCCGACATCTTCCGCGAGTTCGAGGGGGCCCTGCCCCTCGACCTCCCCCAGGGCTCCGGCGACGTGAAGTACCACATCGGCGCGGAAGGGAAGTTCACTGCGCCCAGCGGGAAGGACCTGAAGGTCACCGTGGCCTCGAACCCGAGCCACCTCGAGGCGGTGGACCCGGTGGTCGAGGGGATGGTCCGGGCCAAGCAGGACCAACTCGACGGGGGCGAGGCCGAGAACCCGGTCCTCCCCATCCTGATCCACGGCGACGCGGCCTTCGCCGGCCAGGGGGTGGTGGCCGAGACCTTCGCGCTGTCGGCCCTCCACGGGTTCGGCACCGGCGGGACCATCCACGTCATCGTGAACAACCAGCTCGGGTTCACCACGGGCTCGGACTACGGTCGGTCGTCGACCTACGCGTCCGACGTGGCCAAGATGGTCCAGGCCCCCATCTGGCACGTGAACGGCGACGACCCCGAGGCGTGCGTCCGGGCGGCCCGCCTGGCCTTCGAGTTCCGCCAGCGGTTCAAGAAGGACGTGGTCCTCGACATGTGGTGCTACCGGAAGTGGGGCCACAACGAGGGCGACGACCCCTCGTTCACCCAGCCGCTGATGTACCGGAAGATCAAGGACCTTCGCACGATCCGGAAGCGGTACGTGGAGCACCAGGTGAATCGGGGCGACCTCACCGTCGAGGAGGCCGAGGAGGTCCTGGCCGAGTTCAAGCGGCGCCTGGACCGGACCTTCGACGAGATCCCCAGGGAGGAGAAGGAGCGGCCTCCGAAGGTCGAGCGCGAGGAGCCCGCCCGGCCGAAGCCGGTGGCCACGGCGGTGGACCGGGAGACCCTCCAGGGGATCCTGGACACGATCACCAAGGTGCCGGACGGATTCATCCTCCACCCGAAGCTGGAGAAGTGGCTGGAGATCAGGCGCCGGGCGCTCGAGGAGGACGCCGTGGACTGGTCGACGGCCGAGGCCCTGGCGTTGGGGACGGCGGTGCGGGAGGGACGGACGGTGCGGCTCTCCGGCCAGGACTCGCGGCGGGGGACGTTCAGCCAGCGCCACTCGGTGCTGGTGGACCAGGAGACCGGGGAGGAGTACACCCCGCTGACGGCGGCCGAGGAGAACGGCGGCCGGTTCTTCATCTACGACAGCCTGCTCAGCGAGTTCGCGGTGATGGGGTTCGAGTACGGTTACTCGGTGGCGGCGCCGGACGCGCTGGTGCTGTGGGAGGCGCAGTTCGGGGACTTCTTCAACGAGGCCCAGGTGGTTGTGGACCTGATGGTCGCCGCCGGCGAGGACAAGTGGGGCCAGCCGAACGGGCTGGTGCTGCTGCTCCCCCACGGGTTCGAGGGCCAGGGGCCGGACCACTCCAGCGCGCGGCTGGAGCGGTTCCTCCAGCTGGCGGCCGAGGACAACATGCACGTGGTGGTGCCGAGCACGCCGGCCCAGTACTTCCACGCGCTCCGGCGC
>JBOGVU010000034.1:0-25590 GCA_050692915.1 Actinomycetota bacterium | reverse complement strand
GGGCTGACCCCGCTGCTGGGTGGCAGCGCGCTGGAGGGCGTCCGCTTCTTCGGCCTGGGCAATCCCTACGCGGGGATCGTGTTGTCCGGGGCGGTCCTGGCGGCCGCGCTGGTCCGGCCGTGGGCCGGAGTGGCGCTGCTCCTGGGGGCCGCGCTGTTCGCCGGGCTCCCGTTCCTCGGCGCCGACCTCGGGGGAGGCCTGACGCTGTTCGCCGCGGCGGCGATCTGGTACTCGCTCCGGGTCCGGGGCCGGTTCGGCTGGCGGGAGGTGGTCCTCACGGCGGCCGCGCTCCTGGCGGGTCTGGCCCTCCTGGTGGCGGCCCACGTCCTGCCCTCGGGGGCCACCCATGTCGCCCGGGCGGTAGAGGGGGCCGGCCCGGGCGATCTGGTCGAGCTGTTCCTCCGCCGGCTTCGCCTGAACCTCGAAGCCACGTCGGCGGTCCCGGCGGCGTGGCTGGCGGTCCTGGGGCTGCCGGCCTGGTTCGCGGTGGTGTGGCGCCGTCCCGGGCGGTTCCGGGAGCCCCTTGAGCGGGACGCGGCCTGGCGACACGCGGCCGCGGTCCTGGCCGTCGGTGGGATGCTCGGGTACGTGCTCAACGACACCTACGGCATGGCCGCGGTGACCTTCGTGTTCGTGTCCGCGGCCATGGTGATCCCGACCCTGCGATGGACGAACGGCTGAGGCCCCCGTGGGCCCCGTGGGAGGCGGTTCCGGTGGCGGTGGCGGCCATCGCCGCCACCACACTGGCCTCGGTGGCGCTGGCTGCCGCGTTCGGGAGCGTGGGGGGCCCGGCCCTCCTGCTCTCCGCGATGGCCTTCCAGGTGACGCTGGCGACGCTCACCGTCGTCTGGGTGGGGGTCCGGCACCGGGGATGGGTGCCCGCGCTGGGCCTCAGGGCGGCGCGGCCGGAGCGTGACGTTCCCCTCGGCGCGGTCGTGGGCGTGGGCCTGTGGGCGGGGCTGAACTTCCTGGTCGCCCCGGCCGTGCTGGTCGTGTGGCGGGCCGTGACCGGGCGTCTCCCGCCGACCCCGAACCAGCTCCCGGGGGTCGACTTCGCCCCCCTGGAGATCGTCCTGGGCGCCCTCCTGCTCGTGGTGGTCACCCCCATCGCCGAGGAGGTCTTCTACCGGGGCCTGCTGTTCGGGTCGCTGTGGCCGCGGATCGGGACCGGGTGGGGGGCGGTGATCTCCGCGGCCCTGTTCGGCGCGTCGCACGCCGCGGGCGGGGCCGTGCTGGTCCCGATCCTGTTCGTGTTCGGGCTGTTCCAGGCGTTCCTGTTCCGGTGGCGGCGGTCGCTGGCGGCGCCGATCGTGGCCCACGGCACGTTCAACCTGATCGCCATGGTCCTGATCGTCCTGGAGCGGAGCTGAGCGCGCGGCCGTCGTCCGTCGAGGAGGCCGCCGACGTTCTGGCCGGCGGGGGCGTGGTGGCCTTCACCGGGGCGGGGATCTCCACCGAGTCCGGCATCCCAACCTTCCGCGATCCCGGCGGGATCTGGGACCGGTTCGATCCCTCGGAGTTCGGGACCTGGGACGTCCTGATGGGCCTGGCCATGACCCGCCCCGATGCGCTGGCCGACTTCCTGGCCGAGCTCCGGCGGATGTTCGCCGCGGCGGCGCCGGGGGCGGCCCATGTGGCCCTGGCCCGCCTCGAGGCGGGCGGGATCCTCGACGCCGTGGTGACCCAGAACGTGGACGGGCTCCATCAAGCCGCCGGGAGCCACCGGGTCGTCGAGATTCACGGGTCGTTCTCCCGGACGGTGTGCCTCATGTGCGGGGGCCGGGACGATGTCGCCCGCGGCGAGCTGCTGGCGAACCTGGACCGGGCGGTGGTGGCGCTCCGCTCAGCGTTCGTGGCGAGCCTTGCATCCCTGCTCCCGCGTTGCTGGCGGTGCGAGGGCCCGGTCCGGCCCGACTTCGTGGCCTTCGGCGACGCGGTGCAGGACTTTCCCGAGGCCGAGGACCTGGTCCGGGAGTGCCGGGTGCTCCTGGTGGTGGGCACCTCCGGCGAGGTGTACCCGGCGGCTGCGCTTCCCGAAGAGGCCGGGAGGTCGGGGGCCACCGTCATCGACGTGTCCGCCGGCCCGACCGACGTGCGATCGGACCTCCGCGTCCAGGGGAAGGCGGGCGCCATCCTTCCGGCCCTGGCCGACCGGGTCCTGGGCGGCCCGGGGCGCTGACCGTCGCTCAGCCGGGCAAGGTCTCCTCGAAGCAGCCGGCCAGCGACACGCCCCCGCCGGAAGCGGCCACCGTCGCACCGCCAGTCGCCGGGCTCCAGCCGGGCGATGCCGTAGTGGCGTCCACGTCGAGGAATTCGGGCGTCAGGGCCTGCTGGTCCTGTTCCCTCCTGCCAGGCGATGCTGGGGGCCCCCTCGACCTCGATCGGTGCGCCGCCGGTGTCCAGGAACGTGAAGTGCACCTCGGCCCCGCCGCCCAGGGGGATCAGGTAGCCCTCGACCGAGCCCACCTCCGGGCCCTCGACGATGTGACTCGTGGGAAGCGGCGGCTCGCCGGCGATCTCCAGCGCCTCGCACAGCGTGGCCACCTGGAGCGGCACCTCCACCGAGTCCCACCCTCGCTGGACCACCCAGCTGTGCCCACTCAGCGCCAGGTGGACGTGACGCGTCTCCGCGCTCGGGTAGGCCAGGAAGCAGGCGGCAGGTGACCGGCCAACACGCCCACCCAGCCGGTGGCGATCGTCAAGGCGATCCCCGGGCGGCGCACGATCGCCACCCTAGCCTTCCTCCGCTCAGATGGTGCGAGTGCTTTACTTCGCCCGAGAGGAGGAGACGATGGCCGAGTTCCCCAGCGAGGCGTGGCTGGCCGAGTACGTCGAGCGGATCAACGGGAGCGACTCCTACCGGGAAGCCGCGGCCACGTGGGAGGGTGACGTGGCGCTCGTCATCGAGGCCGAGCCGGACAAGGGCGTCCCCGAGGACGTGTGGACGTGGGTCGACCTGTGGCACGGGGAGTGCCGGGCGGGCCGGATCGTCGCGCCCGAGGAGGGAGAGCGGGCCCGGTACGTGATCCGGGCGCCCTACTCGAGGTGGAAGGAGGTCATCCGGAAGGAGCTCGATCCGGTCAAGGGCATGATGCAGGGGAAGCTTCGCCTGAAGGGCGACCTGCCGACCATCGTCCGGCACGTGAAGGCTGCCAGCGAGCTCGTCAACCTGGCCGGGACCGTCCCCACCGAGTTCCCCGACGAGGCGGCCTGAGGGTGCGGGGCGTCGTCTTCGAGGGCGTCCGCCGGGTCCGGGTGGACGACCTCCGGGACCCCGCGATCGAGGAGCCGACCGACGCCGTGGTCCGCATCACCACCGCCGCCATCTGCGGCTCCGACCTCCACTTCTACCACGGCAAGGCGCCGCTCCAACCGGGGGACGCCATGGGCCACGAGGGTGTCGGCGTGATCGAGGAGGTCGGCTCCGAGGTCACCGGGCTCTCGCCCGGCGACCGGGTGGTGATCGCCTTCGACATCGTGTGCGGGGAGTGCTGGTTCTGCGCCCGGGGGCAGACCTCGCTGTGCGAGCACTTCCGCACCCTCGGCATCGGGACGTTCGGGGGCGACCTCGGGGGCACACAGGCGGAGCGGGTCCGGGTGCCGGTTGCCGACACGAACCTCCTTCGCGTCCCGGACGGTATGGAGGACGAGCGGGCCCTGTTCGTGGGGGACATCCTGACCACCGGGGTCTACGGGGCGGCCATCGCCGCGATCCGGCCCGGCGACGCCGTGGCCGTGGTGGGGGCCGGCCCGGTCGGCTTCTTCTCCGCTCAGGCGGCCCGCCTCCGCGACCCCGCGGCCGTGCTTGTGCTCGACATGCAGGCCGATCGCCTGGCCCTAGTGGAGCGGCTGGGCCTGCCCACGATCAACGTGGAGGAGCGGAACGCACAGTCCGCGGTGTACGAGGCCACCGAGGGCCGGGGGGCCGACGTCGTCATCGAGGCCGTCGGCGCGGTCCCGGCGTGGGAGACCGCCCTGTCGGTCGTGCGGCGGGGCGGCACGCTGTGCGTGCTCGGCATGTACGTGTCCGAGGTTGTGGACTTCCAGCTCGGGGTGGCCTGGTCCCGAGCGGTCCGGTTCGTGTTCGCCGGGGTCTGCCCGATCCACGCGTGGTGGGAGGAGGCCATGCGAGCGGTGGCGGAGGGGTCCATCGACCCGTTGCCGATCATCTCGCACACCCTGACGCTGGAGGAAGCCCCCCGCGGATACGAGCTGTTCGACCGCCGGGAGGCCACCAAGGTGCTCCTCAAGCCGTGAGGGTCGAGTTCACCGATTCCGAACCGAACGGGCTGGCCGCCATGATCGGCGGGCTGATCGAGGCCAACCTGGCCGCCCACCCCGCCCGGGCCCGGCTCCTGGCCCGGTCGGCCGTGGTCGGCATCGAGGCCCGGGACGCCGAGGTGGCCTGCACGGTGCGTCTGTCCCCTGACCGGGTCACGGTGGCGAACGGGCTGACCGGCCGGCCGAGCGTGGTGGTGCGCGCCGACACAACCACGCTGACCGACCTCACCACCGCGCCCCTCCGCCTGGGGTTCCCGGACGCGTTCACACCGGCCGGCCGGGGCGTGACCGCGAAGCTCCTGAAGGGCGACCTGAAGGTGCGGGGCCTGCTCCGGCACCCGGCCGTGGTGTCCCGCCTCAACCGGATACTGTCCGTGGCGTGAGCGACTGCATCTTCTGCTCGATCGTTAGCGGTGAGGCTCCGGCAGTCCGGGTCTACGAGGATGAGGACGTCCTCGGCATCATGGATGTCCACCCGGCAACACGAGGTCACGTCCTGGTCATTCCCCGGAAGCATTCCATAGACTTGTCCGTTGTCAGACCGGAGGACGCCAGGGCGGTCATGGACGCGGCGGTGAAGCTGGCCGGCATGATCAGGCAGGCATTGCGCCCGGATGGGGTGAACCTGTTCGTGGCCAGCGGCCAGGCAGCGTGGCAGACGGTCTTCCACTTCCATCTCCACGTCCTGCCTCGCTACGACGGCGATTCGTTGGTGCAACCGTGGTCTTCCGAGCAGCCCCTCGCCGATCCGGAGGATCTCGAGGCGGTGGCGATGATGATTCGTGAGGATGGCGGCGACGCTCAGGCAGAGCCGGGGCGGTAGAGTTCGAGGGCCGGCAGCGCTGAACGGACCCGCCGGAAATCGTGGTCCCCCGTCCACAGTGCCGCCTCGGCTCGAACGGAGGCCACCGCGATCTCCACGTCCGTCAGCGGCAGCGAGACCCCGGCGCTCCGGAGATCGGCGGCCACCTCGCCAACCATCCGCCAGGCGGAGCGGTCGAGGTCCGCCCACGGCAGCGCCCCCACCGAGGTCCACAGCGCGTCCCGCTTGTTCCGGGGGGTCCCCATGAGCAGCTCGGCCAGGACGGGCCCACAGACCACGATCCGTCCCTCGTGTCGGAGCCGCCGAAGCTCGTCCTCTCCTCGACCGCGCAGGTGGTCGACCCAGACCGACGTGTCGGGGAGAACCCTCAGGTGTGCCGATCCCGCTGTCGGTTCTCCTCCGAGACGTCCTCGATCTGGATGCTTCCCCGGAGGTCGTCGACCCGGGCGTTCGCGTCCATGGCCAGGTACTCCCGGACGGCCTCCTCGACGGCCTCGGTCTTCGACTTCCCGGGGTGGCGGGACAGGAGCATCCGCATGAGATCGTCGTCCAGGTCCAGCGTGGTGCGCATGCCATCAGTATGCCATACGTCCGCCTGATCGGGTTGGCGCTGGTACCCTTGCCTCGCGGTGGAGATCGGCGAGCTGATTGAGGGCGTGCTGGAGGGGGAGCGGCGCGCGGTGGCCCGGGCCATCTCCATGGTCGAGGACGGCGCCGAAGGCCTCCCCGAGCTGATCGCAGGCCTGTACCCGCGGACCGGCACCGCGTACACGGTCGGGCTGACGGGCTCCCCGGGAGTGGGGAAGTCCAGCCTGGCCGCGGAGCTGCTGACCGTGGCCCGCCGGCCCGACCGAACCGTCGCGGTGCTCGCTATCGACCCCACGTCCCCGTTCACTGGAGGCGCGCTGCTCGGGGACCGGCTCCGGATGCAGTCGCACGCCACCGACCCCGGGGTGTTCATCCGGTCGATGGCCACCCGCGGGCACCTCGGTGGCCTGGCCCTGGCCGCCCCGGAGGCCGTCCGGGTCCTCGACGCCGGCGGGGCCGGACTGGTGATCGTGGAGACCGTGGGCGTGGGGCAGGCCGAGGTTGAGGTGGCCACGGCGGCGGACACCACGCTGGTGGTGGTGGCGCCGGGATGGGGCGACGCCGTGCAGGCCTCGAAGGCGGGGATCCTGGAGATCGCCGACGTGTTCGTGGTGAACAAGGCCGACCGGCCCGGCGCGGACGAGGCGGCCCGCGACCTGGAGGTCATGCTGAGGATGGGGCCGGACATGGAGTGGACCCCGCCGGTGGTCCTGACCTCGACCCAGTCGCACGAGGGCGTCGACGACCTGTGGGAGGCCATCGACGGGCACCGGAAGCACCTCGAGTCGACCGGCGGGCTCGAACGGCGGCGCCGGGCCCGGATCCTCCGGGAGGTCGAGGACATGGTGTCGGTCCGGCTCCGGGCCCGAGCGGCCGAGCTGCTGGAGGCCGGGGCCCTGGAGTCCGTGGCCGACGACCTGGTGGCCAGACGGGTCGATCCCTACCGGGCCACGGCTATCCTGTTGGAGCGGATGGAGGGGCGATGAAGGACGAGTGGCGCCAGCGCTACCGGGAAGCGGGGGAGCGCGACGCGGACTTCGAGACGATCTCCGGCGAGCCGGTGGAGCCCCTATACACGCCGGAGGACGTGAAGGACCTCAACCACGATCGGGACCTGGGTTACCCGGGCCAGTACCCGTTCACCCGCGGCGTCTACAAGTCGATGTACCGCGGCCGGCTGTGGACGATGCGTCAGTTCGCCGGCTTCGGCTCGGCCGAGCAGACGAACGCCCGGTACAAGTACCTCCTGGAGCAGGGCCAGGGCGGGCTCTCGGTGGCCTTCGACATGCCCACCCTGATGGGCCTGGACTCCGACGACCCGCTGGGCGCCGGCGAGGTGGGAGTGTGCGGCGTGGCTACCGATTCCCTGGCCGACTTCGCGACGCTGTTCCGCGACATCCCACTCGGCGACATCTCGACCTCGATGACGATCAGCGGGCCGGCGGCCGTGATCTTCGCGTTCTTCCTGGCCACCGCGGAACGCCAGGGCGTGGACTGGAGCCGGCTCGACGGGACCCTCCAGACCGACATCCTCAAGGAGTACATCGCCCAGAAGGAGTGGATCTTCCCGCCGCGTCCGCACCTCCGGATCATCGGCGACCTCATCGAGTTCTGCGCCCGGGAGGTCCCGAAGTGGCACCCGATCAGCGTATCCGGGTACCACATCCGCGAGGCCGGCTCGACGGCGGTCCAGGAGCTCGCGTTCACCCTCGCCGACGGTTTCTCCTACGTGGAGCTGGGGCGGGAGCGCGGCCTCGACGTGGACCGGTTCGCCCCGGAGCTGTCGTTCTTCTTCAACGCACACATCGACTTCTTCGAGGAGATCGCCAAGTACCGGGCCGCCCGGCGGATCTGGGCCCGGTGGATGCGGGACCGGTACGGAGCCAAGGATCCCGCGTCGTGGCGGCTCCGGTTCCACACCCAGACCGCGGGATGTTCGCTCACCGCGCAACAGCCCGAGAACAACATAGTCCGGACGGCCATCGAGGCCCTGGCCGGCGTCCTCGGGGGCACGCAGTCGCTGCACACGAACGCACTCGACGAGGTCCTGGCCCTCCCCACCGAGAAGGCCGCCCAGATCGCGCTCCGGACCCAGCAGGTCATCGCGTACGAGACCGGCGTGGCGAACGTGATCGACCCGTTCGGCGGCTCGTACTTCGTGGAGGCCCTCACGAACCGGACCGAGGAGCTGGCCGAGGAGTACTTCCGTCGGATCGAGGAGATGGGCCGGGGCTCGATGCTCGAGGGGATGCTGGTCGGCATCGAGGGAGGGTTCTTCCAGTCGGAGATCGCCGACGCGGCCTACCGGGAGCAGGAGCGCTACGAGAAGAACCGGCTGATCCGGGTCGGGGTGAACGAGTTCGTCGACCCGAACGACGAGCCCATCGAGACCATGAAGATCGGGCCGGAGATCGAGCGGGGCCAGATCGATTCGGTGCGCCGGATGCGGGCCGGCCGAGACGAGGCCGCCGCGCACCGCGCCCTGGAGCGGCTGAAGGCCGCGGCCCTCGACGAGGGGGAGAACCTGATCCCCCCCATGGTCGACTGCGCCCGAGCGTACTGCACCGAGGGCGAGATCGTGGGCGCGCTCCGCGAGGTCTTCGGCGAGTACACCGAGACCCCCCGCTTCTAGCGATCGCCCGGGCGTCCGCAGCCGTGCGGGTCGATCATCCCCCCGCCGCTACCCGGCGGGGGAGATCGTCGCCCACCCCTGCCAGCGGCACTGGATCGGACCATTGAAGAGGGATCCGCCGTGGAACACCGTGACGATCGCCGTGGCCAGGCGGCCGGAGCCACTGCCGATCTGGAAGGTGTAGCGGACCGCGGAGCTGTCCGACACCGGGATCCCGATGAAGGCGCCGTCCGTGACCTCGCTGCCGTGCGTCTCGGAGATGCCGTCGTACGACAGGTCCACCACGAAGGTGAGGGTCTCCCCCGAGGTGTTTCGGAACTGTGTCGTCGAGCGGGTGGCCGTCGGGGCGCACGTGTTCGGCGCGATCTCCCCGATGCCCGGCAGGGTCAGGAGAGCACCGCCCCCGGAGCCGCCCCCGGCGACCGTGCGCCGCCCGACGATCGTCTCTGCGGAGCCTCGGGCCAGCTCCGAGGAGTCCACCCCGTCGAGGAGGTCCGCGTCGGTCACCTTCTCACCGATCCTGTAATAGCGGAGGTCGGCGACCTTTCGGAGATGCTTGTTCCACTCATGTCGTGGCGTTCCGACGTGTGCGGTCGCCGGCAGAACGATCGTGGCCAGGATCACGGCGGCCAGTACGGCGGTGCCCCGCCCCATACGGTTCATCCATTCAGGCAACGGCGCCTCCCTCTCGCGATCGGACCCAACCGTCTTTGCGGCGGGCTCTCGATCGATACAGACGATCGCTTCGGGGGATCCATTGCACCCCGTGAGCCGAAGACGCATGGTGGGTGGAGAAAGGAAGGGGGCGCCCGGTGGGGCGCCCCCTTCTGCCGTCGCCCTCCGCTAGTTGCCGACCGCTCCGATCCTGGGTCGCAGCACGAACAGGCCGCGATCCATGCTGCTGACGGCGACGATCTTCTTCTGGCGGAAGAACGGGTAGTTGCTCCACGTTCCGCCCTCGAACGACGCGTTGTCGTTCTCCGGGTACACGTCGAAGAACGCCAGCTCGGAGAGCTCGCCGGCGGAGACGTTCCTCGTGTCGTACACGCGAAGCCCGGAGGTGTAGTTCGAGGCCGTGGCCACCCGCCCCTCCGTGTAGAGGTTGTGGTCGATCGAGGTGGTGTCGTTGGCGAACACCCCGATCAGCTCGGGGTCGTCCAGGTCACGGACGTCCCAGACACGGGTGGTCGTGTTGACCCCGTGGAAGACCTCGTCCAGCTCGTCGCCGTGGAGGAAGAACTGCTGGTCCGGGGTCAGCCAGCCTTGATGGCTGTATCCGTTGTTCGCATAGATCTCCGCGGACAGTGGGACCGGGGCCGACTTGTCGGTGACGTCCACGATCGAGACCCGGTGAGGCCCGCCCACGCCCGTGGCGGTCGGGTTGGAGTTGAAGCAGATCTCCTTCCCGATGTGGGCGGCGTCGGGACCCTCGTAGATCACGCACTCGGTGTCGTGGATGTACCCGTGATCGGCGAAACATCCGGCGAACGTCGGGCTCGCCGGGTCGTTGATGTCGATCATGTGCAGGCCGAACCCGCATCCGTTCCCCTCGCGAGCGCCCACGGCATACGCAAAGCCCGTTTCGGTGTTGATGGCGATGTTGTGGGCCCGACCGAACTCCGTGTACACGGTCGTGGGGGCGTACGTCGTGTAGGTCCCATCCCAGTCACGCAGCTGTGTCAAGTCGAAGACCTGCATGCCGTGCCCGCTGTGCTCGGACACGATGTACGCGTGATCTGAGAAGACCTTGATGTCGCGCCAGAAGATGCCGCCTGCAGTTGACTGGGTCGGGAGGATCCCCAGCACGTCAGGGCGCTTCGGGTCGCTGATGTCGACGAACACGGTTCCCTCTGACGCTCCGACCAGGGCGTAGTCCCGGCTGGTTTGTGGGTCGGTCCAGCCCCAGATGTCGTTCACGAACGTGGTTCCCAGCTCCGCGTGGGGAACGAAGCTCATCATGTCGATGCCGTCGCACGGATACGTGTCGGCGGCCATCCCGTTCACGCAGGGCGCGAAGCCTTCCGGGGCGCTGCTATGCTCGGCCGCGTTCGCGGCCACCGCATCGAAGGTGTCGTTCTGGCGGCTCATGACGCCGGCGTACTGGGCCTCGTCGTCGTCGTGATGGGCGGACGACGGGCCTCCTACCAGGGTCGTGGCGATCACTGCCACCACGACGAGGTTCCATCGTATCTTCATCGGCTGTCTCCTTTCCTTAGGAGAGCGGGACCTCCGGAGAGGCCGCTCCACTGACTCAACTGAACGTCCCCGTCGGGCCACCACCTCCTTCCGCGGGCACGCGGCTGTCTGTGCTGGCTACCCGTTCACGTACTCTCCGGTCGCGGCGCACGGATCCTGGGGCGACCCCATCACCGCGATGTCGCCGTCGGCGCCAGGCACGCCCAGATGCACCAGCGCGTGCAGGGGGTGCCGTCGGTTCTCAGGCAGGTTCTCCAGACCGCCGGCGGCGTCGTCGGCGTCGACGTTCGGGTTGTTGGCGAAGAGAACGTCCGGCAGGATCACGAACTTCTCGTTCCCGCTCTGCGCCAGTATCGCGCACTTCCCGTTCGGCAGGATCAGCACGTGGGTGTGATCAGCCCTGGCCACCCCGGCGCTCCCGAGCAGCAGCGCAGCGGTCATCGCGGCGACCAATCCTCGTCTCATCTCCTCCTCCTTTCGCCACAACCAACGAGGAAGGGACGGCCGAGGCCGTCCCTCCCCCCCGTGTTCCGGTGCCTAGCCTGAGCCCGAGCCCTGCTCCTTAAAGATGTACAGGCCGCCGTTCCGGTCCGACCCGTAGATCCAGGGCTGGTTGGGCTCCTTGCCCACACCCCAGAAGTCGTGCGGCTGACCGCCGTTCGACTCCAGGAACTCGGGCGAGTTGTCGAAGTACCGGGCGATCTCCTTCGGGTTGTAGGGATCCGTGACGTCGAGGACGAGCATCCCGTCGTAGTACCAGGAGACGTACGCCTTCACCTTGTTCCCCGTGGTCTCCACGATCACGTTGTGCACCGAGTACGTGCCGAACGGGTCGCACTCGGGGATCGGGGTCGGCGAAGCGCTGCACACCGTGTCGAACGTCGAGGCCAGCACCGGGTTCTCCGGGTCCGAGTAGTCCCAGATCCGGATCCCGCTCCACGGCGTGTCGTTCGTCAGGTTGTTCGCGATCACGACCGCTACGGCCCCTGCGGCCTGCGCGGCCCCCATCTTGCTGGAGAAGGTGCAGGCCCCTCGACGAATCACCGCGATCTTCCCGGCCGGATCGTTGAGGTGAGGATCCACAATGCCGGGAGTGTCGCTGCCGGGGACACCGAAGTTGTCGGTGTCGCAGCCTCGACCGACCCACACGGCCTCGGCCGTGATGGGGCCGGTGTCCGCGATCCGGGGCTGGTTTCCAGCACCCTCGGTGGCCGGATACTCGGTGCCGGCCAGCGGCCCGCTGTTGACGGTGACGCTCGAGGCCGTGACCGTCACCATGTTCCCGGTCTGGTTGGCCTCGAAGTCGTCGCCCGCGGAGGTGCTGATCCCCACCCCGGGGACCGTGTTCCAGGGCTGGTTCCCGAACGTGAAGTTACTGAGCGGCTGGACCGTCACCCAGGCGTTGAAGTCCTCCTCGCCCTCGACCACGATGGTGCCGTCCTCGCTGGGCCACACCGAGTGGCTGTTGACCTCCCCGTCCAGCGACCCGTTCACCGGGTCGATGGCGATCGAGAGCACGTCGGGGTTGGCCGGGTCGCTGATGTCGAGCAGGACGAGCCCGGAGTCCCAGGCGGCCGCGTACATCAGGTTCCCGTCCTCGGTGACGGTGATGTCGTGCACGGAGCGGATCTGGGAGCCACCGAAGCACGGCGTGAGCAGGCAGAAGATCCATCCGTTGATGTGGTCGACCAGCACGTTTGGATCCGTCTCGTTATACGGATCGCTGCTGCAGTATGCCTCCTCACACAGGAGCTCCGGCCCCCACGCGCTGACGAACTGGGGGTTCGTCGGGTCGGTGATCTCGAAGATCTGGGTGCTCCCGAACCAGGCGTTGCCATGCGTGGCCAGCGCCACGTAATCCCGTGATCCCTGGGTGAACAGGTACAGGTTGTGCACCCCCCGGTTCACCCCGCCGAAGACGGTGCGCAGGACCTCGTTGGGCTCGTGGATCCGCTGGGTGGCCAGGTGGACCGGGTTCCGAGGGTCGTCCACGTTGTAGACCTCGAACCCTCCCATGCCGCCGGTCCCGCAGGTCTCGTTGGTGTGGACCAGGATGTCGCCAGAGTTCATGGTGGCGACCTTGACGTCGTTGGAGCGGCTGCCAGGCTCGGATTCGATGATGTCGACGAACGACGGCTTGTTCTTGTTCCGGATGTCCCAGATCCACACGCCGGCGCCCTCCTCGCCGCCGCAGGGGCTCTGGAACGTGCCCGTGTAGGCGAAGCCCTTATAGGCCCAGACATCGGTGGTGGCGTTCTCCACCAACCGCTTCCCTCGGCCTCGCAGCTGGAGGTTCTTGGTGACCTTGGCGGACGGGCCCTCGCTGATGATCTGGCTCGCGGCGTCGAGGTCGGCCAGTCCCGCGGAGGGATCGGTGACCTCGTGGGGGGCGTCGGCCTGCTGACCATCACCAGACCCGTCATCGAGATGGCCGGCCTGCGCGGGGATCCCTGCGGCCAGGATCAGGGTCAGCCCTACCAGGAGCGTGGACCGAACCGACGGTAGTCGCATGATGAACCTCCTCGACTCGACGGCCGATCCCTTGTCTATCAAATGCCCCTATGGAGGTGCAAATCGGCACCTAGGGAGATGGGGGGGCGGGTCTCCCCGCCCCCGGGAGGCGCTCGATGAACCCGTTACCCGTCGGTCAGGTTCGACCACAGCGCGGCCTGGCCGATCAGCGGCCACTCGCGCTCGGCGTCCCCACGCGAGAACGGGTTGGCGGCCAGCCCCACGTACCGGCTGCCGACCTCCGTGGTCCCGTGGACGATCATCGGAGCGCCCGCGGCGGCCTCGTTCCGACCCCTCCACAGGCCGGCCACGAACATCGTGTCCACGGAGCCGAGGTACCGCCCGTCGACCGTCGCCCCCGAGGGGACCGACGAGAACCACGTGACGTTGGTCGGTAGGTAGAGGTTGTCGGTGCCCGAGAACCCACCGGTGAGGGGGCCCGCGGCGCCGATGTTGCTCCACCTGGCGATGCCGCCGTCCGCCGAGTCGCTCCCCTGGGCCAGCGATCCCTGGATCAGGTCGGGAACGGCGTTCGTGAGGAACGAGAAGTTCGCCGACGAGAAGCTGGTCCCGATGTACCCGCCGCCCCGCTCGAAGAAGGCCTCCAGGCGAGCCCGGGCGGTCCCGTACTTCGACCGCGGGTATGGCTGCCCCAGGTTGTAGATCACGTCGAAGTCCTGGAGCGGGTCCGTCGGGGACCGGTCCAGCGAGTCCTTCCCGGTCCTCACCGAGACGAACCCGACGTCGTCGCCGAAGATCTGCCGGAGCGACCAGGACGTGTCGTTCTCGGCGGCGCTCTTCCCATCGAACAGGATCGCCACCCGGGGCGCCTCGCCCAGCAGGCTCGTGGCCGGCTTGGCGCCCACGCCACGCTCGAAGAACATGCCGGCCGCCTGCCCGGCCGCCTGGAGCGATGGGGCCGCCGAGGCATCGAAGATCAGGGACCCGGCGGGCATCGATCCGCCCGTGGTGCTGGTGAAAGGCTGCTCGGCCACCTCGCCGTCGATCCCGTCACGGAGCAGGTCCAGCACCGCGTGAACCTCGGAGGTGCCCTGGAGGGTGACCGCGAACCAATCCGCGGAGCCCCCCGGCCTGAGCCCGCCCTGGAGCGGGTTCGTCGTTTCGACGGGGACGGTGGCCGGGTCGAACGAGGGGTCGGCCCTGGGGATCTCCACGGCGTCCGCCCCCCACAGTTCCCCGTGGCTCCATGCGCCGGGCGGCGCGTACAGCTGGGAGATCCGGTCGGAGACGTCCTGCCCCGCGCTGAGCGCCGTGAGCGCGATGCCTCGGAGTGCCTGGTCCATCCAGACGACGTACGATCCCTCCGGGAAGGTCTGCCCGCTCCACGCGAACCCGGCGGTCGCCCGATGGACCTCGATCCCGTTGTCGAGGAGCCACCGGGCCATCCGGTTCGCCTCGGCGTCGCTCCGCTGGGCCGCGGACGACGAGCTTCCCACGAACGGGATCACGTACGCGGTCGGGTACTCCACCATCCAGTTGTGCTCGTCCTCGGTGAAGCCGTAGCTGGCGACCAGCGGGTCGTCGCAGCAGTTGCCGCGAGGCGCGTCGGTGACGCCGCGGCGGAAGATCTCCAGCTGGTCGTCCAGGATGTCGACTCGGTTCTCGAGCCAGAAGTCCGCCGAGGAGTAGAACCCGATGTACTGGGCCCGCTTCGATCCGAACCGGCCGTCGCAACCGAGGCCGTCCTCGCACATCTCGAGGGTGGACCCGTCGACACCGTAGAACGCCATGTACGTCTGGGTGTAGAAGGGGCCCCAGTCGTCCCATCCCTCGGCGTACGCCGGCCCCCTCGGCGGGGGACCGAACCAGCCGGAGGAGTTCCAGTCATTGACGGGGCGCATGATCTCCATGCCCGCGTTCGTGTAAGCGACCTCGTTGGCGTCGAGCCGCCGCTGGTTCCACTTGACGAACAGGTCGTACTCGATCCCGGGGTTGTGCGGCTTCGTCAGCCCGTCGATCAGCGTGGGGCCGTAGTACCCGTGCATGGCCAGGCCCACGGGGGCCAGCCACTCCTGCTGGAACGCCACGTTGGCCCGGATCTCGGGCTGGGACTGGACCAGCAGGTCCCGGTTCAGGTCGAAGCCGTTGGCGTTCCGGCGGAGCTTGGCCACGCGGCCGTCCGGATTCGCGGTCGGGATCACGACCACGATGGCGTGATCGAGGAGCTGGTCCACGGTCGGGTTGGTCCCGTACGGCAGGGTCACCAGGTCCCGGATGACCTGCATGATCGCGTCCGTGCCCTCCTCTTCGTTCCCGTGGATGTTCGCCTCGATGAAGATGGGGAGCTTGACGTTCGATCCCCACGAGGCCAGCAGGCCCTGGGCCTGAGCTGGGTCGTCGAACATGAGGCTCCGCAGCTGCAGCCACCGCGAGTAGGCCTCCTGCTGCTGCGGCGTGTCGAGCGCGTTGACCACCACGCCGAAGATGTCCCTGCCCAGGATGGAGTGGCCGATGACCTGGTAGGCCAGCCGATCGGGCACCCCGGCCGCGGCGGCCTCTTCCTCGAACCCCTCGAGGGTGCACTCGATCGCCTCGGAGGGGATCAGGGCCAGCGGCGAGCCTTGCTGCTCGGCGATGCCGCCGGACGGCGGCGCGCACCACGGCTCGCCGTAGGTCGGACCGAGGCCGGGCGAGACCGGGTTCCCGTCCCATGGAGGGGCCGTCTGGGCGCCGACCGGTGCGGACAGCACCGTGGCCGTGACCACCAAGAAGAGCGCCGTCGCCAGAACCGTGGGGATCCGTCCTCTTCGCATCCGATCAACCTTTCACTCGGGGGGCAGCGTTCGGTCGCTCGGGGACCGTCCCGAAGCTGGACTATAGGAACGGGAGGAACCGGGAGTCCAATCGAGGAGCGGAAGGCCTCAGGGACCTCCATGGGGATGCCCGGCAAGAGGGGCGGGGAGAGCCCCCGCCCCTCTCGTCACGGGCGCCGGGCGCTACTGGTCCGACCAGTAGGCCGCGGTTCCCACCATGGGCCACTCGCGCTCCGGGTCGGCCCGGTACAGCGGGTTGAAGGCGAACGCCGTGATGCGAGCGACCTCGCCGACGCCGTCCGTGCTCTCACCGTGGACCGCGACGACCGCGTCGTCGGCCGATGCGGGCCGGGGGAGCCGCCACAGGCCGGAAGCGAAGCTGACAGACGGGTCCCCCGCCAGCAGTCCGTCCACCGTGGCCGTCGCCGGCACCGAGGCGAACCAGGTCGGCGGGTCCATGATCAGGGTGTCGGCCTCGGGGAAGGACCCCACGATCGGGCTGTCCGCTCCGCCGGCGTTCGTCCAGTTGAAGATGCCGCTCTGGCCGCCGCCGGTGCTGGCCTCGGGCACGAACCCGTCGAGCTGACCGGAGTTGGCCGCGTTCAGGAACGTCGCGGCGAACCGCCCGGCACCGATGTAGCCGCCACCTTCGTCGAAGAAGGCGGTGAGTCGGGCCCGGGCGGTGGCCCCGGACGGCCAGCTCCCCGTGTTGAAGACGACGTCGTAGTCGTCCAACGGGTTCGGCGCTGACGGATCGTTGAGAGCGCCGCTGCTGGCCGTGGAGATCGGGTCCGCCGTGAACCCGAGCTCTCGGAGCACCCAGATGTCCTGGTTCACCGCTCCGGTGAGGACGGCGATCCGGGGCACACCCTCCACCGGATCGACCGCCGGCAGGACCCCCTCCAGGCGGTGGAACAGCAGGCCGTTGGCCTGCCCGGCGGCGTCCAGTGCCGAGGCGGAGCTCGCCGGGAACACGGCGCTCCCCGCGGGGAGCGCTGCGCCGCTCGCGCTGGTGAAGGACTCCAGGGCGAACTCTGCCGAGACCCCGTCGCCCACGAGCTCGTTGAGCGTGCGCACGGCCGTGGCCGAGTCGATCTCCAGGGCGTAGTGGGTGGCCGTGCCCGCCTCGATCCCGCCGCCGAGCGCGCCGGGCTGTTCGGCGGGCTTCGTGTGCGGCGCGAACCCCGAGCCCTCGGGGATCGTTACCACGTCGGCACCCCACAGGTACCCGTGGCTCCAGGCTCCGGGCGGAGCGTAGAGCGTGTTGATCCGGTCGGAGACGTCGACGCCGATGCTCAGGGCCGTGTCGGCCAGGCCCCGCCGGGCCTGGTCCATCGGGACGAAGTAGGACCCCGCCTCGAGCGTCGCGCCGTCGAACGACGCGTCCTTCCTCAAGCGTTCGACCTCGACGCCGTTGAACAGGAGCCACTCGACCAGGCGATTGGCCTCGGGGTCGCTGCGCTGACCCTGGCCCAGCGGGATCATGTAGGCGTCCGGGTACTCGTTCATCCAGTTGTTGTCGACGTCGAAGGGAGGCGGGCAGCACGCCGGACGGGCTGCATCCGTCACCCCTCGCCGGTAGATCTCCAGCTCGTCGAAGAGCAGGTCGTGGCGGTTGGCTACGTCGTACTCGAGTGTGGACCAGACGGTGACCTCCTGGATCTCCAGGGCCCCGGCCCGTCCACCGCACTGGCTCTCACTCCGGCACATCTCGGTGGTGGAGCCGTTCAGCCCGACGTGCTGGGAGTACATGGGCGTGTAGAAGGGTCCCCAGTCGTCCCAGCCCTCGGCCACCGCCGGCCCGGGCGGCGTTCCCCCCGGGCAGATCCCGCTCGGCGGGGGAAGATCCGCGTCCTCGCACCAGTCGTTGATCGGACGCTGAACGTCATATCCTGCCGCGTTCAGGGCGGCCTCGTTGGCGTCCAGCCGGGCCTGGTTCCACTTCAACCACATGTCGTACTCGATGCTGGGGTTATGCGGCTTCGTGGTGGCCTCGATCAGGGTTGGGGTCGCGTACCCGTGGAGGTCGAGCATCTCGGGCGGGATCCACTCCTGCATGATGCTCACCGACGCTCGCGTCTCCGACTGCGATTGGGTCAGGAAGTCGCGGTTCAGGTCGAACCCGTTCCCGTTCGCCCGCGTCCCCGCCACTCGACCATCGGGGTTCTGGATCACGTTGAACAGGACCACGGCGTGGTCGAGGATGTCATCGATCAGCGGATCAGCCCCGTACGGGGTGGTGGCCAGCTTCTCGATCACCCGCATGTTGGCGTCCACGCCCTCGTACTCGTTGCCGTGGATGCCGCCCTGGATGTACAGGGGGACCTTCACCTGGCCGTCGAACTTCTCCAGGAACCTCTGGGCCTTGGCCGGGTCGGTCAGGGCGTCCCGGCGCAGCTTCCCCCAGTTGGAGAAGGCCTTCTTCTGATAGGCCGTATCGATCTCGTTGATCGTCACCAGGTACAGGTCGCGGCCGGTCGCGGACTGGCCGGCCACCTCGATGGACATCCGCCCGCCGCTCTGGGCAGCGATGTCCTCGAGCGTGCATTCGATGGCGTAGTACGGGATGTGCGGGAAGCTTCCCACCGG
The DNA here is from genome assembly GCA_050692915.1 of Actinomycetota bacterium. GTDB lineage: Bacteria > Actinomycetota > UBA4738 > UBA4738 > CALAEC01 > CALAEC01. The sequence goes on along the minus strand of JBOGVU010000034.1, from coordinate 7,196 downwards.
ATCCCCGGGGTCCGTCCCATCGGGGAGGGCCTCCGCGGCGTCAGGCTCCGGGGTGCCGCACCAGGGGGGCTCGATCTCGGCGCCCGCCGTGGGGATCCAGGACCATGAGAGGGCGAGCGCCAGCACTCCAACGGACCAGGTAGTCAATCTTCGTCGCATCCGATCAACCTTTCACTCGGGGGGCAGCTCCAGGTTCGGCCGACGCTTCGATCAGGGTGGATCGCGGGCCAGGCTCGGCCGATGGGAGCCCGAGATCGGCCGGCGCATGGGTGATCGGAGTGCAGGTCGGACGGAGACGGGGTCTGAGTGGAGAGGCGACGTGGTCGACCCGATCAGTGGGCACCGGCTCCTTCCGTGATCCTTCCCGCGGGGGCAGACCGTCTCCCGGACTATAGGGACGAGGGGGAGCCGAAGTCCAATCGAGCGGTCAGGTCCGCCACTTGCCCGCCACGACCTGAGCGATGGCGCCGCCGCCGGCCGCGTATACCCCCACCCCGAGGACCCCGGCAAGAGCCCCGAGGCCCGTGCCCGGATCAAGGGCCCGGAGGACGAACAGGACCGGCAGGGCCAGCGTGAGGATGCCCGCCAGCCGCCGGAGGAACCCGAGCCACGGCAGGAGCATGGTGAGGAGGGCCACCAGCGCCCCGATCGTGCCGGCCATCAGGAGGACGAACCCGAGGTTCACGCCGCCACCGCCCCGCAGCTCGATCAGCGAGCGGACCGGGATCTCTCGTGGGAGGGCGCCTCCCTCCGTCCACGGGAGGATCGCCGACACGACCACAGCCACCGCGCCGGCCAGGGCCAGGCTCGCCCCCCATGGGAATCCCCGCGGCGGCGGGTGCCGGCGGGGCCGGGGCGGCCGCTCCGGTGTGGTCTCCGGCCCGCGGTCCTCCGGGGGCGCTGTCGGGAGGACGGCCGTGTCGCTGGCCTCGACCACCGGCTGGCGGGGGACCGCCTCCGTGATCGCGTCCCGGGGAACCGGTGAAGGCTCCTCGGCGAACACGACGTTCCAGTCGGCGAAGAAGTCCTCGTCCGGCTCGGCTTCCGCGGCCGGGCTCGCCGCCCGGACCGGGGCGCCGCACCGACCGCAGAACCGGTCCTGGTCCTCGAGGGGTCCGCCGCACCGGGAGCAGAACCGGGGGGCCGGGACGACCTCGACCGGCTCGGCCCCGAGGGTGGTGCCGCAGGCGCCGCAGAACCGGTCGTCCGCCTCGACCGGCGACCCGCACGACGGGCAGGTCGTCATCACGTGGCGAGCATACCCCCGGCAGGACCCGGCTCCTCGGAAGCACGGCGAGAAGGAGCGGCTCTCCTGCACGTCTTTCTTTGTTGCAAGAAACTGCAATAAGGACGTAAGGTGATCCGGTGGACATCCTGGCCCAGGGCACGGCATCCTCCGGGGACGGGTTCGGCTTCGGTCTCGTCCTGAGCGGGCTCCTGTTCGGCCTCCGGCACGGGATCGACTGGGACCACATCGCGGCGATCGCCGACATCACCTCCTCCCAGGACGACCGGGGCACGGCGCTGTGGTTCGGAACGCTGTACGCCCTGGGCCACGCGGCCGTGGTCCTGGTGCTCGGCGTCTTGGCGATCGTGGCCGGCGACCTCCTGCCGGCCGGGGTCGACGAGATCATGGGACGGGTGGTCGGTGTCACGCTGATCGTCCTCGGCGTCTACGTCATCTACTCCCTGATCCGACACGGCCGGGAATTCCGTCTCCGCAGCCGGTGGATGCTGGTGTTCTCAGGGGTCCGTGGCGGCGCGAGGTGGGCACGGGAGCGGATCGGAGGGCGAGCAGCGGTGGCGGTGTCCGACCAGCCGGCGGGGGAAAGCTCCGGACAGTTCGATCCGGCCCTGTGGCACCACGGACATCACGGCCGGCCCGGCCACCACCATCACGAAGCGGACGAGCGCCACGACGCCTTCATGACCTACGGGACGGGTACCTCGATCGGCGTAGGCATGATCCACGGGGTCGGGGCGGAGACCCCCTCCCAGGTCCTGATCTTCCTGGCCGCGGCCGGGGCCGGGGGACCGGCGGTGGGGATCGTCGTGCTGGCGGCGTTCATCGTGGGGCTCCTGGTCTCGAACTCTCTGATCACCCTGGGCTCGGCCTACGGGTTCCTCAGCGCGTCGAGGAACTTCGCCGTGTACGCGGCCGTGGGGGTGACCGTGGCTGTGTTCAGCCTGGTGCTCGGCGCGCTGTTCGTGCTCGGGCGGGAGTCCGTCCTGCCCGCGTTCTTCGGCGGGTAGCGCCCTGGACCTCCCGCCGGCATCGAGCGCACAGCCCGGAGATGGCGAAGTGGGTCAGGTCCGGCGTGAAGCCCCGGTGCCGGCCGATGACCCGTTCCAGCGAGGTCACCTCGCCGGCCGAGAGGTCGTCCTCGGCGCCGCACCGGGAGCAGGTGAGGTGGACGTGGCGGGGGTCCTCGGCGCGGTGGTACTCGGCCCCGCGCTCGAGGTGGGCGTGCTGGACCACGCCGACGTCCTCGAGAAGGGCAAGGGTCCGGTACACCGTGGACGCGTTCACGGCGGGGAGCCGGCGCTGGACCCGGCGGGCCACGTCCTGCGGGGTGATGTGGCCGTCGGTCCCCAGGACCTCCGAGAGGATGGCCTCGCGTTGGGGTGTGATCCGGTAGCCGCGCTCCCGGAGCATGGCCACCACCGGCCGGACCCGGTCCATGGGGTCAGGCTACTGCATCGCAGTTGCGGCGGCCCCGGTCGCCCGGCCGCTGGCGTGGCGGGGCCGGTCACGGCCGGGACCTGACCGGCTTATGATTCCCGCGGGGAGGTGAGGGGATGGCCAAGAAGGACACGCTGGCGCTGCTGAAGCAGGTCTCGCTGTTCGAGGGTCTGTCCCGGCGGGAGCTCGAGCAGATCATGAAGGTGGCCAAGGAGATCGAGTTCGACGAGAGTCACGCCATCGTCGAGGAGGGAGCGACGGGCGTCGGCTTCCACCTGATCCTCGAGGGCGAGGCTCACGTGCTCGTCGGCGGCAGGAAGCGGGCCACGCTCCGGGCCGGCGACTACTTCGGCGAGATGTCCCTGATCGACGGCGGTCCCCGCTCGGCGACCGTGAAGACGACCACCCCGGTCCGCACCCTGGCCTTGACGTCGTGGGCGTTCCTCCCCCTGCTCGACAAGGCGCCCTCGATCGCCAAGAAGATGCTCCAGGAGATGTCCCGCCGGATGCGGAACCTGGAGCGCTCCCTCACCCACTGACGACACGCCCGCCGGGCTACCATGGGCGGGTCCCGGATCCCGAGGAGGTCAGCGTGGGTGAGCTCGTGCGCCTGGAGGTCGAGGACGGCGTGGGCACGATCCGGCTCGACCGCCCTCCCATGAACGCCATCGACGAGGCTCTCACCGGCGACCTCCACGCCGCCGCTCTGGAGGCCGGCCGGCGAGACGACGTCGGCGCGGTGGTGCTGTACGGCGGGGAGAAGGTGTTCGCCGCCGGGGCCGACGTGAAGATGATGGCCTCGATGGGGCCGGCCGAGGTCCGCCCGATGATCCAGAACCTCCAGGAGGTGTTCAACGCGGTCGAGGACATCCCGAAGGTCGTGATCGCCGCGGTCACCGGGTTCGCGCTGGGGGGTGGATGCGAGCTGGCGATGTGCGCGGACGTCCGGTTCGCGGCCGCCTCCGCCAAGCTCGGCCAGCCCGAGATCCTCCTGGGGATCATTCCGGGCGCCGGGGGGACCCAGCGCCTCCCCCGGCTGGTGGGGCCGTCACGGGCCAAGGACCTGATCTTCTCCGGGCGCCAGGTGGACGCCGAGGAGGCCCTCCGGATCGGCCTGGTCGACCGGATCGCCGAGGACCCGTACGCCGAGGCCCTCGAGGTGGCCCGGGGCTTCGCCGCAGGCCCCCGGGCCGCTCTGCGGGCCGCCAAGGCCGCCATCACCTGGGGCTCCCGTGTGGACCTCCGGACCGGGGTGGCCATCGAGCGGGAGGCCTTCTCGGACCTCTTCACCACGGCCGACCAGAAGGAAGGCATGGCCGCCTTCGTGGAGAAGCGGAAGCCTGGCTTCACCGGCCGCTGATCCCCGGGAACCTCCTCGCCCCCAGGCGCGTCTCATGTGGGAATGCCGGGCTCGTCCCGGGCGTTCAGATCGGTGTCCGCTGCCGGGTCAGCCGGCAGGGAGAGGACAGGGGTCATGAGCGAGATGCAGGCGATCCGGGGGGCTCGCACCCGCGAGCTGCCCCGGCCGAACCGGACCTACAGCCAGGGCCGGGTGTGCGCCCAGGAGGGCTGCGACACGCGCCTGTCCGTCTACAACAAGGCCCAGCACTGCTGGGCCCACAAGCCGGTCAGCTACCCGGTGGTGCGGGGAGCCCGGAAGCGCAAGGCCGCCTGAGCGGTCAGCCCTTCGCTAGCCCGTCCGGGGCGATCCGGGAGGCGATGGCGCGAGCCTCGTCCAGGCGGTCCCGGTCAACGAACAGCCGCGGCCCCCACTCGTTGAGCAGGACGTAGGACAGCGTCCCGGGGTTCTTGGCCCACCACACGATGCCCGCCTCCTCGAGCTCGCCGGCGATGCGGTTGGCGTGCTCGTGGGTGAACCGTCCCAGGTAGACCGTCCGGATCCCCCTGGTCACGTCAGGCCTCCGAGGCCGGCCCGCAGTCGGCGGCCAGGAACACCCGGAGGGCCAGGAACGTGCCGCCGTCGAGCAGGGTCTCGATGCAGGCCTGGGTCCCGGCCTCCAGCGCCTCGATCTCCTCCTCGGACAGCTCCCGCCAGCCGCCCCCGTCCCGGCGGAGGAACGAGGTGGCGCCGGCGGCGAACCGCTCGATCGGGATCCGCGGTCCTTGCCCATCCCGGAGGGCGAGATCGGCGTCGGTGATCGACTCCAGTGTGCCGTCCAGCCACACCAGCGGGGGATCGCCGGGCCCCGGCTGGCTCTCGGCCACCGGGGGCGGCGTGCCGCTCGAGGCCGTGGGCCGGAGCACCAGGCGCTCCACGCCGAACGCGGCCGCGGCGCCCATCGCCAGCAGCACGAGCCCTCGGAACAATCGCACCCGACCATTGTGCTCCCTCGGGGGCGGGCCCGGCGGGCTCGGAATCGGGTAAAAAGGAGCGGCCATCCGACCCGAAGAGGTGATGTGTGAACGTCGTCGTGCTCGCCAAGTACATCCCCAACCCGACCGGCACGCCGCAGCTCGGCGAGGACTTCCTCCTGGTGCGCGAGGGGGTCGAGGGAGGTCTGGATCCCGGCGACGAGCCGGCCATCGAGGCGGCCCTGGAGATCACCGAGCAGGCCGGCGGCGAGGTCACGGTGGTGTCGATGGGGCCGGAGCCGGCCATGGAGGCAGTCCGCAAGGCCCTGTCGATCGGCGCGCACAAGGGAGTGGTCGTCACCGACGACGCGCTCCGCGGGTCCGACACGCTGGCCACCGCCACGGTGCTCTCCGCCGCGATCCAGCTCCAGGAGTTCGACCTGGTGCTGGCCGCGGTGGAGTCGACCGACGGGTACACGGGGACGCTCCCGCAGGCCCTGGCCGAGTTCCTCGGGGTGCCGGCCCTGACGTTCGCCCGGAAGCTCGAGCTCGGCGAGGGGACGATCCGGATCGAGCGCCAGACCGAGGGCGGCTACCAGGTCGTGGAGTCCTCCCTCCCGGCGCTGGTCACGGTCACGGCGGGGGCCACCACGCCCAGGTACCCGACCCTCAAGGGCATCATGGCCGCGAAGCAGAAGCCGGTGGAGCGGCTGGCTCTGGCCGACTTGGGGCTGTCGGCGGAGGACGTCCGGGCCACGCAGTCGGTGACCGCCGTGGGGGACGCGCCGGAGCGGCAGGCCGGCGAGGTGATCGAGGACGACGGCACGGCCGCCGACCGCGTGGTGGCCTTCCTCAAGGAAGCGAAGGTGATCTGAGTGGCCGGCGTGTGGGTGTACGCGGAGCTCCACGACGGCCGGCCGGCCACCCCGGCCCTGGAGCTGCTGACGAAGGCCCGCGAGCTCGGCGAAGAGGTCTCGGCCGTGGCGCTCGGCGCCGGGGCCACCGAGGCGGCCGGAGCTCTCGGGGAGCACGGCGCGGCCCGCGTGTTCGCCGGCGACGACTCGGTGTTCGACGACCACCTGGCCCAGCCGCGGGTGGAGGCCCTCCACGGGCTGGTCCAGGAGCACGGGCCGAGCCTGATCCTGTTCGCCTCGAGCTACGACTCGCGGGATGTGGCCGGGCGGCTCCAGGCCCGGACGGCCTCCACGCTTATGGGCAACGCCACGGACGTCCCGGCGATCGACCGGGCCCGGACGAGCATCTTCGGCGGGTCGAAGCTCGTGGACGTGGCGCTGGCCGGCCCGGAGCCGCGGCTGGTGCTGGTCCGTCCGAAGTCGTTCCCGGCCGAGCCGTCCGGCGGCACTGCCGAGGTCGTCGCGGTCCCCGCCGACGTCCCCGAGGAGGCCCGGACCGCCCGGATCGTGGAGCGGCACGAAGAAGAGGCCACCGGGCCGAAGCTGGAGGAGGCCCCGGTGGTGATCGCCGGCGGGCGGGGCCTACAGGACCCCAAGAACTTCGAGCTCCTCCAGGAGCTGGCCGGGGCCATCGGCAACGCCGCGGTGGGCGCCACCAGAGCCGTGGTGGACGCCGGGTGGGTCCCCTACAACATGCAGGTCGGCCAGACGGGGGTGACCGTAAAGCCCGACCTGTACATCGCCATCGGGATCAGCGGGGCCACCCAGCACCTGGTGGGGATGCGGGAGTCGAAGCGGATCGTGGCGGTGAACAAGGATCCCGACGCCCCGATCTTCCGGGTGGCCGACCTCGGCGTGGTGGGGGACGCTCTCAAGGTGATCCCGAAGGTCAGCGAGCAGATCCGCTCCCTGGGCTGACCGCGTCGGACGCGTAGACTCCCGAAAAGTCAAACCTGAGGCCGACGTGGTGAAGCCGAACGCGCCCCGAAGCGCGGACCAACGTATGTGCCCATCGTGCGGGCGCGCCAACCCGCCGGGGTTCCGCTTCTGCGGCACCTGTGGTGCCTCCTTGGAACGGCAGTGCCCATCGTGCGGGGCGCCGAACCCGGCGTCGTTCGGGTTCTGCGGAAGCTGCGGATGGGCTTTGGAGCCGCCTGCGCCCGCGGAGATCGAGGAGCTCGAGGAGCGGAAGCTCGTCACCGTCTTGTTCGCGGATCTCACGGCGTCCACTGAGCTCGCGGCCAGCATGGACCCCGAGGATCTCGGGGGCGTGCTCCAGCCTTTCT
>JBOGVU010000033.1:0-25984 GCA_050692915.1 Actinomycetota bacterium | reverse complement strand
CCCCACCGCCACGCCTCCCTCGGGCCCCGCCGCGGTCCCGGACACGTAGGCGACGTAGCCGGGCATCAGCGGGAGGCAGCAGGGTGAGGTGAACGAGACGATCCCGGCGACGAAGGCCAACGAGACCGCTCCCATCGTCACCCACCCTTCCCGAGGACGTCCTCCAGCGCGTCGCGGAGGATGCGCTCGGTGACTACTCCGGTGAAGTGGTACTCGATCCAGCCCTCGTCGCTGATCACGAAGGTCGAGGGCAGCGCCAGGACCTGGAACTTGTGCGCGAGCGACCCCGAGGGGTCGAACGCGCTCGGATAGGTAAGCTCGAACTCGTCCTCGAAGGCTCGGGCCGCGTTGCGGTCGTCCTTGAAGTTCACCCCCAGGAACTGCACGCCCCGAGCCTGGTACGCCCGCCAGGTGGCTTCCAGGTCGGGGGCCTCCAGGCGGCACGGGCCGCACCACGAGGCCCAGAAGTTGACGACCGCGACCCGGCCCTCGAGGTCCGAGGAGGACAGCTCTCCCCCGCTTAGGGCGGGAGCGTTGAACTGGGGGGCCGGCCGGCGATCGCCGCTGGTCCGTGCCCGGTAGTCGGCGATGGAGAGCCCGACCACGTCCGTCCCCCGTTCCTGCACCCGGCGGGTCGCCGAGTAGACGGTCAGGAGGGCGAACGCCGCCAGGGCCACCAGCAGGATCCGGCCGCGAAACCGCTCCTTCCGTCGGCGGGCCTCGACGGCCTCCTCCCGCTTGGTCTTCAGGGCGTCGTCCAACTAGCCCCCCCATCCCTGCTCACGGAGATCACCGCATTGGTCCCGTCGAGGGTCCCGGCGTACAGGACCGCCGGGTCCGTTGGATCCATCTCGACGACGGAGGCTCCCTGGGGGACGGTGATGGGCCGCCAGGTCGCCCCGCCGTCGGTGGACTCCGCCGCCTCCCCCATTCCGGAGACGATCAGGTGGTCGGTGTTGTTCGGGTCCCACGAGACCCACATCGCTCCCCCGACCCCACCGAGAGCGCGCCAGGTCCTGCCTCCGTCGGCGCTCTCGGCGGCGCCCGCCTGCATGTCCGGGGCGATCAGGTGATCCGCCTCGGCCGGGTCGACCAGGATCCGGCCCATGAAGGAATGCCCGACCTCCCCGGTGCGGACCTGCCAGGTCGTGCCGCCGTCGGTGGAGGCGAACACGCCGGCGGCCGGGGACGCGCCGTAGATCACCCCTTCTCCTGCCCCCAGGGCGTGGACGTCCGTGGCCGGTAGCCCGTCGTTCCGCATCTCGAAGCTCCGTCCGCCGTCGTCGGACAAGAACAGGCCCGGATGGCCACCCACCAGGACCCTGTCCCCGGTGAACGCCCAGCCCATGGCGTCCGCCCCCGCGAGCGACTCCACCGGTCGCCACGACCGCCCCCCGTTCGCGGATATGGCCACGCCTTCGTGCCCGCCGACGTAGAGCCGATCTGCCACCGGGTCGACCACCAGGGAATGCAGATCACCGCCGACGAAAGGCGCTCCGGCGGAGCCGCCCTCGTTCCCTGATCGGCCCAGCAGGACGAAGGCCAGCAGACCCGCGGCGACGGCTCCCGCCGCCGCCCACCGCCACGTCTGGGGCTTCCGGTACCAGGGAACATGGCGCCGGCGTCGGCCCTTCGGATGGGGGCGGCGGGGCGGCTTCGGGGACGCTCGATCCCTGGGCTTCGTTGCGATGCGGGACTTACGGCTAGCCATGGATCCCCTCCTCGGTGTCGTCGGTCTGCTCGGGTTCCGGGGGAAGGCCGCCGGGCGGACCTCAGCGTGGGTCAGGCCGCGGCTGGGCAGCCCCGGTTAGGGGAAGGAGCTAGGCGCTTCTCGGAGGGCGCTCGATGCCTGAGATCGTCAGGCGAGATCGGGGCACCGAAGCAGCGAGGCGCAATGATGCGATCGAGGTGGGAAGGAGCAGGGTGAACAGCGTGATCACCGCCAGGCACAGTCCCGAGGCCACCAGCATCCCGGCTCCGTCACAGGTCGGGCAGGGCTCCATCCAGTCCATCGAGACGAGGACGGGCAGACTGAGGAGGGCGAGGACCAGGACCAATACGATGACAAGAGCCCGGCTCATCAAGGGCAGTGTACCAACCCAGCCGGACCACGCGACAGCGCCCAGGCCTGCCCAGGTTCGAGGCGCATGACTCAGGTACCCGGCCCGGAGGACGCGAAGTCCTGAGGCCGTTCGCGGAACCGCTCAAGGCACGCCTGGGAACAGAAGGAGTAGGTCTGGCCTGCGTACTCCTCGGTCCCGGCGGCCGACGCGGGGTCGACGTCCATCCCGCACACCGGGTCTTTAACCGTGGCCATCGCCTCCTCCCCTGGCCGTGACGAGCCTACCTCCACCTCCACTTCGCCAACCGGGGGCGACGGGATGGCCGGGATCGGCTGCGGTGAGAACCCACGGAGCCGGTTAGCGTTCCCCACCACGGAGAGGGAGCTGAGCGCCATGGCCGTCGCGGCGATGATCGGGCTGAGGAGCAGCCCCGTGAAGGGGTAGAGCACGCCGGCCGCCAGAGGGATACCGGCCACGTTGTAGACGAAAGCGAAGAACAGATTCTGCTTGATGTTCCGCATCGTGGCTCGGCTGAGGTCCACGGCGGTCACCACGCCTCGAAGATCGCCCGATACCAGCGTCAGGTCCGAGGATTCGATGGCCACGTCGGTCCCGGTCCCGATGGCCACTCCCACGTCGGCCTGTGCCAGGGCAGGGGCGTCGTTGATGCCGTCGCCGACCATGGCCACCACCCCCCGCTCACCCTGGAGCCGCTCCACCTCCCTGGCCTTATCTTCCGGGAGCACCTCGGCCAGCGCCCGGCCGACGCCGACCTGGTGGGCGATCGCCGCGGCGGTCCGCCGGTTGTCCCCGGTGATCATCACCGCCTCGAGCCCGCGGCGCCGCAACGCCGCGATCGCGTGAGCCGACTCCTCCTTGGGCACGTCGGCCACGGCCAGTACACCGGCCGCACGGCCGTCCACCGCCGCGAAGATGGCGGTCTTCCCATCCTCCTCGAGGCGGGCCGCGTCATCCTCGAGAGTGGAGGGGTCCACTCCCATATCTCTGAGCAGGTGCCGGCTCCCGACCACGACCTGCCTTTCGGCGACCGTGGCCCGCACACCCTTCCCAGTGACCGACTCGAACCCCTCCGGCTCCTCCAACTCCACACCACGGTCACTGGCGCCGCGAACCACGGCCTCCCCGAGCGGATGCTCCGAGACCCGCTCGGCCGAGGCGACGAGGCGGAGGAGATCATCCTCCGAGCCATCCCGAACCACCACGTCCGTGAGCCGCGGTTCTCCGCGGGTGATGGTCCCCGTCTTATCGAGCACCACGGTGTCCACCCGGTGGGCGGTCTCCAGGGCCTCGGCGCTCCGGATCAGGATGCCGTTCTGGGCGCCCTTGCCCGTCCCCACCATGATGGACAGCGGGGTGGCCAGGCCCAGCGCGCACGGGCAGGCGATGATGAGGACGGAGACCGCGCTGACCAGCCCGAGCGTCACGCCAGGTTCTGGGCCGACGTCGAACCACAGCACGAAGGTGGCGATGGCGATGAAGATCACGGCGGGCACGAAGTACCCGGCCACGGCGTCGGCCAGCCGCTGGATCGGTGCCTTCGAGGCCTGGGCCTCCCGGACGAGCCGGACGATCTGCGCCAGGAACGTGTCCGCCCCTACCGCGGTGGTCCGGAAGCGGAACGACCCGGTCTGGTTGATGGTCGCCCCGACCACCTCGTCGCCCGGACCCTTCTCCACCGGGATCGATTCCCCGGTCACCATCGACTCGTCCATCGTGGAGTGGCCGTCCACGATCCGCCCGTCGACCGGCACCTTCTCCCCCGGCCGGACGACCACCTCGTCCCCGACCCGGACCTCGTCGACGGAGAGCTCCAGCTCCTCGCCGCCGCGCAGGACCCGAGCGGTCCGGGGGCGGAGGCCCAGGAGGCTCCGGATCGCCTCCCCCGTTCCCGCCCTAGCTCGGGCCTCTAGCAGCCGCCCGAGCAGGATCAGGGTGAGGATCACCCCCACCGCCTCGTAGTAGACGTCCCGCGCCTCCGCCGGAACGAGGGCCGGGGCCACGGTGACGAGCGCGCTGTAGCCGAACGCCGCGGTGGTTCCCAGGGTGATCAGGCTGTTCATCTCGGCCGAGCGGTGACGGAGGGCGCGCCATCCCACCGTGTGGATCGGCCAGCCCGTGTACACGAACACCGGCACGGTCAGGCCGAGCTGGAGCCAGGGGTTCATCAGGGCGACCGGGACCCAGTCAGCCTGGAGGACCTCGCTGCCCATGACGGCGACCACCACCGGGAGGGTCAGGAGCGCGCCGACGATGACCCGTCGCCCCAGGTCGCGGATCTCCCGCCTACGCTCCGCGGCCTCCTCGTCCTCGCCTGCCTCCGCGCCGGGCTCCGAGACCGCTTCCACCCGGTAGCCGACCTCGGCGACGGCGCGCCGGAGGTCCTCGACCGAGACCCTCTCGTTGTTGTACTCCACGTCAAGGCCGCTCCCCGCCCGGTCCGGGAGGACCCGGTCCACTCCCGGAACTGCGGTGAGAACCGCTTCGATCGAGTCGACACAGGTCGAGCAGGCGGTGGGATCTCGGAGGGCGAGACGACTCTGCGCTCGCCGCCCCTCCTGCCGGCCCGGCTCGAGCGCCACCGTTCCTCCGTCGTGCTCGTGGGCTACGAGGGCGGTCAGGAGCTCTCCGACCTCCCCGGGGGCGTCGCCACCCGACCTCTCGCCGTCCGCCTCTACGAGCAGCGTCCCGTGGACCATGTTCATCCCGCAGGCGAATCCGTACTCGCCGCTCCGCTGCGGCGTGAGCTGCACGGTGGTGCGTGCGAACGCCGGGAGGGGCCGGCGGAGGCGGAAGTCCGGGAAGACCACCTCGGAGGTGCACTCGCCGCTCTCCCGGCGGTCGAAGGTCACTCGGAGGGGAACTCCGGCCCGGACCCGGATGACGTTGGGCGCGTAGCCACCCCTGACGGTGACCTCGACCTCCTGGACGCCCCCCCGCCGCACGGCGGAGACGGCGCGCCTCGGCGCGAAGAAGTACCAGGCCAGCAGCCCGATCAGGACGACGCCGCCGCTGGTAACGAGAAGCTCGGCAACGCCCATCGCCTCCAGACTACCGGTTCAACGAGATTGCGAGGCTGGCTTGCCAGCGTCCAGGCAACTCGCCTCCGAAACGGAGATGTCAAAGCTGTTGGCAAACCCTTGTGCGAATCTCCGATGATCGGTAACGTGCTTATGAGATCCGACTGGCCGACCAAGGAGGAGGAGGAGCCATGCTGAGTGATTACCCGATCGGGGCCATGATTCCGTGTAACGATCTGGCCAGGGCCAAGTCGTTCTACACGGATGCCCTCGGGTTCAAGGTCATCAAGGAGGAGGACGAGGGGGTCCAGTTCGAGAGCGGAGGCGTCCGGTTCGACATCTACCCGACGAGGGCTAGCGGCGGAACTGCAACTGTGGCCGGCTGGATAGTGCCCAACGTCGAGGCCGAGATGGAGGATCTGCGAAGCCGCGGGGTCCAATTCGAGGACATCGATGTTCCCGGCATCAAGACTGTCAACGGCCTTGCCCAGATGGAAGGCTTCAAAGGAGGCTGGTTCAAGGACAGCGAGGGGAACGTCCTCGCGGTGACGGAGGAGATCGGCTAGCAGTTGCGGCTCCTTCGAGAATCTGACCGTGACTCTCAATCCCCTGGTTGTTCCCCAGCCTGTCTACGCGGACAATCCCCGTGCCGCTCCATGCCATCGCGCCCAGTAGACGCCAGCATCGACGCAGCTGGTCGCGGCTTGTGCTCTCAGCCCTCAGTGAACTGAACCGTGCGTTGCTCCCAGCCCGTGAACCGGTCGCCGCCCTCCTCCACGTGGGCGAAGGCAGTGACACTGGGTGGGGTTGACGGGTGCGGAGGGAGCGGTCTCCGATCGCTCGGGCGTTGCCAGCCGAAGGCCGCGATGGGGTCTCCCACGGTTGTAGTGGGAGACGTAAGCGCGCAGGACGCGCTCGAGGTGGCGACGACCGCGCACCAGGAGCCAGTCCAGGCACTGGTCCTTGCGGTCCTCACCCACCGCTCGGCGACGGCGTTGGCTCGAGGAGCCCGGACCGAGGTGCGCATCACCTCGTTCCGGAACACCTCGTCGAACGGACCCGAGTACTTTGGCGTCTTTTCGTCGCTGGACGTGGCTGCCGGCGATCGGCGCGGCGGGCCTCCCGGACGACCTTCGGATTCACAACCTCCGGCACTCACCTGCGTCACTCCAGCATCCGGCTGACCCTGGATCTGTAGGGGCATCTCTTCCCCAACCAGATGGACCGGCTGGCCGAGCATCTCGACGCCGCCCACGGGGCAGTTTCCGTGCAGAATGCGGCATCTGTGCGGCAGAGGGCGGCGCGGAGGTGGTCCGGTTCCCCTCCCCGGGACCGAAAAGGCCCCTCTGACCAGGGACTTTCGTCGTGCCCCCTGTGGGGCGGGGTGGACTCGAACCACCGACCCACGGATTATGAGGCCGCTGCGAAGCGGTTCACCCACCTGCGGAAATGGCTGAAGGCTCTGGTCGAGCCCTTCACTCGGCTCTTAAAAGTTCGTATGGGTTAGTGCTCGTTCGTATGCGCCTTGCGGCATTCCTGCGGCATGCAAGGCAAGCAGCGCTCAGTCTAGGTCGTCCGTCTAGGTCTTGGGTTCCTTGGCTTCTTGCTTGATCTGCTTGCACTGCCCACCACCCACTCAGAGGGTCGTCGCGGTCGTGCAGCTACTTCCCAGTCGCCATTCGAACCATGACCACACACCCGCAGTCCGCGGCGACCAAATCCGGGGAGCTTGAGTCATGGATTAGTGGGTCTCTCATCTACTCTTGTCCAGAAGAAGTCGTGACAGTGAATCCCGAAGCCAGTCGCTGTAAGTGTTGAGGTCCCAGCCCGCGTCCATCGCTTTGATGACCGTTTCTGGCCCCTGGAGCAGCCAGACACCTCTCTTCAGGAGTTCGTAGGGGACGTCGCTCCTCAGGAACCCCTTCTCTCTGAGCATGTCGACGACTTCGCCTTGGTGCTGGTACCGGAACTCTTCGAGTTCTGCAAGAGCGTCCGCGATCTCTGGTTCTACAGCGGCTGCCTGATAGGCAACTCGAAAGAGGGAGAGGGCTCGGCTTGCCACCCGGTGGTTCGTCTCGACGGCGAACTCGATGATCTCGACCGGGTCATCCAGGCTCCACATGTGCGCGTGGTCGGCGATCAGGGGCTGATCCTCACCACCGAGGGCGCGGTCCCGGAGCGTGGCGAGCATGAGACCGGTCTTCGACCGGAACAGGTTGTACACGGTGCGCTCGGCGACGCCGGCGTGCTCGGCGATGGCGGTCATCGTCGTGGCGGAGTAACCACGTTCCAACATCAGCTCAAACGCCGCGTCGATCACCAGGCGCTGTGCAGCTCGTTTGCGGGTCTCTCGGAGCGACATGGGCGGCACCTTAAATCATCCTCAGGACTTGCAGTATTCCTGCAAGCATGTATAGTAGCACTGCACCGAGCAGAGGGGGTCGAAGATGGCCAGGGACGAAGTCACCCCTCCGGACCCAGATCTCGACACGGAGTCGGGCTGGGGAAGGGCCAGGAGGATCACCTTCTACGCTGTGATCGCTCTTCTGTTGGCGAACATCGGGGGCCTCTTCTGGAAGGTGAACCTGTTCTGGTTCTTCGCCTGGCTGCCGGAGGACTTCCTCGAGCGCCTCTACGCGAGCCAGTTGGAGTTCGACCGTATCGGCGGCTCGTTCGCCCCTCACGTCGTTCACTACCTCGCCCTCTCGGCCAGCCACGTGATGGTCCTGTTCGGCCTCGCTCTGCAGCTGAGGCGTCCGCGGACCAGGGTGGCTCCCATCTGGCAGGCTGCAGGGGGCCTGTTCTTGTCGATCCTCACGCTGCCGTTGGCGTTGGTGAGTGTCGGCCCGTCGCAAATCCCTCCCGCGGTCCTCCCCGCCATGGCCCTCGTCGTCACCGCCGCCCTGCTTCATCCGGGCAACCCGGTCCGGAAACCGCCGAAGCCTGCCGACCCGCTCATGACCGGCCTGTGGGCCATCGCTGTCATCCCCGCGGCTCTCCTCACGATCGCCCAGGTCCGACTGGAACTGAACGGCGTCTCTGCAGACCCGCACTGGCGAGGCCTCCACTACCACATCATGGCGGAGTACGGCGTGCACGTCGTTTTGGTAGGCCTGCTTGGAGCATCTGCCCTCTCCGGATGGCGCTACTCGGCGTGGAGTGCCTCGTTCATGGTGGCGCTCCTCGGCGTGGGCTTCATCGTGTATCCAGACCTATCAGGGAGCCAAGGCACAGGCTGGGGCGTCGCCATGATCACATGGGCTGTCCTCTACTTCACGGCAGGCGAGGTCCGTCATCAGAGGGAGGGCGTGTCTATCCCCTCTCGGCGTCCCTCCTTACAACAGGCAGCCCTGAGATAGCACCGACCCACGGGGGCGGCGCGATCGAGTTACTTCTCGTGGTCGAGCAGCATGGGCGAGGTCCGCGTAACCAAAGGAGGTTCCGATGTTGTGGCTGCAACGGCATGGATGGTGGGGTCTGCTTGCGATGGCGGTGATCAGTGTGGCCCAGGGCCTCGTCGACCTGGCCAGTGGCGTGACCTACCAGGCATGGCATGTGACTGGCAAGACAATCGCCCAGATCGCGGCCGAGAGCGTGGACGGTTCCCAGCTCAGTGATTTCAGCGTCCGCACCGGCGGCCTGTACCTGATGGCCTTCGGGGTGCTCCTTGGCGCCATCCTCCTCTTCGGGTTCCGACAGGATCGCCAGTGGGCGTGGTGGGCGATGTGGACGTTCCCTGTGATGGTCATCACCGCCTCCCTCTTGGACCTGGCTTTCGGCGACTTTTTCGCCGGCCCGGCAACAACGGGGGGGATCGTGGGCATCCTGGCGGCGGCGATCCTGCTGATCAGCGCGCCCCGCTTCTTCAAGCAGCCCGGGCGTCCTTTGACGGATCCCGGGGAGAATCGCGCCGGTTAGATGTCTGTAGCCGGCAGCACGGCATCTATGTAATACGCGCGGTGAGTACTCCCAGCCAACGCGTGTCCAATGCGGGGCCAGCGCGGGGCACATCCCTCTCCGAATCCTGATCCTTCGGTCTGAAAAGAGGCCTGACCTGCGCTTTCGTTGGTGGGGCGGGGAGGACTCGAACCTCCGACCGACGGATTATGAGGCCGCAGCCAAGCGAGGCGGTGACCTGCGGAAATGGATGAAGGCCCTGCTCAGGCGGTTCACTCGGGTCCTATAGGTTCGCAGGGGTTAATGCTGGTTCCTTTGCAAGTTGCGGCATTTCTGCGGCATGCAAGGCAAGGTCAGCAGTTATCGTCGAACGCGTTTCTTGCGGAGCAAATCCAGGGCGAGTCGAATCATGAGAACACGCCATGATGATCCGAGGAGAAAGACCCTGGGCAGCTTGAGCGGCGGAGTTGGAGCTCGCCGACCGCCACCCGTAGAATCCGCGACCTCTGGGTTATGAGGGGCATGTGAGGTGATCTCAGATCCCCTGAGATCACCTCACTTGGGCAAAAGTTAGGCAAGAGTTGGCCGCTGGGAGGTCCCAACTGCCTACCTCTCCCGCCTAGGTCGCCTGGTGCTCCAGCACATGCCTCCGGCGTTCGAACTCGTCCTCCGAGATCTCTCCTCGGGCAAAGCGCTCCGCGAGGATGTCGTGGGCGTCGGGAGCACGGGGAGCCCCTCGCTGGTGCGAGGGGTTGCGCCCCCAAGCCCGAAAGGCGAAGACCACCACGGTGACCATGCCTCCCCAGAACACCAGCAAGCCCAGCCCCATCCAGAGCCAGTCGCCCCAACCGTGACCCCACATCATCGCTGTCACCTCCCTTGACCGATGCCAGGGTAGGACCTGTTCGTAGGCAGACCTAGGGCCGTTCGGCCCTCGAAAGACGGCACAATGGCATGGAACGCCAGTCGGGGCGCATGGGCCCGATCCTCTGACCCGGGCCCGGGAGCTGCGCCCCGGTTCCGATCCCGGGCCTCAGTTCCGATCAGTCAACTCCGAGGCGTTCGTGCCCTCGCTCAGGCCTCTGTCTTGTGCTTGATCTCCACGCCGCCCATCAGAGCCATCCCCCTGATCTCTAGGCGCGGCGCATCGCCGTCGGTCGGGCCAGGGCTCGTTTTGTCCTCGACGCCACCAAGGAGCGGGGTGATCCGGGGAGACACCTGCCAACCCGAGGGGACCCAGATCTCGACTCCACCCATCAGGGCGGTCACGTCCAGCCGAGCACCCTCGGGGGCGGGCTTGGCCTCACGGAGGTCCAGCTCGACCCCTCCCATGACGGCGGCCACATCACCGCCTCGCCACTCGGTGCTCGTCACGCGTTCCTTTCTCCCCGACATGACGGCGGTCGCCTTGAGCCAATCCTCTCCGCGGACCCCCACACCGGCCTCCACCCCGCGACGTCGAAGCACGCCGGTCGCATCCGCCAGGATTGCCAGGCCGGCCCCGATCACCACCACGGGCCAATACCTACCGATCCAGCCGCTCTCGATCCACTGGGCATTCTGGGCGAAGAACCCGCCGCCCAGTAGTAGGAGCACCAGGCCCACCAGGCTCCTGCCCCGCTCTCTGAACATGAACCAGGCGCCGAGGAAGGCGAGGATCGCCGGCCAGATCAGGCTCCATACGTTGTCGTCCTCGATCACATCGGTGGTGTCGAGGAGGAAGAGCACTCCGATGGCGACCAGCAGTAGTCCAAAGATCCAGCGCGACCTCGGTCCGGTTCTCATTTCGGTCCTCCTTCCGATATCGGCTTCATCCGTGCGCGTTCGACACGCGCAGACCTCCGGATGGGAACTTCCAGCGTGACGCCGCCTCTCGGCGCCAGGCCGAGCGAGGTCAATAGCACGGCGAGGCGATTGCCGAGGTATCGATGCCACGCGGCCGGGGGCCGGTGGCGGGTCCGGCGGCTGAAGTCCGGGGAGTTCATGTCGATGCCCGCTTGGCGAGCTCGGATGCCCACGCCCTGGCCCGGTTGTCTTCCCCGTCCCGAAGGGGCCCTGCGGTGTGGAGGACGAAGAAGCTCTCGGGCGGAGCAACCAGCCGGTACCCGCTCCGCCGGAGCCGGCGGGCGATGCATGACGCCGCCGAGCCGGTCAACCACCGCGGCATCCCGAATCGGGTGTCGAACGCCGCGGCCATCTTCCCGGACCCCGGCCGCGACTCCTCAAGCCACTCCCGAGCCCCCACCGCGTAGCTCTCGGTGTCGACGCGCTTCCGAGAGGCGGCTCTGGTCATCCCCACCCGTGGGACGGTCCTCCCAGCACTACGAGGTCCGCCCCCCTCGACAGCGCCCCGGGGGACCTCCCCGAACCGGGACAGCGTCACCTCACCGGCCGGACCGAGCCCGTCGGCGACGGCCCGCGCGACCGCTTCGGTGTTGCCGTACACCGACTCGTATAGGACCACCGCGTTCATCGGAAGGCCTCCACTCTGGTAGTGCGCTTCCCCAGCTGGAACAGCCGTCGCGAGATCAGGATGTACCAGACCTCCAGGAACACGACCGAGAACACGGAGATGTAGACGCCGACGGTCGGGATGTAGAGGCCTAGGCCGACGGCGTTCCCGAGAATCGCCATCCACCCCGCCAGGTTGCTGAAGACGACGCTTCGGACCATCACCGCCCCGATCGCGATGCCAGCGATGGACCCGAGGACGTAGTACGTGTGGAAGGCGGTGCCCTCCCAGGTGGCCAGCATGGCCTCCCCCGCCGACAGGAAGGTCGATCGCTGCGCTCCGGTCGATGCCTCCGCGTACCCCTCGCTGAGAGAGAGCATCTCGAAGGCCGGATTCGACGCGATGAAGAACACGATGCCCAGGAACCCGAGGGCCGTGGCGATCGTCATCAGGGATTCGCTGTCTCGCCTGAGGAGGACGTACAGGGCCAGGAAGATGGGGACCAGGAACACGTTGTCCGCGACCAGCAGGAGATCCAGATCGAGCAGGCCGACCAGCCGGTTGTCCCGGCAGAGCGCGAACCATTCGACGGCGGTGCCGTCCAGCGGTGGGGCCCAGACTATGAACACCAGGACCTGGATCGGGATGAACACCGCCGAGATCAGGGCGCCCGCCCCGGCCAGCCTGTAGAGCATCCTCCAGCGCGGGTCCGTGGACTCTGCTTCTCGAGTTGAGTTCATGTCGACCCCCGTGCTTCCAGGAGCTTCTTGAGCTCCGTCCAGATCCTCTGCTCCTGGCGCCGACCCATGAGGGCGACGAGCGGCCTCACCAGCCGGAGGACGCCCCGCGGCTCCACGTCCCATGACCAGCGCATCCGGGTGCCTGGGGGGACTGGGTCGAACGTCAGGGTGCCTTGAAGATCCATGGAGGACATGTGCGTCGTCGAGGCAAGGCGGCGGGGTCGGTCGTAGACCGTGAGCTCGATGATCATGGGCACGGTTCGGCCCATGTTCGTTGTCTCCGCCCGGAAGCGGGTGCCGGTGCCGATGGATCCGTCCGAGATCTTCTCCGCCCTGGGCATCCGGCGGTTGTAGCGCGGTTCGTTGCGCTCGTCGGCGACGAAGTCGAACACCTCTCCCACCGGTCGGTCGATGACGATCTGTCCCTCGATGCGAACCATGTCCTTCACACCGTCAACCTGCTGCGTCTCTCATCAGTCCACCTGACCCGAAGCTCATCGCGGGACCGTCTCCCCTCGGTCTGGGGGCATCGGCCGTCTGGTCGGCTCGGAGGCGATCCCGGGCCCGGGCGGCGACCAGGGCCAGGATGAGGGAGGCGAAAGAGAAGGCAGCGAGCCCGGCCACAAGCCCGCGATATCCGCTTCGATCAGCCGAGCGAGGATGATCGCGCCTGGCACGAGCGACAGATATGCGAGCACCCCGGCTCCCAACAGCCACGGGCAGGCCGCGCGGATGTCAGCGTGATAGTGGAGCAGAGGGCTTCGGTGCTCCATTGTCGGTTTCCTCTCCTAGCGCGAAAGCAATGTCGGCTACTCGACCGTAAAGGCCGTCCGCATGCCCATCGCGTAGTGGGCCTCTTCCTCCTCCTCGTCCCAGATGTTGCAGATGAGTACGTAGTTGCCGGCGTCCAGATCGACCGTCAGACTCTGTGTCTCTCCTACCGGGATGTCCTCGATCTCGTCGATCACCTCCATGCCTGCGCCTTCCTCTTCGACGACGCCGTTCCCGTCGGTGGGCAGGGCATCGGGGGCCAGATCGGTCCTGATCACCACGAACTCGTGAACGTCCTCCGGCCCGATGTTCTCCACCTCGAAGGTGACCTCGCCGGCGGAGACCGAGTCCTGGGCGGGAATGACCGCGAATTCCTGGAGGGTCACCGCCACGGTCCCCCCTCCCCCCGCACAGGCCGGCAGGGCCAGCCCGGCGAGAAGCGCTGCCGCGAGAAGGCCTCTCCCCCTGGTGACCAGCCGTCTCCGTCTTTCCATGGCCCCTCCCTTCAGTGGGCCCAGCGTAGGTTGCGGGCGCACGACCGGCCCAGGGACCATCGGCCCCCTCGGGCTGGGACGACCGGCCTAACCGGCCCTCCGGAGCGCAGCGGCACCCATACCTCGTTCGGCGCCGAGACGCTGCTCCCGCCGGTGGCCGAGCCAGATGGCCACCGCCATCAGTCCCAGAACGTCAGCGAACCCGGCAATGGAGGCCCACGGGAGCTGGCCGGCCAGGTCCCCGGCCTGGAGGTTGTTGAAGAAGGCGCCGGCCGGGGTGAGCAGGGGCCACAGGACCAAGACGTTCTCTGTGATCCGGTAAGCGACTCCGTACACCACGCCCAGACCCAACAGGAACACCATCTCCCAGCTCCCCATGCCGTAGCCCACGTGGTACACGGCGTAGAGAGCAGCTGCCCCCAGCACGGCCGGGCCCGCTCCGAAGCTCCTTTCGAGGGTTCCCTGGACGAATCCCCGGAAGAACACTGCCTCGAACAGTCCCACGACCACGGACATGACCAGGAGCGGAACCCAGTCCACAGCCAGAGGTAGGTCGTAACCCCACAGGGTGATCGAGAATTGGACCGCGCCGAACAGGACGGCCAAGGCAACTGTGCTTCGCCAGCGATGGAGGCCGATCCCCAGAGAGGAGAGGGGCCGGCCCCGACCCCACACCGTATACACGACAGGCCCGACCACCCCGACCACCAGCCCGGCGCCGAAGCAGAGAAACAACCCGAGCGTGCTGTCGGTGGTGAATATCCCCAACGCCAGCTTGGCCAGGGCCACCACGACCGTGTAGAGCGCCGCGATGGCCAGCAGGTCGCGCCGATCGGGAGCGAGGCGGGCCCACCGGAAGCCCGGCATCCGAAGAGTCCTCGCCCGGGCGGAGACGACGGCAAGGGCAATGGCCGCCCCGGGAACCCAGAAATCCGTACGCGGTCAGGTCGAGGAGATCGAGAAAGAAGATCGCCGCCACGACGAAGCCCGCCCAGAGGGTGCCGAGCGCCACCCGCCGTCCCCTGGGTTCGGGAGGGGAACCGCCCCGCCGGGCGCGTCGGTCGATCACCGTCACGTCGGGACCGGAGGAGTAGTCATCACACCCCCTCCGTGAAACGTTGGCGGTGCATGAGAAGAACAGCCGACGCAGCCGCGAAACCGACCGTGAGAGCGATCCCCTCGGGCGGGAACGCCTTGACCCCGACGACACCGGCGTTGGCCTGAAACGCGCCGGCGAGCATCAGGTTGAGCTGGTACGCGGCACCGAACACGCTGACCGCCGTTCCCAGCACCCACCCAAAGGGCGTCCTTCGGTAAAGGAGGATTCCGGCGAGGATCAACGTCGGCACCAGCAGCGACACGTCCAGAGCGAAGACTAGGTGCTGGCCGTCCACAGGGATGTCGTGGAGGAGCCGTCCGGTCACCGCGAACCGCAGCACGAGGAAGACCCATAGCGCCCCCTGAGCGATGCCCACGATCACGAGGAACCCCCCGATCCACCGGGCCGCAACTCTCGAGCGGAACCGGGCGGCGATCGCGGCAACATTCAGGCTGGGGAGCGCGCAGGCCAGGGCGAAGATGGACATGGACAGCAGGGCGATGTGGAGGAGGAACACATCGTTGAACGTCGACCCGAACACGTAGTAGGCGTAGTTGTAGACGGAGTAGCCGAGCATGGCGATCCACACCAGCTGGGCCCGCGTGGAACCGCGCACCGACAGGATCAGGGACGCGATTAGCAAGGGGGCCACGAGCACCAGCGTCACGAGGTCGCCTCCCCGGAGCGCCTCCCGCGCCCACTCGCCGTCGGGGTAGAGGCCCTCGACCAACAGGCCAGCGGCCGACGCCACGACCATGAGGGCGGCAATTCCAGCCGAGAGGACGACGGCGGCCCGCCGGGCCGCCCCCGGCCATGTCGTCGGAGCGACGGGCTCGTTCCGGCCGGGGATCCCCGGTTGGCGCCGCAGTGGTCGCTCGAGCATGGTCATCATCGTTCCCACCTCTCTTGGTTCCGCGTTCTTCGGTCAGCATGGGACCGCCCAAAGGAAGTCGCCTGGGGTCGTTCGGCCCCTTGGTCGAGGGCTGTTCAGCGGACCGACGCGGGCCGGAGCTGAGCGACGAGCTGATCTCGCCACGGTCGGAAGGGTAGACGGCGGGGACCGGTCGACCGGGGTAGGCTCGAGGCCATGAGCGGTCGGGAGACCCGGAGGGACCCGCTGGTGGAGGCGGGGCTGGTGCTCGCCTCCGAGCTGTCCCTTCCCGCGGTCCTTCAAAAGATCGCCAAGCTCGCGTGCGATGTGGCCGATGCCCGATACGGGGCGCTCGGCGTGCTGGGAGCCGATGGCCTGATCCAGGAGTTCATTACCCACGGGGTCACCGAGGAGGAGCGTCGGGCGATCGGCCACATCCCCGTGGGGAAGGGAATCCTGGGAGCCCTCATCCACGACGCCACGCCGCTTCGTCTGCGCCACATCCAGTCGGACCCCCGCTCGGTGGGGTTCCCGGCCAACCATCCCCAGATGACCTCGTTCCTGGGGGTCCCGGTCAAGATCCGGAACCGGGTCTACGGCAACCTGTATCTCACCGAGAAGCGGGGCGCAGACGAGTTCACTGCGGAGGACGAGCGGGCGGTGGTCACCCTGGCCACCCAGGCCGCCGTAGCCATCGAGAACGCCCGACTGTACGAGGCGGCCCGGGCCCATCAGCGGCGTCTGGAGGCTATCAGCGAGGTCATGGAGGCCATCCTGGCCGGACGGAACCTCGAGGACGCCCTGGCCCTGGTCGCCGGGCACGCCCGGAACCTCGTCGCAGCCGACGCGGCCACGATCGCCATGCCCTCAGGTGCCGGGGAACTCACACTCCGGGTGGCTGTAGGAGCCCACGCCGATGAGCTCCGCGGCATGAGCTTCCCCGTGGAGGGGTCGCTCTCGGGAGCGGTTATGCGGAAGGGTGAGGCCTTGCTCCTTGACGACGCATCGATCGACGAGCGGGTCCATCAGCCCGTCGTGAAGGTGGGACACATCGGTCCCGCCCTGTGGGTGCCCCTTACCGGGGAAGAGGGCCCGGTGGGGACCCTTCTCGTGGGAAACCTCCGAGGCGGCCGGCGGTTCACGCAAGAGGACATCGACCTGGTTAGCCTGTTCGCCGCTCAAGCCGGCCTCGCCATCGCGAACGCCCGAATCCGTGAGGAGCTCGAGCGCCTCGCCGTCCTGGAGGACCGCGAGCGCATCGCCAAGGAACTCCACGACGGTGTGATCCAGACGTTGTTTGCGGTCGGGATGTCGCTCCAAGCGGCCGACACGGGCCTGGCCGACCCGGCGGCCCTCCATGATCGGCTCGCCGGCGCGGTGGCCGACATCGATCGCGCCATCCGGGACCTCCGGAACTTCATCTTCGGGTTGGGCCCGGGCGGCCTCGCCGACCGCCAGCTCGACCAGGCCCTGCGCGACCTCGTCGATGAGCTCCGTAGGGGCTGCGACCTGGCAATCAGGGTGGAGATCGACCCGGAGAGCGCCTCACTCCTGACCCCCCATGCGCCCCACATCATCCAGTTCGTCCGAGAGGCGATGTCCAACGCGATCCGACACGCGGATGCGCAGACGATCTCGGTGGAGCTCGGCCCTGAGGATGGTGCCCTGACCCTTGTCGTCGAGGACGACGGCTCGGGCTTCGACGCGGATGCCGTCTCCGGGGGTGGGCGCGGCCTGAGGAATCTCCGCGCGCGGGCCGAGGCCGTGGGCGGACGCCTGGACATCGAGTCCCGATCCAGCCAGGGGACCACCGTCCGCCTCAGCGTCCCGTCATGAGGGTGCTACGCTCCGGCCGGTGACCGACCAACCGATCCGGATAATGCTCGTTGACGACCACGAGGTGGTGCGCCAAGGGCTTCGGGCCCTCCTCGAGGCCGCCGGTGACATCGTCGTGGCCGGCGAGGCCGGCGGGGTCCGGGAGGCGGTGGAGGTGGCCTCCTCGGTGCGGCCCGACGTGGTCATCATGGACGTCCGCCTCGAGGACGGCAGCGGCATCGAGGCCACCCGGGAGATTCGGGCGGCTCGCCCGGACACCAGGGTGGTCATGCTCACCTCGTTCGCCGACGACGAGGCTTTGTTTGCCTCGATCATGGCCGGCGCCTCCGGCTACGTGCTGAAGCAGGTCCGGGGCGGCGAGCTGGTCCAGTCGGTGAAGACGGTGGCCGCTGGCGGATCGCTCCTCGATCCGGCGGTCACCGGGGCGGTCCTGGATCGGCTTCGCAAGGGAAAGCACCTCTTCAAGGACGAGAAGCTGGCCCGGCTCTCCCCCCAAGAGGAGCGGATCCTCGCCCTCGTGGCGGACGGGAAGACCAACAGGGAGATCGGGGACGAGCTTCACCTCGCCGAGAAGACCGTGAAGAACTACGTCTCCAGCATCCTCTCCAAGCTCGAGGTGGCCCGGCGGGCAGAGGCCGCTGCCTACCTGGCCCGGCACACCGGCACCCCCGGCGAGTAGGACCGAAGGTCCCCCAGGGTCCCGCCCAAGTAGGGCCGTCCGCCTCATGGCGCCGCCTCCCCCACCGCCGATGCTGTGGCTAACAAAGGAGGTGGGCCAATGACCACCGGAGCGATCGACGGCAAGACCGAGGTCAACCTCGACGGACGGCCCGCCGAGGAGGTCGAGAGGGAGCCCAAGGCGGTCAAGGGCGCCCGGTTCTGGGGCGTCCTCCGCATCGCCATGGGCTGGACGTTCCTGTGGGCCTTCCTGGACAAGGCGTTCGGCCTCGGCTTCAGCACCGGGCGGAACCCGGAGACCGGAGCGATCGACTTCTTCGGTCCCGACGCCTGGATCAACGGGGGATCTCCTACCGATGGAGTCCTCCAATTCGCCGTCCACACCAAGGGGTTCTTCGTGGACTTCTACCAGGGCCTTCTGGGGGCCACCTGGGTGGAGTGGGCGTACATGCTCTCGATGCTGCTCATCGGGCTCGCCCTGATCCTGGGGATCGGGACCCGGCTGGCGGCCATGGGCGGCATCATCTGGATGGCGATCTTCTACACGGCGACCGCCATCTGGCCGGAGCACAACCCGTTCCTGGACGACCACGTGGTGTACGCGATCGTCCTGGCCGGGATCGCCTACGTCGGCGCGGGCCGGTACCTCGGTCTGGGCCGGCGATGGGAGAGCACCGCGCTGGTCCGGAGGTTCCCGGTCCTGAAGTAGCGCGACGCTCCGGTGGTCGAAGGGGCGGGGACACCCCGCCCCTTCGCCTTAGCCGGCGCCCGACAGTTGGTCACTCCTCACCCATGGTCGCCTCCGGTCATGCGGGACGGCGGGCCGCCAGCGGCAGCGGCGGGGGCGGCATCTCCACCCGGATCCGAGCGTCCACCACGATCGCCCCCTCCGGGAGGGCCATAACCGGGTTCAGGTCCATCTCCGCCACCGCAGGGTGATCCTCCACGAGGGTGCCAACGCGAAGAAGGAGGTCCTCCAGCGCGGGGACGTTCGCCCGAGGGCCACCCCGGTAGCCCTGGAGCAGCGGGTACGTGGCCAGCTCCCGGACCATGTCCACCGCGTCACGGTCCGTGAGCGGAGCGATCCGCACCGAGACGTCCTTCAGCAGCTCCACCGCCGTCCCGCCGGCACCGCACGCCACGACGGGCCCGAACACGGGATCGTGCACCACCCCGACCAGCATCTCCACGCCAGGGGGGACCATCCGCTGAACGAGGAACCGCTCCACCGGGTGACCAGCCCCCCGAACATCGTTCTCCATCGTTCGAGCGACCTCCGCGACCTCATCTGGGGGCACCCAGAGGCGAACGGCCCCCGCCTCCGTCTTGTGCACCAGCGATGGCGCCACGGCCTTCACGGCGACCCGCTCTCCCAGTTCGGCGGCTGACCGGGCGGCCTCCTCCGGGTCGCCGACGATCCGCCAGTCGGCCACCGGCACCCCGTAACAGCTGAGCAGCCCGGCCGTCACGTCAGGAGGCAGCCACCGAGGACCGTCTGCTAGGGCCGCGGCGATGAGGCCGGCGGCCTCGTCGCGACGGACGTCGGGAAACGTGGGGATCCGACCCTCGGGGGTGCCCCGCCACCCCCCGTACCGGGCGGCATGGGCCAGGGCCCGAGCGGCGTCTTCGGGGAAGCGGTAGGAAGGGATGCCCTGGAGCTCGGGCGGCAGCCCCTGGGCCTGCATGAACACGGTGAGAAGGGGGACGTCCCCGTTCCGTTCCTCCGCGGCGGCGCGGATGGCCCGGGCGACGTCTTCAGAGCGGGTGGCCAGCGGCGGGATGAAGATCACGATCACCGCGTCCACCGCGTCGGACGAGACCACCGCCCGGATCGCCTTGCCGTAGTCCTCGGCCGAGGCCGAGGCGATCATGTCGACGGGGTTTCCCACCGACGCCTCGGCCGGGAGGAAGGCCCGCAACTCCTGCTGGACGGCTTCCGGGAGCGAGACCACCTCCAGACCCTCCCCCTCGGCCGTGTCCGCGCACAGGATCCCCGGGCCTCCGGCGTTGGTGATGATGGCCATCCGGTTCCCCCTCGGCGGCGGCTGGTTGGCCAGGAGCGAGGCCACGTCGAACATCTCTGCCAGGGTGTCGGTCCGGATCACCCCCGCCTGTCGGAACAGCGCGTCGACGGTCACGTCCGAGGCCGCCAGGACCGCGCCGGTGTGCGATGAGGTGGCTCGGGCCCCCGCGGCCGAACGTCCGCTCTTCACCGCGATCACCGGCTTCCGCCGGCCCACCCGCCGGGCGATACGGGAGAACTTGCGGGGGTTCCCGAACGACTCCAGGTACAGGAGCATCAGGTCGGTCCCCTCGTCGTCCTCCCAGTACTGTAGGAGGTCGTTGCCGGAGACATCGGCCTTGTTGCCCACCGACACGAACGAGGACAGCCCCAGGCCCAGGGCGCTGGCGTGGTCGATGACCGCCAGGCCCAGGGCCCCGCTCTGGGAGAGGAACCCGACCCGGCCGTGCGGGGGTGGCGCGGGAGCGAAGGTGGCGTTGAGCTGGACCTCTGGGGCGGTGTTGATGATCCCCATGCAGTTCGGGCCGATGAGTCGCATCCCGAACTCCCGGCACACAGCGAGGAGCTCCCGTTGGCGGGCCGCCCCCTCCTCCCCCGTCTCCGAGAACCCCGCGGAGATCACCACCAGGCCCCGAACGCCGGCCAGGCCGCAGTCTCGGGCCACCTCGGCCACCGACTCAGCGGGGACCACGATCACGGCCAGGTCCACGGGCCCCGGCGCCTGGGCGATGGTCGGATAGGCCGCCACGGACTGAACCACCTCTGCCTTTGCGTTTATCGGGTACACCAGCCCGGGGAAGCCCGCCGACACCAGGTTGTGGAACACCTCCCCGCCGATCGAGCCCCGCGTTCGCGACGCGCCGATGACCGCCACCGAACGGGGCCACAGGAACGACCGCATGGCGGCCACCGCGGACCGTCGCTCCCGTTCCTCGAACCGTTCCAGGGCCTCGGGGCCGAGGGCGACCGGGATCTCAACCTTGATCATCCCCGGCTCGGTGCGGGTCCGGACCTGGAACCCGCTCTCCCGGAAGACCTCGATCATGCGGTGGTTCTCGGGGAGGACGTCGGCGTCGAAGACCGCCAGGTCGTGTTCGGCCGCCACCTCGGCCAGGTGTCCGAGGAGGATCGTGCCCAGGCCGCGTCCCTGGTAGTCGTCGGCCACCGCGAAGGCGACCTCGGCATGCCCCTCGTCGCCGCGGAGATAGATGCCGTGGCCAACCACCCGATGCTCCGGCCCCGCGGTGGCCACCAGCGCATACCGGTCCTGGTAGTCCACGTCCACCGAACGTTCGGCCATCTTCCGGAGGTCGACGACGGCGGCGAAGAACCGGAACCATCGCGACTCCTCCGACATTCCCTGCAGGAAACCCAGGACGGCATCCCGGTCGTCGGGCCGGACCGGCCGGATGTGGACGGTCGAGCCGTCGCGGAGAGGGACGTCGGCCTCCCGGTGCGCCGGGTAGGTCAGGGACACTCAGGCATCCTACGGTCGTCCGCTCACCGGATGATCGCCCCGGCCACGGCGAAGTAGATCAGGATCGACAGGAGGTCCTGGATCACCGTCGCCAGCGGGCCGCTCCCGAAGGCGGGATCCCGGCCCAGGCGATGGATCGCCCAGGGGAGAGCCATGGCCACCACCGTGGCCGTGGAGCAGGCAGCCAACAGGGCCAGGCCGGCAGCGAGGGCCACCTGAGCGTCTCCCCACCGCCACACGGCCACGGGGATGAAGGTAGCGGCGATCGTCACCCCCACCAGGAGCCCGGTGCCCAGTTCCCGCCGGACCACCGTGGCAATGGGCACGCCCACCGACAGCCCTCGGATGATCAGGGTCTCGGTCTGGGTCCCTACGGCATCGGCCATGTACACGATCCCGGGGACGAAGAACGCCAGCAGGACGGTCGCTTCGAGCTGGCGCTTGAACGAGCCCACGATGGCCGCGGCCACGATCGCGCCGGCCAGCCCGACCAGGAGCCACGGCATTCGGTGGAGATACCGTCGGGCCACGGGTTCCGCGGTGGCCTCCCGAGCCGCGGCGGCATCGTGCAGGAAGCCGCCCAGCCGGGACAGGTCCTCCTCGTGTTCGGTGAGCAGGACCCGGAGCAGGGCCGTCGGTGGGATCATGCCCACGAACCGGCGGTCCTGGTCCACGACCGCGAGGGTC
The DNA here is from genome assembly GCA_050692915.1 of Actinomycetota bacterium. Classification (GTDB taxonomy): domain Bacteria; phylum Actinomycetota; class UBA4738; order UBA4738; family CALAEC01; genus CALAEC01. The sequence continues at coordinate 3,858 of JBOGVU010000033.1, read as the reverse complement.
GACTCTTCGTGGCGGACGGCCTTCCACGCGGCGACCTGCTGGTCATCGCCGAGGACCACGGCCGGGGGTACGCGGTCCATCACCTCGAACGCCCGCCGATCGCTCGCTGCCCCGAACAGGTCCTCCATCCGGATCAGCCCGGCCAGCCGGTCCCCGTCACACACCGCCACGGCAGCGATCGACGCGTACCGCCTCCCGGCCAGGGCGGTGCGCACCGCCGACACCGTGTCCTCGGGCGTGGCCACCGGGACGTCGGTGACCACGTGCTGCTCCACGACCCTGGTCGGACCCGCTCGCTGACCCACCGGTCACCCCCTCCGCTTTCGCCACCGCTCGACCACAAGCATCAGCACGATCGGGATCGCCGCCCCTGCGGCGACCAACAGCCACTCCCTGGCGGAAAGGAAGGCCGTGTGGAACACGGGCCGAGCCACCGGCAGCAGGACCACCGCCGCCTGGAGGGCCAGTCCCGCTGCCACCGCCCCCAGGAGCCAGGGATTCGCTCGCCGGGTGGGGAGCCGGGCCACGAACGCGTACAGGAGGTGGGCCGCCACCAGGACGGTGAACATCGTGGCGCGAGCATGGGGCCAGGGTTCGTCCCACGCGAACCGGGCCACGGCCAGCGACGCGATCGCCGAAGCTCCCATCAGCAGGCCGCGGACGGACAGCAGAGACAGTCGCGCTCCTCGGAGCAGACGATCCCCTCGGGGCCGGGGCGGGCGGCGCATCAGCCCCGGGTCGACGGGGTCGACGCCCAGGGCCAGGGCCGGCAGGCCATCGGTCAGGAGGTTCACCCACAGGAGCTGGAGCGGCAGGAGCGGCACGCCGAGGCCCGGGAACAGCAGCAGGCTGACCACCACCACCGTGATCTCCGACAGGTTGCCGCCCACCAGGTAGTCGACGACCTTCCGGATGTTGTCGTATATCCCCCGCCCTTCCCGCACCGCGGTGACGATGGTGGCCAGGTTGTCGTCGGTGACCACCAGGTCCGCGGCTTCTCGAGCCACGTCGCTCCCGGTCCGTCCCATCGCCACCCCGATGTCGGCTCGCCGCAACGCCGGCGCGTCGTTCACCCCGTCGCCGGTGACCGCCACCACCTGGCCACGGGATCGCGCCGCCTCGACCAGGGCCAGCTTCTGGTCCGGGTCCACCCTGGCGTAGACCGACACCGCCAGAGGGTCGGCGGGGAGCCCCGACTCCCGGAGGTCCCTGCCGGTCAGGAGGCCCTCCTCGGGCGAGGCCAGCCCGACGTCGCGGGCCACCGCCGACGCCGTCCCCCCGTGGTCGCCGGTGACCATAACGATGCGGATCCCCGCGGATCGGGCCTCGGCAACCGCGGCGGTGGCCTCATGCCGCACCGGATCGCGGAGGGCCAGGACGCCGTAGAGGATCAGGTCTCGGTCGCCGTCCTCGAGCGGGTCGGGGGCAGTATCTAGGCTTCGCCCGGCCAGAGCCAACATCCGCCTGCCCCGGGCGGCCAGGTCCTCCTCCGCTCCTTCCAGGGCCCGGCGATCATCGTCAGTGAGCGCCAGCTGCTCTCCGGCGGCTCCCAGGTGCCACGCGCACCGGGGCAGGACCGCCTCGGGCGCCCCCTTGACCAAGAGGAGCATCCCGGCCGGAGCACGGTGGAGGGTCGCCATCCGCCGGCGCTGCGCCTCGAATGGCACCGAGGCGATCCTCGGGAGCTCCCGCCTGAGGTCGTCGACATCCGACGACCCGAACGCTTCGAGCAGCGCGACGTCGATCGGATCTCCCGCCCCTGGTGCCGCGTCGTTGCACAGCACCGCCGCTCGGGCCACCCGACGCCACACCTGATCGTCGATGTCAGGGAGTTCGAGGGGGCCCTCGCTGGGCAGGAGCACCGTCTCGACCCACATCCGGTTCTCGGTCAGCGTCCCGGTCTTGTCGGTCAGGATCACCGTGGTCGAGCCAAGGGTCTCGACCGCCGGGAGCCGGCGGACGATGCCCCCTCGCGCGGCCATGCGGCGGACCCCCAGCGCCAGGGCCACGGTGACCACGGTGGCCAACCCTTCGGGCACCGCCGCCACGGCCAGGGCCACCGCGGAGAGGAATGCCCGCTCGATGCCTTCGGCCGTGGTCCCCATCCGCACCATCGTGAGCCCGAACACGCCCACGGCTACGGCCACCGCGATGGTTCCGAGCCGCGCGGTCAGCGCGCTGAGCTCGATCTGCAGGGGCGTCCGGGCCTGGGGACGGCGGAGCTGCTCGGCCAGCGCTCCCACCGCCGTCCGCGGGCCGGTGGCCTGCACCACCCCTCGACCGGCGCCCCGGGCCACCAGCGTGCCGGAGAACGCCTTCCCCACCTGCTCGGCCAGGGGCGCATCCTCAGACACGTTCGCCCCGGCCCGCTTGGAGACGGGCAGCGACTCACCGGTCAGCACGGATTCGTCGATCTCGAGCGACTCCGCCTCGACCAGCTCGAGGTCGGCCGGGACCCGGTCACCGGCCGAAAGCAGCACGGCGTCGCCCGGGACGATCTCCGCCGAGGACACCGCCATAATCCGCCCGCCCCTGACAACCCGGGCCACTGGAGTCTCCATCGACCGAAGGGCTTCCAGGGCCCGGGCGGCCCGTCCCTCCTGGACGAACCCGATCACCGCGTTCAGCGCGACGATGGCCGCGATGGCAGCGGCGTCGACGCGCTCGCCGAGGCCGAACGCCGATACGGCCGCGGCCACCAAGAGCAACACAGCCATCGGCTCCCGGAGCTGTCGGAGGAGGCGCATAACCCAGCCCTCTCTCCGGGCAGGGGGAATCTCGTTGCGCCCGTACCGGCTGAGGCGGCTGCTCACCTCCTCGGGGTCAAGGCCCCAACCAGGACGCTGTTCGCTATCGACCCTCGGCTGCTTCATGACCGACTCCCGCGGTTGCCGGTGCGCTATGTTGCCAGAGGAGGCGCCGGCTCTCCCAATGAGGCGGAGGGACAGGATGCCGCTTCCCCGGTTAGGCTGACGTGGCGGCAACCTGCTGGCCCGTGTGTCGGAGCGCTTCCACGTACGAGTCCAGGCGCTTATCGGGGGTCACCCTGTACCGAACCGAGCCCCTCACCGACAGCGGCCGCAGGATCTTCGCCAGGGCTGACGCGTAGGCCCCGGCCAGACGGTCCCCGTCCCATTGGTACAGTCCTCGATAGCCCCCCGTGCCCACGTCGACCATCCACAACTTGGCTCGAAAGCCGGGGAAGCCCGCGAACAGGGGTGTGTTGATCACGGATCCCACCCGGAACAGCCAGTGGAGGAATCGGTGCGAGGGGCCGAGGAGACGGAGCCGGAACTCAACGATGAGCACGGCCAGCCGCTCTCGGCGAGGCCCCTCGATCCGGGTCTCGCGGAAGACGACCGAGCGGGCCCCGTCGGGGAGAGTGAGAAGCGCCCCGACCCTCTGCCGCGGCGAGCGGACCCGACCACGCACCAGGAGCCCGAACGTCACCACCACCGATCTGGCCACAGATCGGATCACCCGCAGCCCCGGCGGGTGAGGGGCCCTTTCCTGCCTCTTCGTTTGGGGCATTCGTCGCCTCCTGGACACAACCTACGTCTGGCTCGGGGCGGCTCCACCCGGCCGATCGACCCTGCAGGGGCGGGCCAACCGGCCCTCCTTCCAGATGGAGGCTACGGCCAGGATGGGACGTTGACGGAGGCGCGGGCGCTGGGGCACGACTGGCCCCTGGCAACCGACGTCACAGCGATAGGGTCACAGTGGTTAGGGAGGAGGTTCAGATGGCAGATTGGGGTCCGTTCGATCTCGCCGGAAGGAACGCCGTGGTGACCGGCGGGGCCATGGGAATCGGCCACGGCATCGTGACCCGGCTCGTGGAGGCGGGGGCCAACGTGGTGG
>JBOGVU010000032.1:0-26411 GCA_050692915.1 Actinomycetota bacterium | reverse complement strand
GCCACGGGCCGCGGCGGCCGCGGCCCGCCACTCGGGCCGGGGATCGGTGTCCATGGCCTCCAGCACCGCTCGGCCGTCGGCATCATCGGCCAGCGCCTCCGCGACCCCGGCCCGGACCCGCGGGTCGGGATCCTCCAGGAGCCCGCGGAGGCTCTCGACATCACCGCCGGCCCGGGCCAGGCCCCGCACGGCGGCGCTCCGGACCTGGGGATCGTCATCCTCCAGGGCCGGCAGCAGCGCGGATGAGGTGTCGGGCCCGGCCACACCGGCCAGGATCTCGGTGGCCACCCTGCGGACCGCCGGGTCGGGGTCTGCCACCCCGGTCACCACCGCCTGACCGGCGTCGGCGTCGTCCCGGAAACCCCCGAACGGCTCCTCGTCGGGGCGGAACACATCGGGGTTCCCGGCCCGGAGCGCCTCCACCAGGGCGCCGGCGTACGCCCGGCGGGCCCGCCACATCGCCACCAGCGCCAGGGCACCGGCAACCGCGCCGACGGCGGCCAGGTGCGCCGGGGCCAGCACCCGATCGGCCAGGATCAGGAGCCCCCCGGCCAGGACGATCCCCATCTGGAGGGGGCCGCCGTCCATGAACGTCCGGGTCCGGGCCCGGCGCTCCGCCGGCACCACGTTGAACAGGGCCTGCCACCCCGTTGCCCACACGCCGTTCACCCACACCATCTGGACGAACCGGAACGCCAGCAGCGCCCCGAAGGACGTGGCCACGGCCAGCGTCCCGAAGCCGGCCACGTAGATCGCCGCCAGCGCCAGGACCATGGTGGGCAGGCCGAACCGGGCGAACAGGCGATTCGCCAGGAGCAGGGAGACCAGGAGCGCGGCGCCGTTCGACGCCCCCATGAACAGGCCCAGGAACCCGGCCAGGTCGTCGGCCCGCGGGTAGCGGGCGGTGGCCGCCTCGGCGAACAGGAGGGCCAGCGTGAAGTAGAGGACCGCGAAGAGCACCAGGCTCACGGACATCCACCGGAGCAGCGGCCAGGTCCACACGTCTCGGAACCCCTCCGCCATCTGCCGGGTCACCCCGGCGCGCTTCTGGCGACGTCGCCGTGACCGGGCCGTCCCCGTCCGCGCCAGCGACCTGGCCAGCAGGTGGGCCACCGTCAGCGCCGCCACCCACACGAACAGGAGGTTCTCCGCGTGGATCAGGTCGGCCAGCGGTCCGGTGGCCAGCCCGCCGACCACGCCCCCGGTGATCAGGCCCGCCCCGTACAGGGGGAACAGCCGCTTGGCCTGGCGGGTCTCGCTCACGGCACCGGCCAGTCCCCACGACCCCATCACCTGGCAGGTCCAGACGACCATCATCACCAGCCACAGGGCCGGGTAGAACCACCGGACCTCCGCCGCCAGCACGCCCCGGGCGGCCAGCATCGTCGCCGCCAGCACCAGGGGAAGACGCACCAGGAACCGGGTGGCCCCGCCGGTGATCAGGGTCCCCATGCCGATCATCACCACGAAGGTGAGCGGCCCGAGCCCCACGTACACGTACGGGAGGAAGTCGGGGCCGAACCGGGCGAAGAACAGCGACTCCACCCCGTTCGCCCCGACGGCCGCGCCGGCCATGGCCACGAACATCAGCGCCAGGAGCCGGAACGCCGTCCGTTCCTCTCCCGGCCGGATCCGCAGGAGTCGTTGCAGTCCGGCCACTAGGACGGCTCGCGGGCGAAGGAGAGAGCCTCGTCGAGGCTCATGCCCCGTCCCTCCTCCAACAGGGCGTCGATCCGGTCCGGTGGGAGAGTCTCTCCGACGAGCTCTCGAGGGTCCTCGAGCCCCACGAGCGCCGGCGGGGCCTCGCCGCCGGCCAGCTCCTCGAGGCGGTCGGCCACCCCGGCCAAGCGCATCCCCCGCTCGAGCTGTCCCTGGCGGATGGCCACCACGGCCAGCCCTCGCATGGCCACGGCGGTCCACCCCCGGGCCCCCATCGCCTCGGCCGCTTCCAGGGACCGCATCGTCTTCTCACGGGCGGCCGCGAGGTCTCCCCGCCGCAGAGCCAACCCGGCCATCTGCCCGGTGGTCAGGGCGATCCCCCACCACTCGCCGGCCTCCTCGAACGTGCGGTGAGCCCCTCCGACCAGCCGGTCCGCAGCGTCGAGGTCGCCCTCTCCCAGGATGAGCGTCAGGGCCAGCGCCGCGTTGGCGTGGGCCATCTGCACGGGCCGGCCCAGGGCCCGGTGGAGGTCGGCGGCCCGCCGGAGGAGCATCGCGGCGCCCTCCGTGTCCTGGTCGACCATGAGCGCGAAAGCCAGGTTGTACGCGCCGTCGGCCTCGCCGCGCTCGTCTCCGAGCTCCCGGGAGATGGCCAGGCTCTCCTCGTACGCCGCACGCACCGCCGGCCGGTCCTGGAGGTAATACGCCAGGCTGCCCAGGGCGCCGAGGGCCTTGGCCCGGGCCGCGGTCGCGGATGACGCCGCCGGTAGCGCGAGGACCCCTTCCGTCCACGAGCGGCCCTCGGCCAGGTGGTTGCGGACCTGCCAGAAGCGCCACAGGGCCCCCGCGATCCGAAGCCCCGACTCGGCGTCACCGTGGTCGATCGCCCACCGGAGGGCGCTCCGGACGTTGTCGTGCTCCCTCTCCAACCGGTCAAGCAGCGCTGGGTCCCTGAGGAGGTCGGGCTCCGCGGCTTCGACGGTGGCCACGACGTTCGACGCGTGCCCTCGTCGGATCTCGTACTCCTCCCCTGACTCCGCCAGTCGTTCCGCGGCGAACTCTCTGACCGTCTCCAGCATCCGGAACCGGGCCGGAGCCCGGGATCCCCGTCGCACCAGGCTGTGGTCGACCAGGGTGGTCAGCCCGTCAAGGGCCTCGATGTCCAGCCCCGGCCCGCACACGGCCTCGGCGGCCGGCAGCGTCCATCCTCCGGCGAACACGGCCAGCCGGGCGAACAGCCGCTGGACCTCGGGCTCCAGGAGGTCGTGGCTCCACTCGATGGTGGCTCGGAGGGTTCGCTGGCGCTCGGGCACGTCCCGTGCGCCGCCGCTGAGGAGCGGAAGCCGTCGTTCCAGGCGTTCCAGGAGCTCGCCGGGGGCAAGTACCTTGACCCGGTTGGCGGCCAGCTCGATGGCCAGGGGCAGCCCGTCCAGCCTAGCGGTGATGGCGGCCACGGGTGCGGAGGTCTCCTCGGTGAGGCGGAACCCGGGCTGCACCGCCACCGCCCGCTCCACGAAGAGCATCACGGCCTCGCAGGCCCCCAGGGCCGTCAGGTCGTGGACCTCCGCGGCGATCGGCAGGGCCAGGGGACGAACGTGGTATTCGTGCTCGCCGGCCAGCCGGAGCGGCACCCGACTGGTGACCAGGATCCGGAGCCCGGGAGCGGCGTCGAGCACCCGGTCCACGACCGGGGTGCCCTCGACCACCTGCTCGAAGTTGTCCAGGATCAGGAGCAGCTCCGCATCCCGAAGTTGATCGACCACGGAATCGAGCAGCGCGCGCCCGGGGTCCTCGCGGACGCCGAGGGCGGAGGCGATGGCCGAGGGGACCAGCTCAGGGTCGACCACGGCGCCGAGGTCGACCAGGAAGACACCATCCCGGAAGCGGTCCAGGGCTTGTTTGCCGGCTTTGAGGGCCAGTCTGGTCTTGCCCGTGCCTCCCGGGCCCGTGAGCGTCACCAGCCGAGTTTCCGCAAGGAGCTCGGCGACCCGGGAAAGGTCCTCGCTCCGGCCCACGAACGAGGTTCGTTCGGGGGCCATGTTGGTGGGACCGGCGCTCAGCGTGCGGATCTCGGGGAACTCGGCGGGGAGTCCCTCAATCACGAGGTCGTGGAGCCGCTGGGACCCCTCGATGTCCTTGAGGCGATGCCGGCCCAGCGATCGGACGGTTACCCCCTCCGGGAGCGTCCGTTCGACCAGTCCACGGGTGGCGTCGGAGAGGAGGATCTGCCCACCGTGCCCGGCGGCGGCGATCCGGGCGGCCCGGTTGACGTCGATGCCGATGTAGTCGCCGCCGCCGAGCGTCCCTTCCCCGGTGTGCATCCCGATCCGGACCCGCACCGGCTCGCCGTGGGGCCAGGCCTCCCGGGCCATGGCGCGCTGGATGTCCACGGCGGCCTGGACGGCATCGGGGGCCCTGGCGAAAGTGATCAGGAACGAGTCGCCTTCGGTCCTGACCTCGTGGCCGTGGCGAGCTCCGATCGCCGCCCGGATCAGCCCGGCGTGGCGGTCCTGGACGGCCCGGAAGCCGTCGCCGAGCTCCTGGAGGAGCCGGGTAGATCCCTCGATGTCGGTGAACAGGAACGTCACCGTTCCAGTGGGTAGATCGGAAACCATCCGCTTCCCCCTCAGGGCGTGATTCTAGCCGGGAGCCCTCAGCTCTCCTGTCGGGCGTAGGCCACAGCATGCTCGATCGACATGGCTCGCCCCTCGTTCCAGGCTGCCTCGATGGCCGCCTCGCCCAGGGCCTGGCGGGCCTCCTCGCGGAGATCGGGGAGGTCGAGGAACGCCGGGGGCGCCTGGGCGCCGGCCGCGTCCTTCATGGCCTCCGAGGCCCCACCGAGCTTCAGCGCCCGGAGGTGGTCTCCCTCGATGCGGGCCTTGTCGGCCAGATTGTCGAGGATCACCCCCATCCCCGTCCTGTTGCCCACCGACGCGTCGTTGGCCAGCGCCTCTCGCAAGCAGGCCTCGGCGACCACCAGGTCACCCTGTTCCATGGCCGTCCGGCCGAGTGCGTAGAGGGCGACCGTGGCCCCGAACCGGTCGCCGATCTCCCTGTGGATCCGGATGCTCTCCTCCTCGAGGGACCGGGACTGATCGAGATCTCCGCCGAGGCGGGCCGCGATGCCCAGGATCCACAGGCAGTCGGCCACGCCTCGGCGATTCCCCAGGCCCTCGAACAGGGCTCGGCACCGATGAACCAGAGCGATCATCCCTTCGAAGTCCCCCTCCAGCGCGAGGGCGAAGGACAGGTTGTAGGTCTGCTCGGCCACCTCGCCGGGATCGGACAGCTCCGTGGCGATGGCCAGCGCTTCTTCGTAGGCGGCCCGGAACGCGTGGACGTCCTGCTGCCAGTACGTCATCCCGCCGAACGCGGTCAGCCCCCGGATCCTGTCACGGGTCCGGCCGGCGGCTCCGGGGAGGGCCAGCACCTCTTCGGCCCACCGGCGGCCGTCTGCGAGGTGGCTATGGAGGTGCCAGAAGCGCCACACCGCCCCGATCAGCCTGAGCGCCGTGGCGGCGTCGCCCGCGTCGATGGACCATCGGAGTGCGGCGCGGAGGTTATCGTGCTCCTCTTCGAGTTGGTCGAGCCAGCGTTTCTGGTCCACGCCTCGGAGATGTGGCTCCGCATCCTCCGCCAGTGCGAGGAAGAACGCCGCGTGGCGGCCCCGCGTCGCTACGGTATCGCCGGCGGCCTCGAGCTGCTCCACTCCGAACTCCCGGATAGTCTCGAGCATCCGAAACCGTGGCACGTCGCCGGCGACCCGAAGGACCAGGCTCTTGTCCAGGAGCGAGCCGAGGATGGCCAGAGCGTCGGCCTCGGGCTTGAGGCTCGCCACGGCCTTCGCCCCCTCCAGGCCCCACCCTCCGGCGAACACCGACAGCCGGCGGAACAGCGTCCCTTCCTCGTCGTCGAGAAGCTCGTGGCTCCAGGCGATGGTCTCCCGCAGCGTGCGCTGGCGGGTGGGGAGGTCGATCGGCCCGCCGGTGAGGAGCTCCAGCCGCTGGTCCAGCCGTTCCAGCATGGCCGCCGGAGAAAGCAGCTTGACTCGGGACGCGGCCAACTCGATGGCCAGGGGAAGCCCGTCGAGCCGCCGGCACAGCTCGGCCACGGCCGACGTGCTCTCTTCGGTCAGGCCGAACGAGGGATCCACCGCGGCGGCCCGGTGGACGAATAGGGCCACCGCCTCGGACCGCGCAAGCTCCTTCCGCCCGGCGCCAGGCCCGGGGACGTCCAGCGGCTGCACGGCCAGCTCCTGCTCGCCACGGATGTGGAGGGGCTCGCGGCTGGTGGCCAGGACCCGGAGGCGCGGGGCGGCGTCGAGGAGGGCGGTCACGACGGGCGCAGCCTCCAAGACATGCTCGAAGTTGTCAGCGATCAGGAGGAGCTCCCGGTCGCGGACGTGGTTCCGAAGCGTGTTCAGGAGCGTGCGCTGGCCCTCCGCCCGGGCCCCCACCGCGTCCGCTATCGTGGAGACCACCAGGCGGGGGTCGATGATTGGCCCCAGCTCGGCAATGTACACGCCGTCTCGGTAGTCGCCGAGGAGCTCCCGGGCAGCCTGGAGCGCCAGCCGGGTCTTCCCGCTCCCGCCGGCCCCGGTGAGCGTGAGGAGCCCGGCGCCTTGGAGGAGTTCCTTCACCCGGGCCACCTCGTGCTCACGCCCTACGAAGCTGGTCCGTTGGACGGGCAGGTTCGTGGGGGTCTCCAGCGACCGAATCGGGGGGAACTCAGCGGGCAGTCCTTCGACGGTGAGCTGGTAGATGCGCTCGGGACGAGCTAGGTCCTTCAGCCGGTGCCGGCCGAGATCGTGGATCGCCACGCCGTCGGGCAGGTCGTCCCGAATGAGATCCGCCGTGGTCGAGGAGGCCAGCACCTGGCCGCCGTGGCCCGAGGCGGCGACGCGGGCGGCCCGATGGACATCGATTCCCACGTAGTCGTCGCCCCCGACCGTTCCCTCCCCCGTGTGCATACCCATACGAACCCGAACCACGGCGTTGGACGGCCAGGGATGCTCGGCCAGCGCCTGCTGGCTCGCCGCGGCCGCGGCCGCCGAGGCGGGCGCGCTCCGGAACACGGCGAAGAACGAGTCGCCCTCGGTCCGGAGGTCGAGGCCGCCGGCCTTCCGGATGGCGTCCCGGAGGAGCCGATTGTGGTCCTCGAGGATGACCGGCCACCGATCGCCGAGGGTCTCCACCAGCAGGGTGGAGCCCTCGATGTCGGTGAACAGGAACGTGACCGTCCCCGTGGGCAGATCGGTCACCGTGGCATCCCTCTTCCGGTCGCTGCGATTGTAGTGTGGCCCTCAGGCCTGCTCGCGGGCGAGGGCCACGGCCTGCTCGAGGGTCATCGCTCGACCCTCCTCCCACGCGGCCGCGACGACGGCCTCGCCGAGGACCTCCCGGGCGGCCTCCAGCGGGTCGGGGAGGTCGATGAAGGGCGGAGGGGCGTGGCCACCGGCCGCCTCCTTGATCGCCTCGGACGCGCCGCCGAGCCGGAGGGCCCGCAGGTGCCGGCCCTCTGCGCCCGCCTTCGCGGCCAGGTTGTCGATGACGATCGCCATCCCGGTCCTGTTGCCCACCTGCTCGTCGTTGTCCAGAGCCTCCAGGAAGCTCGCCGCCGCCGTGGCCAGGTCCCCCTGGGCGAATGCGGTCCGGCCGAGGGTGTGGAGGGCGTCGGTGGCACCGAACAGGTCTCCCGCCCTCCGGTGGAGCCGGAGGCTCTCCTCGGCCCGGGCCCGGGACCCGGCCAGGTCCCCCTGGAGTCGGGCGCCGATGCCCAGGATCCACAGCGAGTCGGCCACGCCTCGAGGCATCTCCAGCTCCTCGAACATCGCCCTGGCCTCTTCGATCATCACCACCGCGCCGGGGATGTCCCCCTCGTACGCCGGGACGTACGCGAGGTTGTAGAGTCCCTCCGCCTCGCCACGCCGATCATCCAGCTCCCGGGCGATGGCCAGTGCCTCCTCGTAGGCCCGGCGAGTGGCGGGTACGTCCTCCATCCAGTAGGCGAGTCCGCCGAGAGCCGTCAGCGCCTTCGTCCGCGCGGCGGTGCGCGCGGAGGATACCGGCAACGCCAGCACCTCCTCTGCCCAACGGCGGCCTTCGGCGAGGTGACCGTGGAGGTGCCAGAACCGCCACAGCGCCGCCACCAGGCGCAGCCCGACGTCGGCGTGGGAGGCGTCGAGAGCTCGCCGGAGCGCGGCCCGCAGGTTGTCGTGCTCGAGCTCGAGCTGGTCGAGCCAGCGCTTCCGCTCGAGCCCCCGGAGGTGCGGCCTGGCCGCCTCCGAGGCCGCCAGGAAGAAGGAGGCGTGGCGGTCCCGGGTCTGCTCGTCCTCCCCAGCGCCCTCGAGCTGCTCGGCCCCGAACTCGCGGATGATCTCCAGCATCCCGAAGCGCACCTCGCCCTCCGCGGTTGGGACTCGCCGCACCAGGCTCTTGTCGACCAGCGAGCTCAGGACCTCGAGGCTGTCGCCTCCCAGCTCACCACCCGGGTTGGCCACGACCTCCGCCGCCTCCAGGGTCCACCCGCCCGCGAACACCGAGAGCCGCCGGAGCACCACTCGCTCGTTCTCCTCGAGGAGGTCGTGGCTCCACCCGATGGCCTCTCGAAGGGTTCGCTGGCGGGCCGGCAGGTCGACTGGACCGCCGGTGAGGAGCTCCAGCCGGTGCCCCAGACGGTCCAGGATCGCCTGAGGCGAGAGCAGCTTCACCCGCGAGGCTGCCAGCTCGATCGCCAGAGGTAGCCCGTCGAGGCGGAGGCACAGCTCGGCCACGGCCGGGGCGTTGGCCTCAGCCAGCCGGAACCTCGGATCCACGGCCGCGGCCCGCTGTACGAACAGCGCCACGGACTCGCACCGCATCAGGTCGCCGGGTTCTCGTGTCCCCCGCGCGTCCGGGAGCGCCATCGGTGGCACGGCCAGCTCCTGCTCCCCGGCGACGTGGAGCGGCTCCCTGCTGGTGATCAGCATCCGAATCCGCGGAGCCGCGTCGAGGAGATCGGACGCCACCGAGGCAGCCTCCACGACCTGCTCGAAGTTGTCCAGGATCAGGAGCGTCTCCCGATCGCGCAGCTGATCCCGCAGCGTGTCCAGAACCGGTCGCGGCCCTTCCGCCTTCACCCCGATGGCATCGGCGATGCTCGAGGGAACCAGGCGCGGATCCGTGATCGGGGCCAGATCGACGAGGAACACGCCGTCGGGGTACGTGTGGAGCAGCTCCCGGGCGGCCTGGACCGCCAGCCGGGTCTTTCCGCTCCCCCCGGCTCCGGTGAGCGTCAGGAGGCCCGGTCCCCTGAGGAGGTCTTTGACCACGGCCACCTCGCGCTCTCGGCCCACGAAGCTCGTGCGCTGCGTGGGGAGGTTGGTGGGCGTCTCGAGCGAGCGGATGTGCGGGAACTCGCCCGGCAGCCCGTCGATGGTGAGCTGGTAGATGCGCTCCGGTCTGGCCAGGTCCTTCAACCGATGCTCGCCGAGGTCGCGGAGTCCCACGTCACCGGGGAGGTCGACCCTCACCAGCTCCGCGGTTGCCGCCGAGATCAGCACCTGGCCTCCGTGGCCGGAGGCGGCGATCCGAGCGGCTCGATGGACGTCGAGCCCGATGTAGTCGTCGCCGCCGACCGCGCCCTCACCCGTGTGGATCCCCATCCGGACCCGAACGGTGACGTCCCGGGGCCACAGGTATCCGATCAAGGCGCGCTGCGCTGCCACGGCGGCGCTCACCGACGCCGCCGCGCTTCGGAACACGGCGAAGAACGAGTCGCCCTCCGTGTGGACATCGATGCCACCGGATCCCCGGATGGCCTCTCGGAGCAGCCGGTTGTGCTCCTCGAGGATGGACTCCACCGCTCGCCGAGAGCCTGCAGCAGGCGGGTGGATCCCTCGATGTCGGTGAACAGGAACGTGACGGTCCCCGTCGGGAGTTCAGCCATCGGCTGATCGAGCGTAGGCCAGCGCCTCCTCGACCGACATGGCCCGTCCCTCGGCCAGGGCCCGGTCGGTGGCCTCGTCGCCGATGGTCTTCCGGGCGTCCCCGACTGGGTCGGCGAACTCGTACGGGGCGACGATCACATCCGTGTCGCCGATCGACTCGGCGATGGCCATCCCCGCCCCGTAGAGCCTCATGGCCCGCTGGTGATCGCCCCGATCTGCATCCACCGACGCCATCAGCTGCAGGACCGCGGCGACCCCTCCGGGAGTGTTGGCTCGTTCCGTGACGTCCAACGCTTCCAGGTACCCACGTCGGGCCCGATCGAGATCACCGAGGCCCCGGTGGGCGTCGGCGACCCGGATCAGGCCGTCGGACAGGCTGAATGAGTCCCCTCGCCTCCGGGCCAGTGACAGGAAGTCCTCCAGGACAGGAAGAGCGCCACGGTAGTCGCCCCTCAACATCAGGATCAGCCCCATGTCCCCCTTGGCCTTGGCCACCCCGTCCGCGTCGCCGAGTTCCTGGTAGAGCGCGATGGCATCGCTGAGGAGTCGTTCCCCTTCCTCCAGGCCAGAGCCCCGGAGGAGGGGCACGAACGCCAGGTCATAGGTGGCCCTGGCGATCCCGTGCCGGTCGCCGAGCTCACGGTAGATCGCCAGAGCCTCGCGGTAGTGGCGTTCGGTCTCCGGGACGTTGCTCCGCCAGTAGGACAGGCTCCCCGCAGCGTCCTCGGCCTTTGCCCGATCGGCCGTCCTTCCCCCCGGGGAGCCCAGGAGCCGCTCCAGCCAGGCCAGCCCCGTGGCGACGTGCCCCCGGAGGTGCCAGAACCGCCACACGGACGCGGCCGCCCGCATCCCCCGGTCGGCCTCCCCCTGGTCCATGGCCCACCGGAGCGCGGTCTGGATGTTCTCGTGGTCACGGTCCAGGCGGTCCAGCCAGGTGACCTGGTCCTGGCCGGTCAGGTGGGGCTCGGAGGCCTCGGCCAGGGCCAGGAAATGGTTGGCGTGTCGACGCCGGGCGGCCTCCCCGTCCCACTCCAGGTCGCATCGCTCACGCGCGTACTCACGGATCGTCTCCAGCATGCCGAATCGGGGCTCGCCGGCCTCGGTCTCCGTCTGACGAACCAGGCTGTTGTCGACCAGAGAGACCAGTCCGTCGAAGAGGTCATGGCCGAGCTCCCTGTCCGGGTTCGCTACCGTTTCGGCGGCCTCCAGGTCGGCCCCGCCGACGAACACCGACAACCGGGCGAACAGGCGCCGCTCCGGTTCGTCGAGGAGGCCATAGCTCCACTCGATGGCTCCACGGAGCGTGCGCTGTCGCTCGGGGATGTTGCGGGCACCGGCAGCGAGGACGTCGAGGCTGTGACGGAGGCGGGAGAGGATCGCGTCCGGGGAGAGGACCTTGATCCGGCTGGCGGCCAGCTCGATGGCCAGGGGGAGACCATCCAGCCGGGTGCAGGTCTCGGCCACGGCCGCTCCGTTCGCCTCGGTGAGCGCGAAGTCGGGCCGGGAGGCCCGGGCCCGGTCGACGAACAGTGCCACGGCCTCGATCCGTGACAACGACTCGAGGTCGGAGGACGCGCCGTCAGTGGGCGCCGCCAGTGGGGGGACGGGCAGCTCCTGCTCCCCGTAGAGGCCGAGCGGTGCGCGGCTGGTCACCAGCGCCCGCACGTTGGGAGCGCCGGCCAGGACCCGATCCACCAGCGGGGCCTCCTCCAGCAGATGCTCGAAGTTGTCCAGGATCAGCAGCAGCTGGCGGCGGCTGAGCCGCTCGACCAGGGTGTCGACGAGGTCGCTGCCGGGCTCCTCCTTGATGCCGACGGCCTCGCAGATCGCCGGACAGACCTGCCCGGGATCCGACAGCGAGGTCAGGTCGACGAAGAACGCGCCGTCGGCGAACGAGGGGAGCAGCTCCTCGGAGACCTCGAGGGCCAGGCGGGTCTTCCCGGTGCCGCCGGCGCCGGTCAGCGTGACCAGCCGGTGATCGGACAGGAGCTGAGCTGTCGTCCGGATCTCCTGGCGGCGCCCCACGAAGCTGGTCAGCCGTCGAGGCAGGTTGTTTGGCCGTGCGTCCAGGGTGACCGGCGGCGGGAATTCCGAGGGGTGACCCTCGATGACGACGTCGAAAAGGTGCTCGGCGTGATCGATGTCCTTGAGCTGATGGAGGCCGAGATCCCGGATGGCGGCGCCGTCGGGGAGATCCCGATCGACCAGGCTCTTAGTCGTCTCCGATAGGAGGATCTGCCCGCCATGCGCCGCCGCGGCGACCCGGGCGGCCCGATGCACGTCGATGCCCACGTAGTCGGTCCCGCCGAGCCTGCCCTGGCCGGTGTGGAGGCCCATCCGGACACGGACTTGCGTTCCGTCCAGTCGTCGCTGGGCGGAGACGGCCGCCCGGAGCGCTTCGGCCGCCGTGGAGAACGCCGCGACGAACGCGTCGCCCTCAGTGCGGACCACCACGCCGGCTCCCTCGGCGATGGCCGCTCGCACGATCGCGTCGTGATCGGCCTGCACGCCCTGGAACCGATCGGGCCCCAGCTCCTGGAGGAGGCGCGTCGAGCCCTCGATGTCGGTGAACAGGAACGTGACGGTCCCGGTGGGAAGCTCCGGTCCCCGTCTCGGCGCGGCCATCGGTCGAACGATAGACGGAGGCGGTCGGCGACGTCCCGGACCACGGCTTCCACATGGCCGAGGCAGTACCGTGGACTTGACACGCCCCTGCCGGGTGGGGAGGATAGCAAAGCGCTTTGCCCTGCGAGGAGGGCAAGGGTGGCGTGTCGGGCCCGCGAAAGAAGGGAGGGCAAGCATGGCGGGGGTCGCGGCTGGCAAGGGTTTCTACGTCAGACAGGCCACGGGCCTGGTTCGCGAGATCGGGATGGGGAGCAACGTCGCCCTGAACGTCTCGTTCATCTCCCTTCCGCTTGCCGCGCTGGCCGCCACCCAGGCGCCGTTCGCGTTCCCCGGGGCTAGCCTGGTGCTGGTGGTGGTGATCACCGCGATCCTGTGCATCCTGCCAACCCTCCTGTACGGGAACCTGGGAACAGCCATGCCCCGGTCCGGCGGTGACTACGTCTTCGTTAGCCGGATCATCCACCCGGTGATCGGGTTCGCCGCGAACTTCAGCGTGACGATGTGGTTCCTACTGGTGATCGCCCTGTTCGGATCGCTCCTGGCGCCGTTCGGCCTCTCCGCCGCCCTGGCCACCATCGGGGTGGCCGGCGGCAACCAGGGCCTGATCGACGCCTCGGCCACGGTCACGAGTCAGGGGTGGCAGTTCTGGCTGGGGGCGGCGGCCCTGGTCCTGACGGCCGTCCTGATGAGCTTCAGCGTGCGGTCGTGGACGAAGATCTTCCTGGTGATCTTCGCCCTGAGCGTGGTCGGCGTGGTCATCGCCGTCATCCTCATGCTGGTGAACGGCCGGGGGGACTTCCAGGCCGCCCTGGGAGGCTTCGGAGCCGACTACGACGGGGTGATCCAGGCGGCGCGGGATGCCGGGTTCACCGGCAGCGCCGAGTTCAGCCTCTCCAACACGTTCGGGGCCACGCCGCTCCTGTTCGCATCGTTCGGCTACGCCATCGTCACCACGTACGCGGCCGGAGAGATCCGGGCCCCGCGCCGCACGCTGCTGCGCGCTCTGCTCACGGCGCTGGGGATCTCCGCGGTGATCGTGCTGGTCATGATGTGGCTGGCCGCCCGCACGTTCGGCGAGGATTTCCTGGGCTCGATCACCTACCTGGCCAACGTGGCCCCGGACCAGTACCCGCTGTCCGCGCCGCCCTTCTTCTTCCTGTTCGCCGCGATGCTGACCCAGAACACGTTCCTGATAGCGGTGATGGGGATCAGCTTCGCCCTCTCGTTCTTCGTGGCGCTGCCCCCGACCTTCCTGATCGCCACGCGGAGCCTGTTCGCCTGGTCGTTCGACAGGATCCTCCCGGCGAAGATCTCCGAGGTGAACGAGCGGACGCACTCCCCGCTCATCGCCAACGGCATCGTCCTGGCCATCACCCTGATCTTCCTGTGGCTCACCGTGTACGGGCCCAGCCAGTTCCTGGAGCTCCTGTTCACGGCTGGTGCGGCGGAGATCCTGACGTTCATCGTGGTGGCGATGGCGGCCGTTGTGTTCCCGTGGCGGCGGCGGATCCTGTACGAGGAGTCGCCGATCCGGCGGAGCATCGGGGGGATCCCGGCCATCGCGGTGATCGGGTTCCTGTCGATCGGGGTGTACCTGCTGTTCCTGATCCCCCTGCTGGTGAACGACGCGCTGGGGGCGAACGCGCAGACGGGCATCGTGGCCATGATCGTCATCGCCGTCCTGCCGTTCCTGATCTACGGGGTCAGCTACGCGGTGAACAGGAGCCGCGGCGTCGACCTCGGGGTCGCGTTCCAGGAGCTGCCGCCAGAGTAGCCTGGAGGTCATGGGGGAGCGGAAGGTCCGGATCTTCTACGCGGCCGATATCCACGGCTCGGACCGGGCCTTCCGCAAGTGGGTCAATGCCGCGGCCGTCTATGGGGTCGACGCCCTGGTCTTCGGGGGCGATATCGCCGGGAAGATCGTGGTGCCGATCGTGCGCCACGCCCCGGACCGGCTGGTCGCCGAGATCCATGGTGAGGAGCACGAGGTGGCGGAGGGGCCCGGGCTCGAGGAGCTTCGGTCCCGGATCCGGGCCTCCGGTCGCTACGACGTGGTGCTGGACCCCGACCAGAAGCGGGCGTACGACGAGGATCCCGGCCGGGTGGCCGACGAGCTGTTCCCTCGCCTGGTTCGGGAGAGCGTCCGGGGATGGGTGGAGCTGGCCGAGGAGCGGCTCGCGGGCACGGACGTGCAGGCCTTCATGATGCTGGGCAACGACGACTACCCGGAGCTGGAGCCGCTCCTGGCGGGCCGGAGCGTCCGGAACGTGGAGCACGACGTCGTCGAGCTTCCCGGCGGGTTCGAGATGATCTCGCTGGGATACTCGAACCGGACCCCGTGGGACAGTCCCCGCGAGCTCGACGAGGAGGACCTGGCCAAGCGGATCGACGAGCGGGCGGAGCGCCTGACCGACCCGGAGCATGCCGTGTTCAACCTCCACGTTCCTCCCCACGACACGCACCTCGATCAGGCCGCCCTCCTCGACGGGCGGCTCCGACCTCGGGTCGAGGGAGGGCAGATCGTGATCGGCCACGTGGGGAGCACCGCGGTCCGGGCGGCAGAGGAGCGGTACCGTCCCCTGCTCGGCCTGCACGGCCACATCCACGAGTCGCCGGGGGCCCAGCGGCTGGGGCGCACCGTGATCGTGAACCCCGGCAGCGACTATGGGGATGGTATCCTTCGGGGCGCCCTGATCACCCTCGACCGGAGGAAGGGCGTGCGGTCCTGGCAGCTCGTCCAGGGGTAGGCGGGGCGGCGTTCCGCCGGGTGGAGCGGCGGGCCACCACGGAGGCGGGGATCATCCGGTTGTCGGCACGCTCCCCGTCCAGCAGGCGCAGCAGCGACTCCACCGCGGCGGCCCCCAGCTCGCCGGGATGCACGCGGATGCTGGTCAGCGGCGGGCGGGAGTGCTCCGCCAGCACGGTGTCCCCCTCGCCGGCCACCCCCAGCTCCTCGGGCACCCGGACCCCCAGCTCGTCCGCGGCCCGGAGGACCCCGATGGCCTGGCGGTCGACGCAGGCGATGATCACGTCGGGCGGTTCCCGCCGCTCCAGGAGCCGGATGGCCTGCCGGTATCCCTGCTCCTCGGAGAGGTCGGGAGGGCGCCGGATCGCCACCGGCATGCCTCGCCGCTCGGCCTCCTCGGTGTAGGAGGCCTCTGTGTCCGCGATGTAGGAGTACCCACCGCGGGTGGAAAGGAGCGCGGGGCGTCGATACCCCTGCTCCTCCAGGTGTACGAACAGGTCCCGGATCGCCCCACCGTGGTCGTTGTCGACCCAGGGGAGGCTCGGATCCGGTAGGAACCGGCCCGTGGTCACCACGAGGACGTTCGACCCGACCAGCGTGGGGATCACCGGGTCCGAGGACTCGGGGTCGGCCACGATCACCCCGTCCAGGCGGCGGGCCCGGAGCAGCTCGTCGAGCGGCGCTTCGCCATCCGGCGGGGAGGGGATCAGCAGGAACCCGTAGCCGGACTCGGCGGCGGCGGCCGACAGACCCTGGAGGAGCGCTGGGAAGTACGGGTTCAGCACGAACGAGTCGCCGGCGAACGGGAAGTGAAGGCCGAAGGTCATGGCCCGGCCGGTGGCCAGCCCTCGGGCCGTCCGGTTGGGCCGGTACTGGAGGGCCTCGGCCGCCTCGATGACCTTCTCGCGGGTCTCGGGGGACACCGGTCGCTTCCCCGAGAACACGTGCGAGACGGTGGTGATCGACACCCCCGCCTGCCGGGCTACCTCGTGGATCCCAGCCATCGATCGCTCCTCCGAGGTGCCATGATGCCAGCACCGGGCCGGAAGAATGCGATTTGACCGCAAAGCGCTTTGCCGATAGCGTCGGGGCGTGGCGCGGGTCCTTTGGGCGAACCCGGTGGGTACCTCGGCCTTCGACCGGGACACAGAGGAGCTGATCGACGCCGTGCGCCTCCCCGAGTTCGAGCCGGTGGTCCGCTCCCTGGCGGTCGGCCCGCCGCACCTCGAGTACCACACCTACGAGCACCAGGCCCTCGGTCCCATGCTGGAGCTGTTCCGGAAGGCCGAGGCCGAGGGATGCGCGGCCGGCATCATCGGGTGCTTCTACGACGGCGGGCTCCGGGAGCTTCGAGAGCTGGTCCGGATGCCGGTGGTGGGGATGGCCGAGGCCGCGCTGGCCGTGGCGGCCACCATGGGGCACCGGTTCTCCATCGTGGTGGGACGCCGGAAGTGGATCCCCAAGATGCACGACAACGTGGTGCTCTACGGGCACGAGCGCCGCCTGGCATCCTTTCGGTCGGTGGAAATGGGCATCCCCCAGGTGGCCGCGGACCCGGATCTGTTCTTCGACCGGTGCATCGAGGAGGGCCGGCGGGCGGTCGAGGAGGACGGCGCCGAGGTCGTGGTGCTGTCGGAGATCGCCACGCCGCAGTTCTGGGAGCGGGCGGCCAAGGAGCTGGAGGCCCCGATCGTCGATCCCGGGGTGGCCTGCTGGAAGTTCGCCGAGATGGTCGCCGATCTCTACGAGCGACTGGGGCTGTCGCACTCGAAGGTGGGCGGCTACGAGCCGCCGCCGTGAGCCCGGAGGCCTCCCGGCCCGTCGTGACCCTGGATGCGAGCACCGCGCGGCGCAACCTCGACCTCCTCGAGGAGGGCCGCCGCCTGGTGGAGGGGGCCCGGGCCGAGGAAATCACGCTCCGCCTGATCGGCGGGGTCGCGGTCATGGCCCACTGCCCCGGCGTGCTGGCGGCCGGCGGGTCGCGTCCCATCGCCGACGTCGACGCGGTGGTGGGGTCCAGGCAGGGACGGGCCCTGTCCGGTTTCCTTCGTTCGGAGGGTTACGAGCCGGAGCCCCGGTTCAACGCCCTGCACGGGCACAAGCGGATGCTGTTCCACGGCCCTCAGGGGCCGCTCGACGTGCTGGTTGGCGTGTTCGAGATGTGTCACAGGATCGATCTCTCGGACCGGCTGCACCTCGATGACCCGACGGTCACGGTCACCGATCTCCTGCTGACGAAGCTCCAGGTGGTCGAGCTCAACGAGAAGGACGCCCGCGACGCCCTGGACCTCATGGCCGAGCACGACCTGGCCCGGGCCGAGGGCGACGCGGTGAACCTCGACTGCCTCGACTCGCTGGTGGCCGGCGACTGGGGGCTGTGGCGGACGATCACCGGCACGCTGGAGCGGCTGCGGGAGCTGGCCGAGCCGGACACCCGAGCCCGGCTCGAGGAGGTTCGCCGGTCGCTGATCGAGGTGCCCAAGACCAGGCGGTGGAAGCTCCGGGCCCGGATCGGGGAGCGGGTCCGCTGGTACGTCCTCCCGGACGAGGTCGAGCAGGCGTGACATTCTCGATCGTTGCCGCCGACCCGGAGACCGAGGAGGTCGGGGTGGGCGTCCAGTCGAAGTTCCTGGCCGTCGGGGCGCTGGTGTCGTGGGCCCGCGCCGGGGTGGGCGCGGTGGCCACCCAGGCTCTCGCCGACGTCACCTTCGGCCCCCTGGGGCTGGACGCGATGGCCGAGGGACTGACGCCGCAGAAGGCCCTGGACCGGCTGATGGCGGGTGACGAGGGTCGCGAGTCCCGGCAGGTGGGCCTGGTCGACTCGACCGGCCGGTCCGCCTCCTTCACCGGGAGCGAATGCTTCGAGCACGCCTCCTCCGTCACCGGGGAGGGGTTCGCCTGCCAGGGCAACATCATGGCCACCGACCGGGTGGTGCCGGCCATGGCCGAGGCGTTCCGGGGCGCCGCCGGCCCCCTCCCCGAGCGGATGGTGGAGGCGCTCCGCGCAGCCCAGCGAGAGGGCGGCGATCGCCGGGGCCAGGAGTCGGCGGCCCTGCTGGTGGCCAAGCCGGGCGGTGGGTACGGGGGGACCCACGACCGGTACATCGACCTCCGGGTCGATAACCACGAAGCGCCCATCGAGGAGCTGGCCCGTCTGCTGGAGCTCCACCGCTTCTACTTCCAGCGGCCCGCGGACGCCGACCTCCTGGCCGCGGACCCGGCCCTGGAGGCGGAGATCGGCGAGCTCCTCGATTCCCTGGGGAAGCGCTCGCCCGGCCGGGACCTGTGGGACGCGCTGTTCGACTACATGGGGTGGGAGAACCTCGAGGAGCGGTGGGCCGGCCCGGGCCGGATCGACCCGCAGGTCCTCGAGTACCTCCGCCGGGACGCACGAGGAGGTGGTCGGTGACCAGGCTCCAGGACCAGGTGGCGATCGAGGACTTCCTGCGAGGCGCCAACTTCCTGTCCGCTTCGGGGGGCGGCGACCCCGCCGTGGAGCGGGAGCTGCTCCGGGACGACCTGGACCGGGGCCTGGCCCTGGAGTGGAACCCGCTGGACGGGGCATCCGACGCCATCTACTGCACGGCCTGCTTCTCCGGGTCGATCGCCCCCGAGGTGTTCGAGGACTCCCCGGAAGCGGCGGTCCTGGCCCCTGGCGACCGGCTGAAGCGTCCCATGGTGGAGGCGATCAGCGAGCTGGAGGACTACATGGGTACGAAGATCGCCGGGCTGGTCTCGATCGAGATCGGGGCCATCAACACCGGCGCGATCCTCGACTCCGCGGCCAACCTCGGCAAGCACCTCGTGGACGGCGACTACGCCGGGCGGGCAATCCCCGAGCTTCACGCCACCACCCCGCACCTGTACGAGAAGGAGGTCCTGCCCTGGGCCATGGTCGACGAGTACGGCAACCGGATGGTGATGCGGGCCGCGGCCTCCGACGCGTTCGCCGAGCGGATCGGCAAGTTCATGGCCCAGGCCTCGTTCGGTCTGGTGGGGTGCGCCCTGGTGCCGCTCCCGGCGTCGGAGGTGGCCGAGATCTACGTCCCGGACACCCTGACCGAGTGTCTCGGGCTGGGGCGAGCCATCCGCACCGCCCGGGAGGAGGGCCGCGATCCGGTCCGCGCCGCGGCCGACGCCATCGATGGCTGGATCCTGTTCCGGGGGACCATCGTCGGGCGGGAGTGGGCGAACACCGGCTACCTGGAGGGGTTCCACGAGGTGGCCGGCGAGGGCGAGTACCGGGGACACACGCTTCGGATCTGGTTCAAGAACGAGAACCACCTGTCGTGGCTGGACGATAAGCCGTACGTGTGCAGCCCCGATCTCATCGAGGTGTGCGACGCCGAGACCGGGGAGCCCCTGGTCAACACGTACCTGAAGGAGGGGGACCGCATCTCCGTGGTTGGCCGCCGCCGCCGGGATCAGTTCGACTCCCCGGCAGGCCTGGCCACCCTGGGGCCCGCCCACTTCGGCCGCCCCGACGTCCCGTTCACCCCGATCGAGGAGCTGGTGGGATCGTGACGTTCGATCCCTGGACGGCCATCCCCAGAGAGGAGTTCCGGGACCGCCAGGACCGGGCCCGGAAGGCCGCGCAGGACGCCGGGCTGGACGGCCTGGTGGTGTACTCGCGGGGCGGGGCGCCGGTCGACATGTGCGCCGACGTCCTGTACCTGACGAACCACTACTCCCAGCAGCCCTACGTGGCCGACCACGTGGGGATCGGCACCGCCCGCTCCCACGGGGTGGTGGTCCTGCCGGTGGAGGGACCGTCCGTCCTCATCGTGGACATCCCCTGGTGGCGGAAGGACGTGGTGGTGGCCGACGACGTCCGGGCCTCGATCCATGTGACCGACCGTGTGGGGGAGGCCCTACGGGACGCTGGCCTGGTTGGGAAGCGGGTCGGGGTGGTGGGGGCCAGCTATATGTCGGCCGCCGCGTACCTCGGCCTCCAGTCGGTGGCCGACGGCACGGAGCTGGTTCGCCACGACGCCCTGGTGGAGTCCCTCCGGGTGGTGAAGACCCGGGCCGAGCAGGACCTGATCCGCCGGGCCGCGGACATCGGGAACCGGGCGGTGGACGCCATCATGGACGGGGCCGTGGCCGGGGTCACCGAGGCGGAATGCGCCAGGGCAGGGTACGAGGTGGTCATCGGGGAGGGGGCCACGATGTACGACGCGCCGTGCGCCTCGGGCCCCTGGTCGCACCGGTTCGCGTGGGGCCGGCTCCCCTCCCACGACGCCGTCCGGCCGATGGAGCGGGGCGACCTCTTCCACGTGGACTGCTACGGCGCGTACGGCGGGTACTTCTGGGACTTCGGCCGGACCCGGGTGGTGGGCGACGACCCCACCGAGCGGCAGCGGGACATGCTGGAGGCCACCATCGAGGGCGTGGAGACGGTGTGCTCGGCCATCGCGCCGGGCATGACCGCCGGCCAGGTGTACGCGGCCGCAGAGGAGTGGATGTCCGCGAACTCCGTGATCGCCTCGATCCCCGAGGTCGAGTCGGAGACCGAGGGGTTCCCCGCGGTGGGGCACGGGATCGGCATGTCCTGGGAGGCTCCGTGGCTGATGCGGGACGACCCCACGCCGTTGGAGCCGGGGATGTGGCTGGCGGTGGAGATGCTGTTCGGCCATCCCGACCTCGGGGGGACGTTCATGGAGCACAACGGGCTGGTCACCGAGGACGGCTTCGAGGTGCTGACCACCGCCCGGTCGAGGTGGTGGTGATGGCCGACGTCCGCGATACCGTGGAGCGCTTCCGCGAGGGGTGGGAGGCGCTCGACGCCGACGCGGTACTGGCCACGTTCTCCCGCGATCCCTCGCTGTTGGTGTGGGGGACGGACGCCGAGGAGGAGTGGCGAGGGTTCGAGGCCCTGGTGGCGCCGTTCCGGAGCCAGACCGAGGCGTTCACCGAGCCGAGCTACGCGTGGCAGGGAGACCCCGTGGTGTGGTCCGGGGAGGACATCGGCTGCGTGGCCGGCACCCTGCAAGTGAGCCTCCGGGCCGCGGAGGGACTGGTGTCGATGCGGATGCGCTCGACGTTCGTCCTGGCCCGGGAGCGGGGAAGCTGGCAGATCGTACACGCTCACTTCTCGGTGGGCCAGGCCGAGCAGGTCGCCCCATACGGGTAGCGGCGATGGAGTACGACATCTCCCTAGATCAGGAGGAGCTCCGAAGACTGGTCGGACGGGAGACCATCGGGGTCCTGGCCTCGATCAACCCCGACGGGACCCCTCATGCCGCGCCGATCTGGCCGATCCCGATCGGCGACGAGCTGTACGTGGAGACCGAGACCGTGAGCCGGAAGGCGAAGAACCTGCGGGAGCGCCCGGCGTTCTCGTTCGTGATCGGCCTGGGGACGTGGGGACCATCCGCGGTCCTCTCGGGACTGGCCACGGAGGTGGTGGACGAAGGTATGCGGCGAAAGGTCCGCGAGCTCACCGCGATCCGGTTCTACGGGACCACGTCCCATACAGGCTTCCGCACGGTGGAGCGCCAGTACGTGAAGTTCGGCGGCGCCAGCGTGTTCCACCTGGCCGTGGATCGCGTGGCGTCCTGGGACTACATGAAGCTACCGGCCGAGGAGTGGATCCTCCCTGCGAAGCCGCCCGCCTGACCCGGGCGTTCTCGAACCATAATGGGCCGGTGCGGGTGGCGCTCACCTTCGACGCGGAGCACCCTGACCGGCCCGTCGGACGCCCGGGGGTGGAGGAGGAGCTGCTGTCGGTCCTGGCCGACGCGAGTGTCCGGACCACCTTCTTCCTCCAGGGCCGATGGGCCGAGGCCCACCCGGACCTGGCCGCCCGGATCGCCGGGGCCGGTCACCTCGTGGGGAGCCACTCCCACTTCCACGCCCGGATGCCGCTGCTCACCGACGAGGGGCTCAGGGCCGACATCGTCCAGGCCGACCGGGCCATCCGGGAGGCCACGGGTGTCCGGCCGCGCCCGTGGTTCCGGTGCCCGTGGGGCCACGGCGCCCGCGATCCCAGGGTGGTCATGGCCCTCCGCCGCCAGCGGTACCGGCACGTCGGCTGGGACGTGGTGGCCGAGGACTGGGAGCCGAGCCGAACGGCCGACGACCTGGTCCGGGATGTGGTCGCCGGGATCAGGGCAGCCGGCGACGGCGCGGTCGTCCTCCTGCACGCCTGGCCGGCCTCGACCCTCGATGCGCTGCCCGCCATCCTCCTGGGGCTCGGGGATATCGGCGCCGAGCTGGTCACGGTGGCCGACCTGGCGGACCGAGACCTGTCCGCCACGGCCGATCCGGCAACGGCGGCGGAAAATCCCGCTTGAAGCAGGGCCGGTTAGAGGAACCGACCGGCCGCGAAGGCCAGGGCGGCCGACGCAAGAAGCATGCTGGAGGTCCACATCACAAGCCGCCGGGCCAGCTGCTCCATCCTGGCCGTCAGCCGGTGCTCCAGGCTCTCGAGATCCGCCCTGAGGACCTCTCTGGTCACGAGGTTGCTGGTACAGACGATGCCGAGAACGCTCATCCACCGCCATTGTCGTCCTCCCTTCGAACGGCCACAAGGCACGGCGTCGAGGGAGAGTTGCGAACGGTATCAGCCACCGCCGACACGCCGTCGTCCCACAGGACGTGGGCCCGTCAGTCCCGGACCCGGGCCAGGCGGTGGTCGGGGTCGCCCAGGGCCCGGGCCCGGCGGCGGATCCCCGCCCACGGATCGTTCCGCCGCGAGAGCCGACGGGCCAGGGTGGCGATGGTGAACGTGCGCGGCTCCACCCTTCCGAGCTCGTCCCACCCGATCGGCACGGCCACCGGCGCCCCCGGGAAGGCACGGACGGCGTACGGCGGGATCACCGTGGCGCCGTACCCGTTGCGCATCACGTCGAGGAACACCAGACCGCCTCGCTTCGCCTTCCGGAACTCGATGGTGAACAGGTCGGGATGGAGCGCCGCGGCCACCTCGGCCAGGCCGTCGGCGAAGGCCCGGACCGCACCGTAGTCGGCGCTGCGATCGAGCGGCGCCACCACGTGGTAGCCCTTCGAGCCCGAGGTCTTCACGAACGGGACCAAGCCGGCTCGGTCGAGCATGGCCCGGAGCGCTCTGGCGCCGCGGCGCACCATCGCCAGGTCGTCGGCCGACGGATCGAGGTCGAACACCACCAGGTCCGGGTGGTCCAGGGCGTCGGCGCGAGAGGTCCACGTGTGTGGCTCGATGCAGGCCTGGTTGGCCAGGTACGCCAGCGCGGCCCGGTCCCCGATCACCGCGTGCACCCGGGGTCCCTTGCTCGTCCGCACCTCGACCCGAGGGATCCAGTCCGGGAAGAAGTCGGGGGCGTTCTTCTGGTAGAAGACCTGCCCGTCGATCCCGTTCGGGTAGCGCTTCATCGACACGGGGCGGTCACGGACGTGCGGGAGCATGACGTCGGCCACCCGCAGGTAGTACTCGACGAGTTCGGCCTTGGTGATGCCGTCGTCGGGGAACAGGACCTTGTCCGGATTGGAAACGTCGACGGTCCGGCGGCCGGCCCGGACCCTGCGCTTCTCCCTCACCGCGAGGGCCGCTCCCGGACGACCTCCCGGGGGTCCTTGTCCCGGCGTAGGCCCTGGAACCGAGGGTGGCGGAGCCGGCCGTCGCGGGTCCACTCGGCGAACCCGATCTGGGCCACGAGCTTCGGCTCCACCCAGTGGACGTCCCTCCGGGGGAGGGTCTCGATGTTGCGGGTGAAGGGAGGGTCGGCTCGGCCCAGCCGGTCCAGCTCGGCCCGGAGCTCCCGGAGCAGGAGCTCGTTGTACCCGGTCCCCACCTTGCCGGCGTAGGTGAGCCCGTCGCCGTCGAAGTGGCCGACCAGCAGCGCCCCGAACCCCGCCCGCGAGCCCCGCGGATCGGTGAACCCGCCGATCACCAGCTCCTGGTCGGCCACGCACTTCAGCTTCAGCCAGTCGCCCGACCGGCCGGAGGTGTACGGGGCGGCGGCCCGCTTGGCGATGATGCCCTCCCACCCCTTCTGGCAGGCCTCCCGGTGGAACCGCTCGCCGTGCTCGGCGCGGTGGGGCAGGAACCGGATCGCGGCGTGGAACGAGAGGGCTCTGCGGAGGAGGGCCTTCCGCCGCCGCAGAGGGAGCCGGCGGAGGTCGTGGCCGTCGACGTGGAGGAGGTCGAAGGCATAGAAGAAGACCGGCGTGCGGGCCCCCAGGCCTCGCCTCTGCAGCCTCGAGAACGAGGTCTGGCGCCCGTGGAAGGCCACCACCTCGCCGTCGACGACGAAGTCGTCGGCGGGCTGGGCGGCGAACTCCTCGATGATCTCCGGATACCGGCTCATCTCGAGGCGGTTCCGGGACAGGAGCCGGACGGTGGAACCCCGCCGGAACGCCAGGCCTCGGACCCCGTCGACCTTGCGCTCGAACAGCCAGTCGGGATCGGAGAACCGCTGGTCGGTCAGCGTGGCCAGCATCGGCTGGACCCACTGGGGATGGCGCTGGCGACGAAGGAGAGCCCGTTCGAGGTCGGGGAGCGTGCCCAGGAGGCCGGTGGTCACCTCTTGGCCATCTCCTCGATCGTGGCGCCGCTGATCACCGACCGGCGCTCGGTCCGGACCGGGTTCCGGCGCGCGTCGGCGTGCTCGTCCTTCGTCTTGACCAGGATCCATCGGGGCCTCGGGTCGCGCCCGGTCCGGGTCAGCGCGTACCCGCCCCGTAGCTTCCGGCCCTCCAGGAACACCTTGACGTGGCCGGCGGCCACGGCCTCCTCCACCGGGACCTCCCGGCCTTTCTTCTCGGTGAGGTTCCGGTACGTCCCCGCGTCCCACACGATGACCGGGCCGCCCCCGTACTCGCCCTCGGGGATCACTCCCTCGAACGAGGCGTACTCGAGGGGGTGGTCCTCGGTGGGCATGGCCAGGCGCTTCTCGCGGGGGTCGGTGGACGGGCCCTTGGGCACCGCCCACGACTTCAGCACGCCGCCCGCCTCCAGCCGGAAGTCCCAGTGCATAGCGGTGGCATCGTGCTGCTGGATCACGAACCGGGGCCGCCGCCGGGTCGCCCGCCGCCGCTTGCCCCCGGCCGGCTCGGGCGTCCTCCGCTTGTCGCGCTTCCGCCGGTACTCCTGGAGCGGGTCAGTCGTGGGTGTGACCCTCGTGCCCGTCGTGGTCGTGGTCGTGGACCTGGCCCTGGGGCCGCAGCTCCAGGCCGCCTTGATCGGGCGGGCCGGCCTCGAGGACGGCTTTGTCCAGGGGGGCCACCAGCTCGGAGGCCAGGAACACCGTGAAGTCGGCGCCCCGCGAGATGGTCTGGTCGCCCTCGGTCGGCTCGTCGGTGAACGTGAAGCCGATGCCCGCGCCGTCGGGGACCTCCACCGGCTCGATGCGGAGGGCCGTCGTGTCCGGGATCTCGTTCTCCGTGCGTACCTGCCTGATGACGGCCTCTGCCGCCTCGGTGATCTGCAACATGTGAACCACTCCCTTCGTCTCGACCCTAACAGGCTGGGGCTTGGGTGGCTGTCGAGGTCCGATCAGGCCTCGGTCCCGGGACCAGCCCACGGCCGGCCGCGGGGCCACCAGGCCGGCACGGCACGGCTGTAGGCCTCGTAATCGGCGCCGAACCTGCGGCGGAGCGTCGGCTCCTCGTACCACCGCACGAACGCCACGAACGCGACGACGAGCGCCGCCGAGTACAGCAGCAGCTCGAGGCGGCCGAGGAGCAGCGCCTGCCCGACCACGACGGCCCCGACCGCCAGGTACATGGGGTTGCGGACGTACCGGTACAGGCCGCCGACTACGAGCCGCTCGGTGGGGGCCACCGGCGAGGGGGTGCCGACGCCCTCAATGACGAACCGCACGAAGGCGTGCAGGAGCACCAGGACGCCGGCGGCGAGCAGGACCACGCCCACGACCCGGAGCGGAGCCCACCACGTGATTGGTGTTCGCGTCTCCCACCGGGTGATCCACCAGGGGACCACGCCGCTCACCACGCCCGGCGCCAGCACCAGGAACACGGGCCCTCCCCACCGGGTTACGGGTCGGTTCCGCGGCGCGGGGCCAGGTAGAAGCGGTACACGAACCGGGCCACCTCGGCCGGCCGGAGCTGCCGGATCAGCCATCGGGCCTGGTGCAGCTTGCCCGCGAGGTCGATGCCGTCGGGCCGGGGGATCGGGACGCCCGAGTGCTCCTCGAGGAGACCGGCGAAGGCCCCCGCGAGCAGGACGTGGCCCTGGGGACCGGGATGGAGGCGGTCCACGCTCATGACCTGCCGCTGTCGGGCCTCGGGGAGCGCTTCCAGGTCGAGGCACAGCGCGGCGTGCTGGGCCGACACCGCGCGCACCGCCTCGCTGGTGGCGCGGAGCCGGGCCCGGAGCCCAGTCAGGAACCGCTTCGGCAACGGCGAGAACGTGGTGACGTCGGGGATGGTCGCGGTGAGCACCTGCGCACCGGCCTCGCGCAGCGGGCCCACGATGGCCGAGAGCTCCCGCTCGAACCTCGCCGGGTCGAACCG